>JBJMII010000100.1:0-10033 GCA_045806925.1 Mycobacteriales bacterium
ACTGCATCTCGTCAAAGAGTGCTGATGTCGAGTCGTCGAGTGGCGCAGTCGACTTGGGCACGAGGGAAGGAGAACGCCGGCCGGCGCCGGCGACCAGCTCCGAACCGGCGGCGCGTCCGCTCCGAGCCCCGGCACCGCTGGTCAGCCGGCGCCGGGCCGCCAGCTCAGGACCGGGGCGGCGACTCCACCATGCGGTGCAGGTCGCCGATCTCCTGCTGGCTGAGCTTGCGCACCGTGCCCTGCCGCTGGTGCCCGAGCTGCAGGGGACCGATCGCGGTTCGGACCAGCCGGGAGGCCGGGTGGTCCACGGCGGCGAGCAGGCGGCGGACGACGTGCTTGCGGCCCTCGTGCAGGACGATCTCGACGACCGCCCGCCCAGCCGCCACGTCCACCACACTGAAGGAGTCGACCGCCACCGGTCCGTCCTCCAGCTCGACGCCGGCCCGCAGCCGGCGGCCGAGCGTCCGTGGGATCGGGCCGGGCACCTCGGCCAGATAGGTCTTGGAGACCTCGAAGGACGGGTGGGTGAGGCGGTGCGCCAGCTCACCGTCGTTGGTGAGCAGCAGCATGCCCTCGGTGTCGGCGTCCAGCCGGACGACATCGAACAGTCGCTGCGAGCGCTGCGCCACGTAGTCCCCGACGCTCTGCCGGCCCTCCGGGTCGTTCATCGTGCTGAGCACGCCGCGGGGCTTGTTCAGCGCGAGGTAGACGAGGTCGGCCCGGACGTTGACGCGGCCGCCGTCGACCGTCACCTCGGCGGTGCCCGGATCGACCCGGACGCCCTGCTCGCGGACGACCCGGCCGTCGACGCCGACCCGGCCGGCGGCGATCAGCTCCTCGCAGGCACGGCGGGAGCCGAAGCCCGCGGCGGCGAGGACCTTCTGCAGGCGGACGCCTTCCGTCTGCTTCTCAGGTTGAGACTGCGACATCATCCAACTGCGAGGTATCAGGTAGGAGTGGAGCAAGAGACGGTAGTTCATCCAGCGACCGGAGCCCCACCTTCTCGAGGAAGAGCCGAGTCGTCCGGTAGAGCCCACCACCGGTGTCCGGGTCCGCGCCGCACTCCGCCACGAGGCCCCGGGTGAGCAGGGTACGCATCACCGCGTCGACGCTCACACCCCGGATGCCGGCAATGCGGGACCGGGTCACCGGCTGGCGATAGGCGATCACGGCCAGTGTCTCGAGCGCCGCCTGGGTCAACCGCGCCTGCTGCCCGTCGAGGACGAAGCGCTCGACGTATCCGGCGAAGTCCTCCCGGCTGTAGAGACGCCACCCCTCGGCGACCTCCCGCAGGTCGATGCCCCGCCCGCCGGCGTCGTACTCGGCCTGCAGGGCCCGCAGTGCCGCCTCCACTTCGGCGACCGGCCGTCCGAGCACCTGGGCGAGGCTGGTCGGGCCGGTCGGCGTGTCCACGACCAGGAGCACAGCCTCGACCGCCGCCTGGAGCCGCGCCGGATCCGCGAGCTCCGCTCCCCCCGACCAAGCAGTCGTTTCATCGACACGGCCACTTACCGCTACATCGGCCCCCTCGCCTCGGGCCGGGGCAGGGACGACGTCCTCCGCGGGGCTGTCGGCATCGTCCACCGACCGCTCGGGGTCTTCGGCGGGGGCCTTCCGGAAGTCCGGCGTCCTGGCGGCCGCCGGGTCGACTTCGCCGGGCGTGCCACGCCTCGTCTGCGGCGCTGTGTGCGGCATGGCGCCCTCGTCCGTGGCCGGGGCATCAGAGGCGTGGTCCGGTCCAGTCCGCTGCGGCGGGCTACGGAGCCCTGCCTCCCAGACCGTGTCCCTGGTGGTGCCTTCAGCGTCCGTGGCCGGGACATCGCAGCCGTCGTCGACCGGTCCGGGAGCAGCCGGCTCGTCGGAGCCGTCCGGTTGAGGCGCCTCCTGGATCGGGCCCGGCTCGGCCAGGTAGGTGTAGTCCGTCCCGGCCGGTTCGGCACGCCTATTTGGAGACGTGTCGACAGGGCGAGGTGGCGGCAGATCCTCTTGGCCATAGGGCTTCTCGGTCATCTGTACTCCTCGTCGACATCGGGGCTGTCGAGGGGTTCGACCGGGTCCGCGGCGCCGGTCCAGCGCACCCACAGCTCGCCCAGCGGTGACATCTGGTCGAAGGCGATCGCGCCTTCCCGGTAGAGCTCGAGCAGTGCGAGGAAGCGGGCCACGAGCTCGACCGTGTGCTGGCAGTCCTGGGTGAGCGCACGGAAGGTCGACTGCCCGGTGCGGGCGAGCCGCTCCCGGAGGATCAACGCGTGCTCGCGGACGCTCACCCGGGCGGCGTGCAGATGGGTGATCGGCACTGCCGGCGGCGGCTTCGGGCGGAGCGCCTCGGCGGCGATCCGGGCGAGCTGCTCAGGTGTCACGGTCAGCAGCACCTCGGGCATGAGCTCGGCGAAGCGCGGCTCCAGCGGCACCGCCCGCGGGAAGCGCCGGGCGTGCTCCGCCTCCAGCTGGCGGAAGTGGGCGGCGACCTGCTTGTACGCCCGGTACTGCAGGAGGCGGGCGAAGAGCAGGTCCCGTGCCTCCAGCAGCGCCAGGTCCTCCTCGTTCTCCACCTCCGCGGACGGCAGCAGCCGGGCGGCCTTGAGGTCCAGCAGGGTCGCCGCCACCACCAGGAACTCGGTGGCCTGGCCCAGGTCCCAGGACGGGCCGAGCGCCCGGATGTGCGCGATGAACTCGTCGCTCACCCGGGACAGCGCCACCTCGGTCACGTCGAGCTGATGTTTAGATATCAAGCTGAGGAGTAGATCGAAGGGGCCCTCGAAGTTCGCCAGGCGCACCTCGAACGCCGGCGGTCGAGCAGGTCCGCTGCGCTCCCCCGCGGGATCGGCCTGCGCGGCGGGCGAGGCCCGGTGGCGCGCCGCGTCAGCCGGCGTGGCGGGCGGCCCCGCGCCGGCGCCGGAGGGTGGGCCGGCGGCCGGCTCGCCGCCGGGCGAGGCAGCGGAGACGGTCACGCCGTCCGACGGTAGCGCACCGGTGTCGCTGGTCGGAGAAACACCGCTTCGACTGCTTGTCGACAGATACATGCAGCGCTAAGCAAGCAGATTGAGAAAGGAACCAACCGCTGTATCCACGATGCTGAGGAGGAGCGGCGTCGAGCCGCCCAGCGGCAGGATGAGCAGGATCAGCAGGGCGAGGACGCCGAGGTTCTTCTCCACCAGGTACTCGCGGGCGCGTTGCCAGCCGACCGAGCCGGTCGAGGCGAGCTCCAGCAGGCGCCAGCCCGGCAGCGGCGGCAGCGGGACCAGCGCCAGCGCGGCCATGCCGAGCAGCTCGAGCGCGAGGGACAGGAAGAAGACCGGGCCGGCCGACCCCTGCATCCCGCGCAGCACCGCGCCCGGTCCGGCGCCGGGAAGCGCCGATGCCGGGCCGCCGAGGAGTACGAAGCCGAGCAGCGCGAGCATGCCGGTGACGATGACCGCGACCGGCCCGGAGAGCAGGGCGAGCGCGAGCCGGCCGCGGGACCGCAGCGGGATCTCCGGGGTCATGCCCCAGCCGACCCCGCCGAGCGCCGCGGCGACCGCGCCGAACGGATCGAGCACCGGGCGTATGCCGCCGAGCCGGCGGAAGGCCGGCCGGTCGCCCAGCGCGCGAGCGGTCGACGCCTGCACGTACGCCTGGATCACCAGGGCGAGCAGGAAGCCGACCAGCAGGCCCAGGAAGGCGAGTGGAGTGCCGAGCGCGCGCAGCATGTCAGCGGACCCGTCCCGCCGCGGCCACCGACGGCACAGCGGCGGAGACCGGCATCGGGGCGAGGCGGATCCACCCGGTCCGGACGCACACCGGGCGGCGGCGCGGCCACCGGGTCGGCACCGGGACCGGGGCGAGGCCCACCCACCCGGTCCGCACGCGCACCGGGGCCGGTACCGATCGCACCGCTAGGACTCGCGCAGCCGGCGGACGAGGATCGAGCTCTCCCCCTTGGCCTCGAGGTCCGCCAGCACCACCGCGACCGCCTCGCGGACGATCCGGCCGCGGTCGACGACCAGGCCGTGCTCGCCGCGCAGCGCGAGCCGGGCCCGCTCCAGCTCGAATAGCTCCTCCGCCGAGCAGTAGACGGTGATCTTCTCGTCGTGCTTCTCCCGGCCGCTCGGCCGGCGCTCGGCCGGGCCGCGCAGCGGCTGCCGCCGGGTCTGCCGGATCCGGGCCGGTGCGCGCCGCAGGGCCGGGTCGACGAGGTCGTCGTCGAAGCCTGCCACCGGCGGGCGCAACCCGTGGAAGGAGGGCTCGGCGACTGCGCGGTCGGGGTAGCTGGCGAGGCCGGCCGCGCCGGCCCCGGACAGCGGCGTCACCGACGCCGCCCGTTCCGGCTCGCCGTCGCCGGGGTCCTCGCGGGGCACGCCCAGCCGGGCGAGCCGCTCCGCCGGGCGGCGGCCGTCCGCCGGCGTGGGTGCGGCCGCGGGAGGTGACTCGGGCGCCTCGCCGGAGCCGCCCGTCGAACGGAACAGCTCGGCGGCGCCGGGCAGGCTCGGACGCCGGCTCATCGGACGAGCACCTCCTTCGCCAGGGCACGGTACTGCATGGCGCCGCTGGAGCTCGGCGCCCAGGTGGTGATGGGCTCGCCGGCGACCGTCGTCTCCGGGAAGCGGACGGTCCGGGTGATGACCGTGTCGTAGACGGTGTCCGCGAAGGCCTCGACGACCCGGGCGAAGACCTCCCGCCCGTGCACCGTACGAGCGTCGTACATCGTCGCCAGGATCCCCTCGATGTGCAGCCGCGGGTTCAGCCGCTCCCGGACCTTCTCGATGGTGTCGATGAGCAGCGCGACACCGCGCAGGCTGAAGAACTCGCACTCCAGCGGGATGATCACGCCGTCGGCGGCGGTGAGCGCGTTGACCGTCAGCAACCCGAGCGACGGCTGGCAGTCGATCAGCACCAGGTCGTAGTCCGGCACCGCCGGGGCGAGCGCCCGGGCCAGCGTCTGCTCCCGGGCCACCTCGTTGACCAGCTGCACCTCGGCGGCGGACAGGTCGATGTTGCTGGGGACGAGGTCCATGCCCGGCACGTTCGTCTTCAGCAGGACGTCGTCGAGGGTGACCGACGACTCCATCAGCACGTCGTAGATGGTGCGGTCGAGCTGGTGCGGCTGCACGCCGAGCCCGACGGACAGCGCGCCCTGCGGGTCGAAGTCGACGAGCAGGACCCGGCGGCCGTACTCGGTGAGCGCGGCGCCCAGGTTGATGGTCGAGGTCGTCTTGCCGACGCCGCCCTTCTGGTTGCAGAGCGCGACAATGCGGGCAGGTCCGTGCGTGGTCAGCGGCTGCGGCTCCGGGATCACCCGGGCCACCCGCTGCGCCGCCGGGTCGGCCTGGCGGCCGGCGGGTCGGGGCTCCTCTGCCTCGCGGCCGTCGTCGCCCTCCCGCCGGGACCGCCGGGCAGCGGCTCGCATGTCGTCGACGGCGAGCAGGGCGGTGGTGTCCTCCCCGCTGCCCAATGTCGACTTGCCCATCAGTCCGTTGGCCTCTCTAGCGCCGAGCCATCACGCCGACGGCGTGGCGACTGTAAGGCGGTGACTGGGGCGATACAAGCGACCTCGCCGAAGCTGGGGACAACCCGGCGCGCCGCTGTGGACGGCTGTGGACGCAGGCCCGATCGCCTGTGTACGAACTGCCTTGCGCTGTGGACAGGGCACCGGAGGCCGGACGCGACGAGAAAAAGGGCCGCGCCGCCGGGGGCGCGGAAGCCGCCGCCGGACCGAGCCCGACCGGGGCCCGGCGGCGCCCTCAGCGGGCGCGGGGGTGGGCGGTGGCGTAGACCTCGCGGAGGCGGTCGACCGTCACCAGCGTGTAGACCTGGGTGGTGGTCACCGAAGCGTGGCCCAGCAGCTCCTGCACCACCCGGACGTCCGCGCCCCCGTCGAGCAGGTGGGTCGCGTACGAGTGACGCAGCGTGTGCGGCGACAGGGTCGCGGCGAGCCCGGCCCGCTCCGCCGCGACCCGCAGGATCGTCCACGCGCTCTGCCGCGACAGCGGCCCGCCGCGGGCGTTGAGGAACAGCCGCGGCGTCCCCCGCCCGGCCGCGGCCAGCGCCGGCCGCGATCGCACCAGGTAGTCGTCGACGGCGCGCAGCGCGTACGACCCCACCGGCACGATCCGCTCCTTGCCGCCCTTGCCGCGCAGCGTCACCGCGGACGAGGTGCGGTCCAGGTCGTCGACCGCGAGGCCGACCGCCTCGGAGATCCGCGCACCGGTGCCGTACAGGACCTCGAGCAGCGCCCGGTCCCGCAGCGCCAGCGGCGTCCGGTCGAAGCCGGCCGCCTCGAGCAGCCGCTCGACCTCGTCCACCGAGATCGCCTTCGGCAGCCGGCGCGGCGGTGCCGGCGGCCGCACCGCCCGGGCCACGTCCGCGGCGACGATCCCGTCCCGCGCCGCGAAGCGATGCAGCCCGCGCACCGCGACCAGCGCTCGCGCCGCCGACGACGCCGACAGCGGCGGGTGCTCGGCGTCGCCCTCCCGCAGGGCGGCGAGGAACGCGGCGACCACCACCTCGGAGACCCCGCCGAGCACCGGCACGCCCAGCGCCGCCAGGTGCGCCACGTACCGGCGGAGGTCCCGCCCGTACGCGGCCAGCGTGTTCGCCGCGACCCCGCGCTCCACCGCGAGATGCGCCAGGTAGTCGCCGACCACGCTGTCCAGGTCGTCCGGCGGGCGGGCCGCCGGCACCGGGCCGGCCGCCCCGGGCTCCCCCGCGGCCGGCCGGTCCCGGACCGGCGTCTGGGTCAGCGCACGCCGTCCAGGGACAGCGCCTGCTCGACCGGCACCGCGGCCATCCCGTGCGCCTCCGCCACCGGCGCGCTGGTCACCTGCCCGCCGACCACGTTCACACCCGGCAGCAGCGCCCGGTCGGCGAGCACCGCGTCGCGCAGACCGCGGTTGGCCAGCTCCAGCGCGTACGGCATCGTCACGTTGGTCAGCGCGTACGTCGAGGTGTGCGGCACCGCGCCGGGCATGTTGGCCACGCAGTAGAAGACCGAGCTGGCGACGGTGAAGGTCGGGTCGGAGTGCGTGGTCGGCCGGGACGACTCGAAGCAGCCGCCCTGGTCGACGGAGATGTCGACCAGCACCGAGCCCGGCTTCATCCGGGCGACCAGCTCGTCCGGCACCAGCATCGGCGCCTTCGCACCCGGCACCAGCACCGCGCCGATGACCAGGTCGGCGTCCAGCAGCGCGCGCTCGATCTCGTACGCGTTGGACGCGACGGTCTGCAGGTGTCCCTGGTAGATCTTGTCCGCGGCCCGCAGCTTGTCGATGTTGCGGTCCAGCAGCAGCACCTCGGCCTGCATGCCGAGCGCGATCGCCGCCGCGTTCATACCCGACACGCCCGCGCCGAGCACGACGACCTTCGCCGCGTACACCCCGGACACCCCGCCCATCAGCACGCCGCGGCCGCCCTGGGCGCGCTCCAGCGTGTGCGCGCCGACCTGCGGCGCCATCCGGCCGGCCACCTCGGACATCGGGGCGAGCAGCGGCAGCGCGCCGTCGGCGGTCTGCACCGTCTCGTACGCCACCGCGTCGATGCCGGACTTCAGCAGCGCCTCGGTGCACTCCCGGGACGCGGCCAGGTGCAGGTAGGTGAACAGGGTGCGGCCGGACCGCATCCGCCCGTACTCCTCGGCCACCGGCTCCTTCACCTTGAGCACCAGGTCGACGTCCCAGACGTCGTCCGGGTCGGCCAGGATCTCGGCGCCGGCGGCGACGAAGTCGTCGTCCGGGATGGACGAGCCGACCCCGGCCTCCTTCTCTATGTAGACCTGGTGACCTGCCCTGGCCAGCTCGTGCACCCCGGCCGGGGTGATCGCCACCCGGTATTCGTGGTCCTTCACCTCGCGCGGGATCCCGACCTTCACCGTTCCCGCTCCCTCCTGCCGCGCGGTCGTGGCGGCGCATTTGCCGCCCCGTGCCCGCTGGTCGCCGCAGTCTAGGTGCCCGACCGGAGCCGGCAGAAGTCGGTCGCCCGCCGAGCCGGCGCCCGGGCCGGTGCTCAGTCGCGAGCGGACCAGGGTGCGTCGGCGGGACGCAGCGGTGTCCAGTCGCGGTCGCGGGCGTACGCGGCGGCGAGCAGTCCGGCGACCGCGGACGAGTTCTGCACGGCGCCGGTGAAGACGGCGGCCACCGCCTGGTCCAGCGGCAGCCGGTGCACCCCGAGGTCGGTCTCCTCCTCGGTGCCGACGTGCCGGTCCGCTTCGGACACCTCGGTGAGGTCGCGGGCCAGGTAGACCCGGATGGCCTCCTCGCTGAGCCCGGGCGACGGGCGCAGGTCGACCAGCGTGTGCCAGCGCTCGGCCCGCAGCCCCGCCTCCTCGACCAGCTCCCGGGCCGCGGTCTGCCACGGGGGCTCGCCGGGAACGTCCAGCAGCCCGGCCGGCAGCTCGATCAGCCAGTCGCGGACCGGGTGCCGGTACTGCCGGATCAGCACCACCTGGCCCGCGGAGTCGAGCGCGACGATGCCGACCGCGCCGACGTGCTCGACCACCTGCCGGGTCGCGGTGCCGCCGCCCGGCATCCGCACCTCGTCCACCCGCAGCCCCATGATCCGTCCCTTGTAGACGGACTCGGACGACTCGACCGAGAAGTCGGTCACGCGGGCACGCCCGCGACCGGCCGGCCGGCCGGCACGTGCCGCACCGGCAGCTCGACCGGTAGCCGCTCGGCCGCGGCGTAGTCCAGCGCCGCCCGGACGAACGCCCGGAACAGCGGCTGCGGCCGGGTCGGCCGGGAGGTGAACTCCGGATGTGCCTGGGTGCCGACGAAGAACGGGTGCACGGAGCGCGGCAGCTCCACGTACTCGACCAGCCGGCCGTCCGGCGACGTGCCGGAGACGACCAGCCCGGCCTCCTCCAGCCGGGACCGGTAGTCGTTGTTCACCTCGTACCGGTGCCGGTGCCGCGCGGACACCTCGGTCGTCCCGTACGCCTCCGCCACCAGGGTGTCCGGCCGCAGCACCTCCGGGTACGCGCCGAGCCGCATGGTGCCGCCCATGTCCCGCTCTCCCGCGACCACGTCGACCTGGTCGGCCATGGTGGCGATCACCGGGTGCGGGGTGTCCGGGTCGAACTCGGTGGAGTTCGCCTCGGCCAGCCCGGCCAGCGACCGCGCGGTCTCGATCACCATGCACTGCAGGCCGAGGCACAGGCCGAGGATCGGGATGCCGCGCTCCCGGGCGTACCGGACCGCGCCGAGCTTGCCCTCGATCCCGCGTACCCCGAAGCCGCCGGGCACCAGCACACCGTCCACTCCGGACAGCGCGGCGGCCGCCCCGGCCGGCGTGCGGCAGTTGTCGGACGGCACCCAGCGGATCTCCACCCGGGCGCAGTGCGCGAAGCCGCCGGCCCGCAGCGCCTCGGTCACCGACAGGTACGCGTCCGGCAGGTCGACGTACTTGCCGACCAGCGCGACCGTGACCGTCTGCTCAGGACGGTGCACCCGGTCGAGCAGGTCGCCCCACACGGTCCAGTCGACGTCCCGGAACGGCAGGCCGAGCCGGCGTACCACGTACGCGTCCAGGCCCTCGGAGTGCAGCACCTTCGGGATGTCGTAGATGGACGGTGCGTCCGCGGCGGACACCACCGCCTCGGTGTCCACGTCGCACATCAGCGAGATCTTGCGCTTCAGCCCGGCCGGCAGCTCCCGGTCCGACCGGCAGACCACCGCGTCCGGCTGGATGCCGATCGACCGCAGCGCGGCCACCGAGTGCTGCGTCGGCTTCGTCTTCAGCTCGCCGCTGGGCGCCAGGTACGGCACCAGGGACACGTGCAGGTAGAACACCCGGTCCCGGCCGATCTCGTGCCTGACCTGGCGGATGGCCTCGAGGAACGGCAGCGACTCCATGTCACCGACCGTGCCGCCGACCTCGGTGATCACCACGTCCGGGACCAGGCCGTCCTCATCCGGTTCGGCCATCGCCCGGATCCGGGCCTTGATCTCGTTGGTGACGTGCGGGATCACCTGGACGGTGTCGCCGAGGTACTCCCCGCGCCGTTCCTTCGCGATGACGGCGCTGTAGACCTGTCCGGTCGTCACGTTCGCCGAGCCGTGCA
>JBJMII010000101.1:0-12140 GCA_045806925.1 Mycobacteriales bacterium
CGAACACCTCGTCCGGTGAGCGCGTCCGTGAGCTCACCCAGGAAGGACAGGGAGGCGCCGTGGCGCCTCGCTGTGTCAACCGGTCGTCACCCGGCAACCCCGCTTCCGGCTCCGGCGAGCCGCACACCACCTCGGGCTACGAGGCCAGTGCCTTCTGCTTGATCGCCTCGTACTCGGCCTGGGTGATCGCGCCGCTGCTGAGCAGCTGGTTGGCCTTCCCGATCTCGGCGGCCGGGCCGCTGCCGTCGGCGGCCACCGACCTGATGCGCTCGTCCAGCTGCGTCTGGGCCGCCTCTACCTCCCGCATGTTCCGCTCTGCCATGTGCCGGCCCTGGGTGATGAGGTAGATGAACACGCCGAGGTACGGCAGCACGATCACGAAGATCATCCAGAGGGTCTTGACCCAGCCGGACAGGTCGTGCCGGCGGAACAGATCCGTGAACACGGTGATCAGCAGCCAGAACCAGATCACCCAGAGAAAGAAGATCATGATCGTCCAGAACGCATCAAGGAGCGGGTAGTCCGCCGCGAGCACCATGTCCGCGTACCTCCTGTCCAGGACCGTCCCGCTACGGGATCGACCCGGTTGTCTGCTGAGAAGGAACCGGCTGGTCTGGCGTACGAGTCGGACTTGTGCCCACCCAGGCGGCCTCCTCGGACACCTTGCCTCCGGCGGCGCCGCGTCTCCTCATCCACTACGGGTGATCTCGATCGTCGCTCACTCACCGGGGATGAGGTGACCAGGTCCGCCGGCACGCAGGCTCGACCCCGACGCCGGTCGCGGCGCGGGCGGGTCCGCCGCGGGCCTGCGGGAGGGTGGGCGGAGTGGACGGGCTCGACGGCGCCGAGGCGAGGCGGCTGGACGAGGCGGATCGGCACGGCGTGCCGTGGCGCCGCTGGGGGCCGTACCTGAGCGAGCGGCAGTGGGGCACGGTCCGCGAGGACTACAGCCCCGGCGGGGACGCGTGGTCGTCCTTCCCGCACGACCACGCCCGGTCCCGGGCCTACCGGTGGGGCGAGGACGGAATCGCCGGCATCAGCGACGACAAGCAGCGGCTCTGCCTGTCGCTGGCGATGTGGAACGGCCGCGACCCGATCCTCAAGGAGCGGTTGTTCGGCCTCACCAACGCCGAGGGCAACCACGGCGAGGACGTCAAGGAGTACTACTTCTACCTCGACAGCACGCCCACCCACTCCTACCTGAGCTGCCTCTACAAGTACCCGCAGGCCGAGTACCCGTACACCGACCTGGTCGCGACGAACGCGGCCCGCGGACGGGGCGACTTCGAGTACGAGCTGCTCGACACCGGTGTGTTCCACGGCGACCGCTACTTCGACGTGGCCGTCGAGTACGCCAAGGCCTCGGCCGAGGACCTCCTGCTGCGGGTCACGGTGCTCAACCGCGGGCCGGATCCGGCCACCCTGCACCTGTTGCCGACGCTGCTGTTCCGCAACACCTGGTCGTGGGGACTCGGCGACGCTCGACCGCGCCTGCACGCGATCACGGACCCGCCGGGCGTCGCCGGCATCGTCGCCGAGCACGAGCAGCTGGGCGCGCGCCGGCTCTACTGCGACCGGGACGTCCCGCTGCTGTTCACCGAGAACGAGACGGACGCCGAGCGGCTGTTCGGCACGGCCAACGCCGCCCCCTTCGTGAAGGACGGGATCGGCCGGTACGTGGTCGGGGGCGACACCGCCGCCGTGAACCCGGCCCGGGCCGGCACCAAGGCGGCGGCTCACTACGTCCTGGACGTGCCGCCGGGCGGCAGCGAGACCGTGCGGCTGCGGCTCACCGACACCGACCTGAGCCGGGAGGCGGTCACGGCCGGCTTCGACGAGCTGGTGGACCGGCGCCGGGCCGAGGCCGACGAGTTCTATCGGGCCCGCACGCCGCCGGGCACGACGGAGGAGGAGCGCCGGCTCGTCCGCCAGGCGCTCGCCGGCATGCTCTGGAGCAAGCAGTACTACGCGTACGACGTCGAGCGGTGGCTGGTCGAGCACGGCCGCGACCCGATGGACCCGGAACCGGGCGTCCGCAACGCCGACTGGTTCCACCTCGTCGCCGACGACGTGCTGTCCATGCCGGACAAGTGGGAGTACCCGTGGTTCGCCGCCTGGGATCTCGCCTTCCACGCGATCCCGCTCGCGCTGGTCGACCTCGGCTTCGCCAAGCAGCAGATCGACGTCCTGCTCCGCCGGCTCTACCAGCACCCGAACGGGCAGCTGCCGGCGTACGAGTGGAACTTCACCGACGTCAACCCGCCGGTGCACGCCTGGGCTACGTTCTTCGTCTACCAGCTGGAGAAGGGGCGCACCGGCGTGGGCGACCTGCCCTGGCTGGAGGGCGCCTTCCAGAAGCTGGCGATGAACTTCACCTGGTGGGTGAACCGCAAGGACCCCGAGGGACGCAACGTCTTCCAGGGCGGCTTCCTCGGCCTGGACAACATCGGCGTGTTCGACCGCAGCGCGCCGCTGCCCACCGGCGGCCACCTCGACCAGGCCGACGGCACCGCGTGGATGGCGCTCTACGCGCAGGTCATGCTCACGATCGCGCTCGAACTGTCCACACGCGACCCCGTGTACCTGGAACAGGTCGAGACCTTCTTCGAGCACTTCGCCTGGATCGCGGCGGCCATGAACCGCCCCGACTCCCCGCGGGCCGGGCTCTGGGACGAGGAGGACGGCTTCTTCTACGACGTGCTGCGGCTGCCGGACGGCACGGCCGTGCCGCTCAAGGTCCGCTCGATGGTCGGGCTGCTGCCGCTCGCGGCCGCGACGGTGATCCCCAGCGACGTGGACGAGCGGTTCCCCGGCCTCGTCGCCGCCGCACGGGACTTCGTCGCCCGGCACCCCGGCGCCTTCGCCGGCGTCTCCGGGGCCCGGCTGGTGGGCCACCGCGGCCGCCGGCTGTTCGCGCTGTTCGGTGAGCAGCGGCTGCGCCGGGTGCTGGCCCGGATGCTCGACGAGGCGGAGTTCCTCAGCCCGTACGGGATCCGGTCGCTGTCCCGCTACCACGCCGAGCACCCGTACACGTTCCGGGTGGACGGCCACGACTACCGGGTGTCCTACCTGCCGGCGGAGTCCGACACCGGGATGTTCGGCGGCAACTCGAACTGGCGGGGCCCGGTCTGGTTCCCGGTGAACGCCCTGCTGATCCGGGCCCTGCTGAACCTGTACGCCTTCTACGGCGACGAGCTCACCGTCGAGTGCCCGACCGGGTCCGGCCTGCAGATGACGCTGTACGAGGTCGCCGGCGAGATCGCCGCGCGGCTGACGCGCAGCTTCCTGCCGGCCGCCGACGGCCGCCGTCCGGTGTACGGCGGGCAGGAGACGTTCCAGCGCGACCCGCACTGGCGCGACCTGCTGCTGTTCTACGAGTACTTCCACGGCGACAACGGGGCCGGGTTAGGCGCCAGCCACCAGACCGGCTGGACCGGCCTGGTGGCCCTGACCGCGACCCTGTTCCACGGCCTGACGGCCGAGGAGGTGCGGGAAGGTGGCCTGGAGGCGGCGTTCCGGCGGCGCGGAGCGGAGGTGGTGCCGTGACCGGGTGGGCCGCCCAGCCGGTGATCCACGAGGTCGACACCTGGGTTTGGCTGGGGGAGCTGGGGCCGGCCCGCAGCCTCGGTGACGTCCCGGCGGGCGCCTGGGACGAGCTCGCCCTCCCGGGCGTGGACGCGGTCTGGCTGATGGGCATCTGGGAGCGCAGCCCGGCCGGGCTGGCGATCGCGCTGCGCAACCAGCAGCTGCAGGCGGCCTGCCGCGCGGCGCTGCCCGACCTGGCCCCGGCCGACGTCGTCGGCTCGCCGTACTGCGTCCGCAGGTACGTTCCCGACCGGCGGCTCGGCGGCCCGGCCGGGCTGGCCGCGGCCCGGGCCGCGCTGGCCCGGCGCGGCGTCCGGCTGCTGCTGGACCACGTCCCCAACCACGTCGCGCCCGACCACCCATGGGTGCACGAGCGCCCAGAGGTCTTCGTCCGGGGCGGCCCGGACGACCTGGCCCGCGCGCCGGAGGCCTTCGTCGAGGTGGACGGGCAGGTGCTGGCCCGGGGCCGGGACCCGTACTTCCCGCCGTGGCCGGACGTCGTGCAGCTCGACGCCTTCAGCCCTCGGTTGCGGGACGCCACCGTCGAGACACTGGTGGCGATCGGCGACCAGTGCGACGGGGTCCGCTGCGATATGGCCATGCTGCTGCTCACCGATGTGTTCGCCAAGACCTGGGGTGATCGCGTCGGGCCGCCGCCGGCCGCCGACTTCTGGCCCGAGGTCCTCGGCCGGGTCCGGGAGCGCCACCCGGAGATGCTGTTCGTGGCCGAGGCGTACTGGGATCTCGAGTGGACGCTGCAGCAGCAGGGCTTCGACTTCTGCTACGACAAGCGCCTGTACGACCGGCTCCTCGGCGGGGGCGCGGCGGCGGTGCGGGCGCACCTGCAGGCTGACGCGGGCTACCAGCGGCGGCTGGTCCGGTTCCTGGAGAACCACGACGAGCCGCGGGCCGCGGCGACCCTGCGCCCGGCGGAGCGGGAGCGCGCCGCGGCGGTGGCGATCGCCACCCTGCCCGGCGCCACCCTCTGGCACGAGGGTCAGTTCGACGGCCGCCGGGTCCAGCTGCCGGTCTTCCTGGGCCGCCGGCCGGCCGAGCCGCTCGACCCCGGGCTGCGCCGCTTCCATCAGGACCTGCTAGCGGCCGTCGGGTCGACCGGGATGCGGGCCGGACAGTGGCAGGCGCTGGAGTGCACCGGCTGGCCGGACAACCCGTCGTACCGCGAGATCCTCGCCTGGTGCTGGCGGGAGGGCGACCGGCGGCACCTGGTCGTCGTGAACCTGTCCGCGAGCCCGGCCCAGGCCCGGGTGCCGCTGCCGTGGCCGGATCTCCGCGGCCGGTCCTGGCGCCTGCTCCCGATCCTGGCGGGCGAGTCGCTCGAGCGGGACGGCGACGAGATGGCCGACCCCGGGCTGTTCGTCTCGCTCGAGCCGTGGGGCTGGCATGTCCTGGCGTTCGACCGCGAGGGAGGGGCTGAGTGATGGCGGACGGCATCGAGGCGACGCGTCCCTGGAGCGAGTCGCGGCGGCTGATTCTGCCGCTCGCCCTCGCCCAGTTCATCTGCAGCTTCGCCGGCTCGAACATGAACGTGATGATCAACGACATCAGCCACGACCTGCACACGACGGTCCAGGGCGTGCAGGTCGCGATCACGGCCTTCCTGCTGGTCATGGCCGCGCTGATGATCCCGGGCGGCAAGCTGACCGACCGGTACGGCCGCAAGCGCTGCTTCACCGTCGGGCTCACCGTGTACGGCGTCGGCGCCCTGCTCAGCGCCGCCGCTCCCGGCCTGGG
Organism: Mycobacteriales bacterium; assembly: GCA_045806925.1. Lineage (GTDB taxonomy): Bacteria > Actinomycetota > Actinomycetes > Mycobacteriales > CADCTP01 > CADCTP01. The sequence goes on from JBJMII010000101.1 coordinate 5,338, forward strand.
CATCCTCATCCTCGGCAACTCGATCCTGGAGGGGATCGGCACCGCGCTGCTCATCCCGCCGGTCTACATCCTCACCACGCTGCTGTTCACCCAGCTCACCTCCCGGGCCAAGGCGTTCGGCGCGATCAGCGCGCTGGGCGGCGTAGGGGCCGCGGCCGGCCCGCTGATCGGCGGGCTCATCACGTCCGCGATCAGCTGGCGGGCGGCCTTCGTCTTCCAGGCCCTGATCATCGCGCTGATCGTGCTGTTGAGCCGGCGGCTCGTCGATCCGCTGCCGGCGGACCCCGGCCGCCACTTCGACACCGTCGGCGCCGTCCTGTCGGCGCTCGGCCTCGTCCTGCTCGTGCTGGGCATCCTGGCCGCCGACGACAACGGCTGGCTCATGCTCGGGCTGCTCGCCGCGGGTGCGCTCGTGCTCGCCGGGTTCTTCCTGTGGGTTCGTCGCGAGGAGCGGGCGGGAACGGAGCCGCTGCTGTCCACGTCGCTGTTCCGCAACCGCACGTCCAACCTCGGCCTGGTGACGCAGCACGTCCAGTGGCTGATGCTGCTGGGGGTCTCCTTCGTGGTGTCCGCGTACCTGCAGGTCGTCCGCGGCTACGACGCGATCGAGACGGGCGTGATCTTCACCGCGGCGACCGTCGGCCTGCTGCTGTCCTCGCTGGGCGCCGAGCGGTTCGCGAGGCGGCGGGCGCAGCGCACGCTCATCCTCGCCGGGTTCGTCGTCACGATCGCCGGCATCGGCGTGCTGCTCGCGCTGGTTGCCGGTCACCCGACCGCGTGGGCCTTCGCACCCGGGCTGTTCCTGGTCGGGTTCGGCGTCGGCGGCATGCTGACCCCGTCGGTCAACATCGTGCAGTCGAGCTTCCCGGAGGAGGAGCAGGGAGAGATCTCCGGCCTGTCGCGCAGCGTCTCCAACCTGGGCTCCTCGCTCGGCACCGCGATCGCCGGCACCATCCTGGTCGCCGGCCTCACGTCGGGCGCGTATGGCGCGGCCATGATCGCGCTGGGCGCCATCGGCCTGATCGGGCTCGGCGCCGCGGCGCTCCTGCCGGTCCGGCTGGCGCCGGCAGCCGCGTCCGCGTAGAGCGCCCCGCTCGACCTGCCGGAGTCGTGACCGGGCCCGCGTCGACCTCGTCGGGCGGGCCTGGCACCGGCTGCCGGCCGCGCGTACGGTGACGGCGAGGCTGTGCTCATGACCGACGATGTCTCGCCGGCCGACCCGTACACGGTGCCGACCCGGTTCTGGCACCGGATCGACGACGGTCGGGTGCAATGCGACGTCTGCCCGCGGGCGTGCCGGCTGCACGAGGGGCAGCGCGGGCTCTGCTTCGTCCGCGCCCGCGTCGACGACCAGATCGTGCTGACCTCGTACGGGCGGTCCAGCGGCTTCTGCCTGGACCCGGTCGAGAAGAAGCCGCTGAACCACTTCCTGCCCGGCTCCTCGGTGCTGTCCTTCGGCACGGCCGGCTGCAACCTCGCCTGCAAGTTCTGCCAGAACTGGGACATCAGCAAGTCAAGGGAGACCGACACCCTCGCCGACACGGCCGCTCCCGGCACGCTGGCGCACGCCGCCGAGGAGTACGGAGCTCGAAGCGTCGCCTTCACCTACAACGACCCGACGATCTTCCTGGAGTACGCCGTGGACGTGGCTGATGCCTGCCGCGAGCGCGGCATCAGGACGATCGCCGTCTCCGCCGGGTACATGGAGCCCGCCGCGCGCCGCGAGCTGTACTCGCATGTGGACGCCGCCAACATCGATCTCAAGGCGTTCACCGACGACTTCTACCACCGGGTCTGCGCCGCGCGGCTGGCGCCGGTCCTGGAGACCCTGGAGTACCTGCGGTACGAGACGGGCGTCTGGTTCGAGATCACCACGCTGCTCATCCCGGGACGCAACGACTCGGACGACGAGATCGACGCCGAGACGCGGTGGATCGCCGAGCACCTGGGTGTGGACGTGCCGCTGCACTTCACCGCGTTCCACCCCGACTACAAGATGCGGGACGTCCCGCCCACGCCGCCCGCCACCTTGCGCCGCGCCCGGCGGATCGCGCTCGGCAACGGCCTTCGTCACGTCTACACCGGCAATGTGCACGACGAGGACGGCGGCACCACCCGCTGCCCGTCGTGCGGACAGGCGGTGGTCGTCCGGGACTGGTACGTCATCAGCTCCTACCGGCTCACCGACGACGGCCGGTGCGCAGCCTGCGGTGCGGCGGTGGCGGGCGTGTACGACGGACCGTGCGGGCGTTGGGGGTCCCGCCGGCTGCCGATCTCGCTGGCGCGCCGGTGAGCCTTCCGGCCGGTTCCGCGGCCGCCGGGGTCCGACCGGTCGCGGCCGCCGGCCTCTTCTACCCGGCCGGTGCGGCCGAGCTGGTGTCCACTGTAGACAGCTTGCTGGCCGGCGCCGGACCCGGGCCGGATGCGGTGGCCGGGCTGCCTGCGCTGGTGGTGCCGCACGCCGGCTACCGGTACTCCGGGTCCGTGGCCGCGGCGGCCTATGCGCGGATCAGGGGATGTAGGCCCGCGCGGGTCGTCCTGCTCGGCCCCTCGCACTTCGTCCCACTGGCGGGATCCGCGGTGCCGTGCGCCACCGCCTGGTCCACCCCACTGGGCTCCGTACGCATCGACAGCGCGGCCCGCGACCGGGCCGTGGCCGTTCCCGGTGTGCATGCCGGGGACGAACCGCATGCCCACGAGCACGCTCTCGAAGTTCAGCTGCCGTTCCTGCAGCGCTCGATCGGTCCAGGCGTGCCGGTCCTGCCGGTGGCCACCGGCGCCTCCCCGGACGAGATCGGGCACCTGCTCGACGCGGTCACGTCGGACGCGCCAACCCTTGTCGTCGTCAGCACCGACCTGAGTCATTACCTGCCCGACGAGGACGCTCGGGCGTGGGACGCCCGCACGGTCCAGGCCGTGCTCGAGCTTCGGCCGGACCGGGTCGGGTCGGGCTCCGCGTGCGGCGCGAGCGCGCTGCGCGGCCTGCTGGCCTGGGCGCGCGGTACCGGCCTGAGTCCGAGCCTGCTGGCGTACGCGACCTCCGCCGAGGCGGGAGCCGACCCGCGCCGGGTCGTCGGGTACGGAGCGTTCTCCCTCTCCTGAACGGGGACGGGGGCTTCCGATCAGTCGGTGACCACGTCGGGGCCGACCACCCGCACCGGTACCGGCGCCAGCGGGGCCGGGGCGGGTCCGGCCAGCACCCGCCCGGTGCGCGCGTCGTACACGGCGCCGTGGCAGGGACACCGGAACGTGCGTCGGTCCGGGCTGATGTCGACCATGCAGCCGGCGTGGGTGCAGGTGCGCTGGAACGCGACGAACCTGCCCGCGGTCAAGTGGACGAGCAGCGCCGCCGCGCCGGTGGCGGGCAGCGTCACCGCGAGAGCCTCGCCGACGGGGACCGCGGCGGCCGCCGCCAGCCGTCCGGCGCCGCCAGCTCGCGGCGGGCCCGTCGTCGGGGTGGTCGGCTCGCCGGGGGCCGGCTCCCGGGCGGCGCCGGCTCCGAGGTCTGCCGGTCGCCCCCGGGCGATCCGGGCGGCCAGGGCCGCCGACCCGCCGAGCCCGACGACCGCGCCGATCGCCGCCGCCTGCGCCAGCAGCGCCCGCCGGTCCGGCGCGGTGGCCCGGCGGGCGGCTCGCCGTGCCAGTCCGGTCTCCAACGACAGCAGCCCGCCGTCGCCGAAGGCCACCAGGGGCAGCCAGCACACCAGGAAGACGATGTCCGAGCCGTAGTAGTAGGGCCTCGTGGCCCAGGTGACGGTCAGCAGCAGGGACAGCGAGATCAGCGCGCCGCCGGCCGCTGCCAGCCGCGACCGCACCCCGAGCAGGGTCGCGACCCCGACGGCGATCTCGCCCAGGGCGATCAGCACGCCGATGGCACCGGCGTGCTGATCTATCAGCCCCAACAGCGGGCGCAGCGGGCTCGTGTCGGGTACGGCGCCGAGCTGAGCCTCGATCGAGGTCGGGGCCGTCGGGTCGAAGAAGGTCTCGTCGGCGAGCTTGTCCAACCCGGCGTAGGCGAACGTGCCGCCGAGGAAGATCCGCTGCGGCAGCAGCAGCCACGCCGGATCGGTACGCCGCTGCTGCCACCGGCCGCGACCGCCGCCCGTACCCCCCGGGTGTTCCCGGTCCTCCAGCAGGCGGATCGCCATCGCCCGCTCCCTCCGCCGGCACCGCTTCTCCTACACCGGCCGGTGCGCTGCGGTTCCCGGTCAGGGCCTTGTTCCGACCCCGGTGGCGATCTCGTGCTGCCGGGCCCGGCCGCCGGCGCGTGGATCCAGCGGTGGGGTGGGCATGCCGGTGGTCTCTCTGAGTCCTTGCAGGAGCTCGCGCATCGCGTCCAGCGAGCTGTACCGGGGGGACCAGCCGAGCTCGGTACGGGCCCGGCTGACGTCCATGAGCGGGACTCGCAGGACCGCGTCGAGCAGGTGGGGCGAGGCGGGTGCCAGGTGCAGGTGCCATGCCGCGGCGACCGCCGACCGGACAGCCCGCAGCGGCGGGCGGATCATCTTGGCGTCCAGGAGCTCGGCGAGGGCAGCGGCGTCGATGACCGGGTCGGCGGCGATGTTGAACGCCCCGCGTACATCGCGCATGACCGCCAACCGGTACGCCTCGGCCGCATCCAGCGAGTGCAGGACCTGAAGCCGCAACCCGGGCAGATCCGGGATGACCGGTACGAGTGCGGGTCGGGCCAGCCGCGCCGGCAGGAAGGGGCCGGCGAACAGCCGCCGCTGCTGGGTGGCGGACTCGCGCTTGAAGATGAAGCCGGGCCGCAGCCGCACGACCCGCCGATCCGGGTGATCCTTCTCGAAGACGTCGAGCACCCGTTCCACGTACGCCTTCTCGCGGGTGTACCCGGCCGTCGGCCAGCCATGGGTCGGCCAGGTCTCGTCCACCGCCCGGTCGGTCGGTCCCGGGGAGTAGGCGCCCACGGAGGATGCGTGGACGAGCACCGGAACGTCGGCCAGCGCAACCGCGTCGAAGACCCGGATGCTGCCGCCGACGTTGGCCTGCCAGGTGGTCAGCGGGTCGTGGGTTGGCTGGAAGAGCCAGGCCAGATGAACGACCGCGTCCGCACCGCGGAAGTGGGAGACGAGGTCGTCCGCGGCGGCGTCAGCTGTCGCCCACCGGGTCTTCGGCGGGGACCACTCCGGCCGGCGCCGCGCCAACCCCAGCACGTCGGTCACCTGCGGGTCCTCGGTGAGCACCTGCACCAGACTCGTGCCGACGTTCCCGGTCGCGCCGACGACCACCACACGCATGAGCCCGGCCCTTCCCGGCGGCGTCGACCCGAAACGCTGCATCGAACGCGCTGGCTGGCGTTCACTAACAGTAGTAGAACGCATACCGGGACGCTTGCGGTCCTATTGAGGCATGCCGATACTGAAGCCGGCCGTCAGGAGCACGACGTCAACTGACCCCGGACGGGGTCTCCTGGTGGCAACGACGGGACCCACCCGCGGTCCTCTCGACTCCCGAGGAGGAGAGCCGGTGCGCCTGAAGTCCCATCTCCGCGGCCGATTCGGTCGGCTGTTCGCTGTCAGCGTCGCTGCGGCCGCCGTCGGCGCGGTCATCGTGCCGGCGAGTGCGGCGGCATCCCCTCACGGGTACAGCGCCAGCCAGCTCTCCGCAGTGAGCAACGCGGTGGAGCGCTCCGGCGTCGCGGGCATCGCCTGGTACGTCGACACCGCGGCGGACCGGGTTGTCGCCACCGCCGACAGCTCCGTCTCCGGCGCCGAGATCGCGACGCTGAGGCAGGCTGCCGGCAGGAACGGCGGTGCCCTCCGGATCCAGCGCACGGCCGGCGTCTTCACCCCGCTGCTGTCCGCCGGCGCGGCCATCTACGGCGGCAAGTACCGTTGCTCGCTGGGCTTCAACGTGGTCAGCGGCAGCACCTACTACTTCCTCACCGCAGGGCACTGCGGCAGCCTGGCAAGCGCGTGGTACACCAACTCCGGCCACACCACGCTCATCGGCCCGACGATCGCGTACAGCTTCCCCGGCGACGACTACGCGCTGGTTCGCTACGACAACGCCGCACTGACCCACCCGGGCGGCTTCGCCGTCGCGGACGCCTTCGTCGGCGAGTCGGTGAAGCGCACCGGATCGACCACCGGTACCCACAGCGGTACCGTGACCGCGCTCAACGTCTCGGTCCGTTATGTCGGTCACCCCGGAGGCAAGGTGAGCGGCCTGATCCAGACCAACGTGTGCGCCGAGGGCGGCGACTCCGGTGGCCCGCTCTACGACGGCACCAAGGCGCTCGGCCTGACCTCCGGCGGCAGCGGTGACTGCACGAGCGGTGGCACCACCTTCTTCCAGCCCGCTCGCGAGGCGGCCAATGCGTACGGCGTGACCATCTACTGATCCGCCGGTGGCCCGGCCGACGGGCTCCAAGTCCCGCGGCCGGGCCGCAAGTGGCCTACTGACCGTCGAGCGAGAAGGCGTAGAAGGTGGTGCTGGAGGTGCCCAGGCCGAAGCGGCCGTAACCGTTGCCCCAGTAGATGACGCCGTTGTTGTCGATGGCGGGTCCGGCGTTGGAGGAGCCCTGGCCGGCGAGCTCCTTGCGGACGGCGCCGCTGGCGGCATCCAGCGCGTACATCCGGCCGCTCATGCTCCCGGCGTAGACCACCCCATTGGAGGTGGAGAGGGCCGCGGTGTCGAAGCTGCCGCTGGGGTCGGCGGTCTGCCAGAGGATCGCGCCGGTCGCGGGGTCGAGGGCGGCCCAGGAACCCGTGTGCGGCAGGCTCGGGTTGTTGTCGTACGGCAGGAATGCGGAGTTGGCCTCGGCGATGTAGATCCGCACG
>JBJMII010000102.1:0-75921 GCA_045806925.1 Mycobacteriales bacterium
AGGTGAACTGCAGCAGCGCCAGCTCGGCCGGCGGCCGCGGCGCCCGCTCCGGGTCGCCGAGCACCTCGCCGGCGGGCACCACCCGGGTGCCGCCCGGGGCCAGCGCGGCCACCTCGCCGGTCAGCTCGGCGTCGGTCACCACCAGCGCCGGCCGGGTGGCGGCCAGCAGCCCGGCCAGGTGCCGCCGGTAGCCGGCCAGGTCCTGGAAGACCGCCGGCGGCGCGATCGGCGACGGCACCGCGCCGGCCAGCATGGCGCCGAAGAGCGTGCCGACGAAGCCCGGGCCGGACCGCTGCACGAAGCTGACCGGCTCGCCGCGGGCCACCCCGGCGTCCCCGAGCCCGGCGGCGACCTGCCGGGCCAGCCCGGCCAGCCGCGCGTACGACCAGTGCTCCCAGCTCTCCCCGGGCCGGGCGAACCGGATGCCGCGGCCGGCCGGCGGGTCCTCCACCCAGCCCAGCAGCGTACGGTCCGGCATCGATCATTCCATTCTTCACACGCTCGGCGTTTGGGGGCCAACCTATAGGCCGTTACGGTGGTTCGGGGGCGTCTGGCGGCAATGCCGGTTGTGCTGACGTCTGGGATGGGTCCGGGATGGCAGGGCCCACGTGCCGAGGAGGTGGTCGGCGGTGACGGTCGGGCAGCGGCTGCGGGCCGTCGCCGACGCGGCCGGTTCGGCGCCCGCGGTGGTCACCGCGGACCAGGTGCTGACCTACCGGGAGCTGGTCGACCGGGTCGGCCGGCTGGCCCGGCTGCTCACCGACCGGGGGGTGGCGCCCGGCGACCGGGTGGCGCTGCTGCTGGAGCGGTCCGCCGACTTCGTGCTGGGCTGGCTGGGCGCAATCTGGGCCGGCGCGGTAGCGGTGCCGCTGGACCCGGCCGACCCGCCGGCCCGGACCGCGCACCTGGCCCGGCTGTGCCAGGTGCGGCTGCTGCTCACCGACAGCCGGCAGCCGGCGCCGCCCTGGGCTTCGGACATCGTGGCGCCGGGCACCGTGGCGCCGGGCACCGTGGCGCCGGGCACCGTGGCGCTGGACACCGTGCAGCTGGACACCGAGCGGTTCCGGCTGGCGACCGGGCCGGCGGCCGCTCCGGTCGACCCGGGGCCGGAGCGCCCGGCGGCGGTCTGCTGCACCTCCGGCTCGACCGGCCTGCCCAAGGCGGTGCTGGTGCCGCACGAGGCGGTGCTGGCCGGCGCCGACTGGGCGGCCGCGGCCTTCGGCGCCGGCCCCGGCGACGGGCATGTGCTGAAGACCTCGGTCGCCTTCACCAGCGTGCTGCGGCAGGTGGCGTGGCCGCTGCTGACCGGCGGCTGGACGTACGTGCTGCCCGGCCGGGACGCCCACGACCTGGCCGCGCTGGCCCGGGTGCTGCGCTCGCACGAGGTGACGATCTGCAGCTTCTTCCCGTCCACGATCAACGCCGCGCTGGAGGCCGGGCTGCCGCTGGGCGGGTCGCTGCGGCATCTGATGTTCGGCGGCGAGCCGCTGCCCGGCGAGCTGGCCCGGCGGGCCCGGGCGGCCACCGGCGCGGCGGTGCACAACATCTACGGGATGACCGAGTGCAACGTCGCGCTCTGGTACGCCTGCCCGCCGGCGGCCCGCTTCGACACCGCACCGCTCGGCGAGCCGGTCGCCGGCCTGGACATCCGGCTGTCCGAAGTAGACAGCGGTGAGCTGGTGGTGGCCGGCCGGCACGTGGCGCTGGAGTACGTCGGGGAGCCGGCGCTCACCGCGGCGCGCTTCTGCACTGTGGACGGCCGGCGCGCGTTCGCGAGCCGGGACCTGGTCGCCCGCGGGCCGGACGGGCTGCGCTTCGGCGGCCGGTCGGACGACCGGGTCAAGGTCCGCGGCTACAGCGTGCAGCTCGGCGGCGTCGAGGCCTGCCTGGCCGCGCACCCGGCGGTGCTGGAGTGCGCGGTGCTGGTCCGCGACCGCGGGGTGAGCGACCAGCGGCTGGAGGCGGTCGCCGTGCTGCGCCGCCCGGTGCCGGTGCCCGAGCTGCAGGAGCACCTGCGCCGCGAGCTGCCGGACTACATGGTGCCCGGGGTGGTCCGGGTGCTGGACGCGCTGCCGCGGCTGAGCAACGGCAAGCTCGACCGGCAGGGTCTGCTGGCCCTGCCGGAGCCGGTCGCCGAGCCGGCGGCGGCCGGCACCGACCGGGTGAGCGCCGACCGGGTGAGCGCCGACCGGGTGAGCGCCGACTGGGTGAGCGAGGCGCGGGCGCTGCTGGCCGGCGTGCTCGGCATCCCGGTCGACCGGGTCGGGCCGGACGACGACTTCGCCGCGCTCGGCGGCCACAGCCTGCTGCTGCTCCGCCTCGGCGCCGAGATCGAGCGCCGGCACGGGGTGGCGGTCGAGATGGACGAGCTGCTGGAGCGGCCGGCCGCCGCGCAGCTCGGCACCCTGCTCGCGGACCGCGCGGCCGGCGCGCCCGGCGGGACGGACGAGAGGACCGCGGTATGACCACCGGCACCTTGCCGAGGCTGACCGAGGCCGACCTGGAGCACTACGACCGGCACGGCTGGTGGCTGTCGCCGGAGCCGGTCTTCAGCGCGGCGGAGCTGGCCGCCGCCCGGGAGGCGGTGGCGGTGCTGCACCGGGACGGGGTGCCCGCGGGCGCGCCGGTGGCCGGCGCCAAGGCGCACCTGAACTGGAAGCCCGGCGACACCCCGGCCATGCGGGCGAACAACTACGCCGCCTTCATCAGCCCGGCGCTGCGCCGGCTGGCCTGCCACCCGGCGGTCGGTGCGATCGCCGCGCAGCTGTCCCGCAGCCCGGTGATCCGGCTCTTCAACTCCACCCTGGTGCACAAGCCGGCGCAGCTGGCCGACGAGGCCAACTCGGTCGGCTGGCACACCGACAAGGCGTACTGGCCGGGTTGCACCTCGGACCGGATGCTGACCGCCTGGATCCCGCTGCACGATGTCGCCGCGGACGGCTCGCCGCTGACCGTGCTGGACGGCTCGCACCGCTGGCCGGAGCGGGAGGTCGCGGACCTGCGGACGGTGCGCGGCTTCGCCGCGAACGAGCGGCACCGGATGGAGGACGCGCTGCGCCGCCGCCAGGTGGACTTCCGGCCGGTGCCGCTGCCGATGCCGGCCGGGCACCTGTCCTTCCACCACTGCAGGACCTTCCACGGCAGCCCGCCCAACCGGTCGGACCGCCCCCGGCTGTCGCTGACCTCGCACCTGCAGGACGGCGACAACCGGTGGCGGCCGGCGCTGGACACCGACGGCACCCCGGTGCGCTACCAGCACGACGACAAGGTGCGGCGCACCGCCGACGGCGAGCCGGACTACACCGACCCGCGGCTGTGCCCGGTGGTGTGGCCGGTCGAGGGCGCGGGCCAGGGGTGACCGGAGGGCTGCCGGCCGTGCGGTCCGGCGACTTCCTGGGGGTGGGCCACCACGTGGCCCTGGTCGAGGGCGCGCCGGAGGCGGTGGCGGCGGCGGTCGCCGAGGCCGCGGCGGACCGGGAGCCGCTGCACGTCAGCGTGCACGCGGGTACGCCGGCCGAGCGGGACAAGGCCACCGCGGCGCTGCGGGAGGCCGGGATCCGCTGTGCGGTGGACGCGCTGGTGCAACCGCCGGCCGGGGCCGGCTGCGCGGCGGTGCTCTGGGCGGTGACCGGCGACGGCACGGTCCGCCACCCGGCGCCCGGGACCAGCCGGCTCGACTTCGCCGGCGGCAGCCTGGTCCGGCTCGGCCACCTCGAGCCGGGGGCGGCGACCGGCTGGGCCGAGCTGACCGGCCGGCTGCGCGGGCTGGGCCTGGGCCTGGACCAGGTCTGGAAGACCTGGTCGTACCTGCCGGTGCGGCCGGGGCGGGAGGAGGCGGCCGCCGAGTTCGTCGCCTTCAACCTCGACCGGGCCGAGGTCTTCGGCGACACCACCTTCCGGCTGGAGCCGCCGGCGGTCGCCGACCGGGCGTACCCGGCGAACACCGGCGTCGCCGACCTGTCCGGCACCGGCACGCTGACCGGGATCGCCGGCCGGGCCGCCGGCGGCGTCCGCGTGCTCGGCGTGGAGAACCGCCGGCAGCGGCCGCCGCACCGGTACGGCCCGGGGACCGGCCGGCCGCGGCCGGCCCAGTTCTCCCGGGCGGTCCTGCTCGCCGGCCGCGGCCGGGGGTTGGCCCTGATGGCCGGCACCGCCGCGGTGGTGGAGTCCTCGACGGTCGGCACCGACGCCGCCGAGCAGCTGGACGTGACGCTCGGCATCGTCGACGGGCTGCTGTCCGCCGGCGCGGCCACCGCCGGCGGGCTCACCCTCGCCGGCGGGCTGGAGTCGCTGCTGCACCTCGTCGTCTACGTCGCCCGGGCCGGTGACCTGGACCGGGTGCGGCAGCGGGTCGCCGAGCGGGTGCCGGTCCCGGCGCTGACCGTGCTGGCCCCGCTGACCCGGGCCGACCTGCTGGTCGAGGTGGACGGGCTGGCGGTGGTCGAGGTGCGCGATGGTTGAGCTGCTGCCGCTGGCCGCCGAGCAGCGCCTGCTGCTGGCCGGCGCGGCCCGGCAGGCGGCGCCGGTCTACACGATCAGCTACGGCTACCGGGTCATCGGCGACCTCGACGTCGGCCGGCTCGCCGCCGCCACCGGCCGGCTGGCCGCCGAGGTGCCGCTGCTGCGCGCCGCGTTCGAGGGCAGCCGGGTGCTGCCGACCGCGATGCGGGTGCTGCCGGAGCGGGAGGTCTTCGCCGACCACGGCGTGGTGGAGGACCCGGACGCGTTCGTCGCGGGGCTGGCCGGCCGCCGGGTGCGGCTGCTGCGGGACCCGCTCTTCCAGGTCGCGGTGGCCCGGCACGGCAGCGACCACGTCGCCTTCACGATGTGGCACCACGCGATCGCCGACGCGTGGTCGGTCGGGCTGTGCACGCGCTGGCTCGGCGAGCTGTACGCGGGCACCGGCGGGCCGCCGGAGGGTGCCCGGCGGTGGCCGGACTTCGTCGCGGACGAGGCGGCGGCGCTGGCCGCGACGGCCGACCCGGGCCGGTTCTGGGTGGACCAGCACCGGGACGCCCGCTTCGCCACGCTGGTGCCGGCGGTGCCGGCGGTGCCGGCGGTGCCGGCGGTGCCGGCGCCGCCGGCGGGCACGGCGGGCACCGTGCTGACCGAGGTGGCCGGCCCCGGCTTCCCGGCGCGGTGCCGGGCGGTGGGCGGCACTGCGGGCTCGGTGCTGCTCGCCGCCGCCGCGCTCGCCGCCGGCTTTCCGGACGGACCGGTCGCGCTGCCGACGATGCTGGCCAACCGCGAGCCGCCGTACGAGGAGACGGTCGGGCTGTTGATGCGGACCGCGCTGCTGCGCGCGGAGCCGCTCGGGTCGCAGCCGGCCGCCGAGCTGCGCCGCGGCATGCTGCGGCAGCTCGGCCGCTGCTGGCGGCACCGGCACGAGTCGCTGCTGCTGCTCGCGGAGCGGTCGCCGGCCGCCGCGGCGGAGCTGGCCGCCGGGCCGCCGCCGTTCTTCGCCCAGGTGCTCGACGTGCCCCGCCGGGAGCTGGTGCTGCCCGGCTGCAAGACCGAGCTGGTGCACCACGGCTTCGAGCGGACCACCCGCTTCGGGGTGGAGCTGCACCTGCGGCCGCTGGACGGCGGCGCCGTGCAGGGCGCGTTCGTGCACGACCTGGCGCGCTACCGCCGGGCGGACGTGGAGGACGCGGCGGTTCGCTACCGCGAGCTGGTCGACCAGCTCACCGAGGTCCGGCCGTGACCGGGCTGACGTACGCGGAGCTGATCCACGCCGCGTACCGGCGGTACGGCGACCGGCCCGCGTTCGTCTCGGTGTCCGGCGACCGGCTGACGTACCGGGCCTGCGGCGCGCTGCTGAACCGGCTGACCCGGGCGCTGCACGGCCGCGGGGTCCGGCGGGGGACCGGGGTGGCCTTCCTCAGCAGCAACCGGCCGGACCTGTCGCTGGCCGTCGCCGCGGTGCTCACCCTCGGCGGCCGGGTCAGCCTGCTGCCGCCGCTGGCCGGCCCGCAGCGGCTGGCGAGCATGCTGGAGCTGGCCGCGGTGGACGTGCTCGTGGTCGACCCGCTGCTGGCGCCGCTGCTGCCGGCGCTCACCCTGCCCGGCACCGTGCTCGGGCTCGGGCCGTCCGCGGCGCTGCGCGACCTGCTCGCCGAGGCCGACCAGCAGCCGGAGGCGCCGGTGGAGGTCCTGGCCCGGCCGGACGACCTCGCCTTCGTGCACTTCACCAGTGCCAGCACCGGCCCGGCCAAGGCGGTGACCGCCACCCAGGGCGCGAGCGCACTCGGCGCACTGCTGCTGGTCGCGAACGTCGAGTGGCCGGCCGAGACCCGCTTCCTGGCCTGCACCGGGGCGGCGCAGATCCTGCAGGTGCCGGTCCGGCTGCGCGGGGGCTGCGTGCACCTGCACAACGGCTTCGACCCGGACCGGGCCCGGGACACGATCCGTGCCGTAGGGATCACTGCCAGCTACCTCAGTCCACCGGCACTGCTCCAGCTGGCCCGCGGTGGTGGCCCGCTGCCGAGCCTGGAGAGCCTCTTCTACGCCGGCACGGTGGTGCCGCCGGCGCACCTGGACGAGGCGCTGGACACCCTCGGGCCGGTGCTGGTCCAGGCGTACTCGCAGGTCGAGGTCAACACCTGGGCGACCGCGCTGTCCCGGGCCGAGCACCGGACCGGGCCGCCGGGCAGCGCCGGCCGGCCGCTGCCCGGGTGGCCGTCTCGGTGCGGGACGACGCGGGACGGCCGGTGGAGCCGGGCACGGTCGGCGAGGTGTGCCTGCGCGGGCCGACGCTGACCCGCGGCTACTGGCGGGACCCGGCGGCCACCGGCGCGGCCTTCCGGGACGGCTGGCTGCGGACCGGCGACGACGGCGCGCTGGACGGCGACGGCCACCTGCACCTGCTCGGCCGGCGCTCCGACCGGCTCGCCGACGGGCTGTGGGCGCGGCAGCTGGAGGACCCGGTGTGCGGGCACCCGGAGGTGGCGGACGCGGCCGCGGTGACCGGCCCCGCGGGCGAGCCGGTGGTCACCGTGGTGCCCCGTCCCGGCGCGCGGGTGGACGAGGCCTCGCTGCGGCGGCTGCTGCCGGCCGGGGTCACCGGCGTGCGTTTCCGGCCGGTGCCGTCGCTGCCGGTCGCGCCGAGCGGCAAGCTGGACCGGGCGGCCGTACGGGCGGCCGTGCTGGCCGAGCGGGCCGTGCCGGCCGGGGGAGCCGGGCTGGTCGGGCTGGCCGGGGGAGCCGGGCTGGTCGGGGGAGCGGGGCTGGTCGGGGGAGCGGGGCTGGCCGGGGGAGCGGGGCTGGTCGGGGGAGCGGGGACCGAGGCGGCGGAGGTGCTGCAGTGACCGGCGCGATCGTGACCAGCGAGCCGGTCCGCGGCGGCTTCCCGTCCCCGGCCGTGCTCGGCCTGCCCGGCTGGCAGCAGATCGCCTCGTACGGCACCGAGCTGCTGCCCCGCTCGCCGCTGAGCCGGCTGCTCGGGCTGACCGTGGCGGGTGCCGAGCTGGGCCGGGCCAGCTACCGGCTGCCGCTGACGCCGTGGCTGCGCGACGGCGACGGCCGGGTGTCTCCCGCCGTGGTCGCGATCGCCGCGGACGCCGCGCTGGCCGGCGGGGTGGTCAGCGGCCTGTCGCCCGGGCACGCCCGGATCGCCACCGTCGACCTGTCCCTGCACCACCTCGATGCGGACCTGGACGGCCTGCTCGCGGCCGGCGAGGGACTGGTCGCGACCGGCTGGCCGTGCGGGCCGGCCGGTCCCGGGCTGGTGCTGGCCGAGCTGGAGGTGACCGCCGACTCCGGCCGGCCGGTGGCCCGCGGGCTCGGGCACTGCCTGGTCCTCCCGCCGCTGGACCCGCTGCCGCCGGCCCCGCCGTCGCCGGAGCGGCCGGAGCCGCCGGAGCTCGCGACCGGCGACCCGACCCCGGACCCGTACCAGCGGCCGCTGGACGACGAGGCTCGGGCGGTCGGCCCGCTGACCCGGCTGCTCGGCCTGGCGACCGGTGCGGGGACCTGCACGATGCCGGCGACCGGGTGGCTGTGCCCGACCGCGCGGGCCATCCAGGGCGGGTCGCTGGTGATGCTCGGCCAGCTCGCCGCCGAGCGGGCCGCAGCCGGGGAGCTGGGCCGGCCGGCCGCCGTCACCCAGGTGACCGCCTCGTTCGTGCGGATGGTCTTCCCCCGGGACGCGCTGCTGACCGCGCGGGCCACCGCGACCCGGCACAGCCGCAACCTGGCCACCGCCGCGGTGGAGCTCACCGACGAGGCCGGCCGGGCGCTGGTCGAGCTGGCCGCGACCTGCTACGACATGTCTCCCGCCGGACCACCGCCGCCCCCGTACGGTCCCGGTTGATTTCACCGGGCGGTCGATGGAATAAGAGACACATGGACAATGGAGCGACGTCCTCACCCATCCTGGTCACCGGTGGCACCGGCACGCTGGGACGCCAGGTGGTGCCCCGGCTGCGGGAGGCGGGCCGGGCGGTGCGCGTGCTCAGCCGGAAGAGCCACCAGCCCGAGGACGGCATCGAGTACCTGACCGGCGACCTGCTCGAGGGCGTGGGCATCGCGCCGGCGGTGTCCGGCGTGCAGACCGTCCTGCACCTGGCCGGCAGCCGTAAGGGCGACGACCGGGCCACCCGGAACCTGGTGCAGGCCGCGTCGCAGGCCGGGGTGCGGCACCTGGTCTACATCTCGGTCATCGGGGCGGACCGGGTCCCGCTGGGTTACTTCCGGTCCAAACTCGGCGCGGAGCAGGCGGTGACCGGGTCCGGCGTGCCGTGGACCACGCTGCGGGCCGCCCAGTTCCACGACTTGGTCCTGACCGTGACGCGGTCGATGTCGAAGCTGCCGGTGATACCGGTCCCGAGTGGGATCCGGTTCCAGCCGGTCGATTCGGGCGAGGTCGCGGACCGGCTGGTGGAGCTGACACTCGGCCCGCCGGCCGGCCTGGTGCCCGACCTGGCCGGGCCGAAGGTGTCCGAGATGCGCGAGCTGGTCCGCGGATACCTGCAGGCCCGCGGCAAGCACCGCATGCTGCTGCCGGTGCGGCTCCCCGGGAAGGCCGGCCGGGCGCTCCGGGCCGGCGGGAACCTACCGCTCGACGCGAGCCTGGGTCAGCGGAGCTGGGAGGACTTCCTCGCCGAGCGGCTGTCCCAGGACGCGGCCCGCTAGCGCGGCGGCGCCGTCCCCGGTGCCTGCATGTCCAGGCCGCGACGCTGCCCGAGGCGGGGGATTGCCGCCCGGGGGGCCGACGGGCTTGACTCGGGACACCCGCGCGAACCAGCGCGGCCCGGGCGACGGGGCCGGCTCCGATGCCGGCAGCACGGGGGTCGGGGCGCGCACCGAGGAGTGGGCCATGACGAAGGTCAGGCGCACGGTAACCGTCGCCGCGGTCGCCCTGATGGTGGGTTCGCTGGCCGGTGGCGGGGTGCTCGCCGCCGGCCAGTCCAGCGACGAGGCGGCGCTCGCTGCCACCCGGCTCGCACCGAGCCAGGCGGTGGAGCAGCGGGTCTCGGCGCTGCTGGACCGGATGACCGTCGAGGAGAAGCTCCAGCAGGTCCAGCTGCTGGCCGACTGGCAGGCCACCGACGCGGAGGCCAGGGCCGGGGTGGGCGGCGTCTTCAGCCTGGTGGACCCGGTCCGGATCAACCAGCTGCAGCACATCGCCGTCGAGCAGTCCCGGCTGCACATCCCGATCCTGTTCGCCTTCGACACCATCCACGGCTACCGGACGGTCTTCCCGGTGCCGCTCGGCGCGGCCAGCTCGTTCGACCCGTCGGTGGCCCAGACCGACGCCGTCATCGGCGCGCGGGAGTCCGCGACCGTGGGTATCAAGCAGGTCTACAGCCCGATGGTGGACGTCTCGCACGAGCCGCGCTGGGGTCGGATCGCCGAGGCCGCCGGGGAGGACCCGTACCTGGGCTCCGTCCTCGCCGCCGCGCGGGTGAAGGGCGACCAGGGCAGCAGCTATGCCGCAGCGGACAAGGTGGTGGCGAGCGTCAAGCACTACGCCGCGTACGGGCAGCCCGAGGGCGGCCGCGACTACAACACCACCGACATGTCCGAGCAGCGGCTGCGCAACCTCTACCTGCCGCCGTACAAGGCCGCCGTGGACGCCGGCGCGGACACCGCGATGTGCTCCTTCAACGCGGTCAACGGCGTGCCCGGCTGCGCGAACGCGCACCTGGAGACCGGCATCCTCAAGCAGGAGTGGGGTTTCGACGGCTTCATCGAGAGCGACTACACGGCGGTCGCCGAGCTGCGGGCGTGCCCGCCCGTCCAGCCGAACGACGGCCCGTGCGGGCACGGCGTCGCGGCGGACGGCCCGTCGGCCGGCGCGCTGGCGCTCAACGCCGGCACCGACTCGGAGATGGTCAGCACGAACATCCGCGACTTCGGCAGGCAGCTGCTCGCCGACGGCCGGATCCCGACGTCCCGGTTGGACGACGCGGTGCGGCGGATCCTGCGGGTCAAGTTCCGCGCCGGCCTCTTCGACCACCCGTACGTCGACGTGGCCAAGGCGCAGGACCCGGCCAGCTTCGTCACCCCGGCCGACCGGGCCGCCGCCCGGAAGGCCGCCGGCAGGTCCACGGTCCTGCTGAAGAACGGCGGCGCCGTGCTCCCACTCGACCCCGCCCGCAGGACCGCCGTGATCGGGCCGCTCGGGGACGACCAGCACGACATGCTCGGCCCGTGGTGGGGGCAGGGCCGGGACGCCGACGCGGTCAGCCTCTACACCGGGATCAAGGCTCAGTCGCCCTCGGCGACCTTCACCCAGGGGTGCACCCGGCGCAACCTGGAGCCGCCGGAGGCCCGGGACGACGACGCGTGCAGCGGGCTCGACGTCGCCGCGGTCACGGCGGCGTCGAACGCGGCCGACCAGGTCGTGCTCGCGCTCGGCGAGACCCGGGAGATGAGCGGCGAGGCGGCCGCCCGGACCACGATCGACCTGCCCGGCCAGCAGCAGGCGCTGATCGACGCGGTCAAGGCGACCGGCAAGCCGTTCGCGGTGGTGCTGTTCAACGGCCGCCCGCTGACGCTAGCCCCGGTGGCCGCGTCGTCGCCGGCGATCCTGGAGGCCTGGTTCCCCGGCGTCGAGGCCGGCAACGCGGTCGCCGACGTGGTCTTCGGGAAGGTCAACCCGGGCGGCAAGCTGCCGGTCTCGTTCCCGCGGGTGATCGGCCAGGTGCCGGTCTACTACAACCACGAGCCGACCGGCCGCCCGTGCGACGTGGCCCAGAAGTGGAACTCGCGCTACCGCGACCTCGCCGCGTGCGACCCGCTCTACGGCTTCGGGTACGGGCTGAGCTACACCACCTTCTCCGTCTCGAACCTCCGGCTGGACCGGACCCGCGTCGGCCCGAACGGGCGGGTCACCGCGTCGGTGGACGTCACCAACACCGGGACCCGCGCCGGTGACGAGGTCGTGCAGCTCTACCTGCACGACCCGGTCGCCAGCATTTCCCAGCCGGTGCGCCGGCTGCGTGGCTTCGAGCGGGTGACGCTGACGCCGGGAGCCACCCGGACGGTCAGCTTCACCCTGGACCGGAGCGACTTCGGGTTCTACGACAACAGCGGTGGCTTCGTGGTCGAGCCGGGCCGGATCGACCTCTACGCCGGCAACTCCTCGACGGCCACGCTGGCCACCTCGTTCACCGTCACCGGCGGCTGAGCCGAGCAGGGGGCGGGCGCCGCGCCCGCCCCCTGACCCGGGCCAGGAGTGCAGGCCCTAGCTCTCGGTGGTCTTCTTCAGCCCGGGCCAGGCCCTTCTCGAAGTCCGGGCCGACCATGCCGTCCATCGACTTGAACAGGCCCATCACCCGGGTGAGCAGCGTCTTCTTCCCGCGCGGCAGCCTAGCCCCCCTCGGCAGCAGGGGACCTCGGTGCCGCTGCGCTGTGGCGGGTCGCCGCGGCGGTCCCGGGGTGTCGGGTCCGCAGGCGTCGTGACCGAACACGTGTTCGAGTAAGGTTGGCCCGTGTCCGGCGGGCCGACAATCCTGCACGCCGACCTGGACGCCTTCTACGCGTCGGTCGAGCAGCTGCTGGACCCGGCGCTGCGCGGACGGCCGATCGCGGTCGGCGGCAGCGAGCGGGGTGGGGTCGTCCTCGCGGCCTCGTACGAGGCGAAGGTCTTCGGCGTGCACGGCGGCATGGCCGGCTGGCAGGCGCGGCGGCTCTGCCCGGGGCTGACCTTCGTGCGCGGCCACTTCGGGCGCTACCAGGAGCTCGCCGACCACGTGATGGACATCCTGCACGGTGTCACGCCGGCGGTGGAGCGGATCTCCATCGACGAGGCGTTCCTCGACGTGTCCGGCTCGACCCACCTGTTCGGCCCGCCGGCCCGGATCGGCGCGCTGCTGCGCCGCCGGGTCCGGCACGAGGTGGGCCTGCCGATCTCGGTCGGCGCCGCCCGGACCAAGCACCTGGCCAAGGTCGCGTCCCAGGTGGCCAAGCCGGACAGCCTGATCGTGGTCGAGCCGGAGGCCGAGCGGCAGTTCCTCGACCCGCTGCCGGTCGGGCTGATGTGGGGCGTCGGCCCGGTGGCCGAGCAGCGGCTGGCCGAGCGGGGGATCCGGACCATCGGCGAGCTCGCCCGGACGCCGTCGCGGGCACTGGAGGGCCTGCTCGGGCACGCTGTCGGCGCGAAGCTCGCCGCGCTGGCGCTGAACGAGGACCCCCGCCGCATCGTGACCTCGGACCGGGCCAGGTCCGTCGGCGCCCAGTCCGCGCTGGGCCGCCGCAGCCCCACCCCGGAGCTGGCCCGCGAGGTGCTCGGTCACCTGGCGGACCGGGTGGCCAGCCGGCTGCGGGCGAAGGACCGGGCCGGGCGGACCGTCACGGTACGGGTGCGCTTCGCCGGGATGCGGTCGGTGACCCGGTCGCTCACCCTGCCGGCGCCGATCGCCACCACGCTGACCCTCACCGAGGTCGCCGAGCAGCTGGCCTGGCAGGCGATCGCGGACCAGGACGACCCGTCGGTGCAGATCAGCCTGCTCGCCATCTCGGTGTCCAACCTGGCGGCGCAGCACGTCATCCAGCTGGAGCTGCCGGTGCCGCCGGACGACCCGCGCCGGCCGGGCTCGGCGCAGGGCGCCGCCCGGTGGGCGGTGGACCGGTCCATGGACGCGGTGCGGGTGAAGTTCGGCCGGGACGCCGTCGGCTACCTGCCGGAGCGGACCCGGTCCGCCGGCGTGCCGGACGAGTTCCGCGAGCTCGCCGAGCGCGACCTTTAGGGGTGTCCCGCCCGCGGCACCGGCTCAGGGCAGAGCGGCCGCGAACGTGCGGCGCTGTCGCTCCCGCCAGCTGCCCGGCTCGTAGTAGCGCTCGGTCCAGGTGTCGTCCTCGGTGAGGCGCCCGCCCTTGCTGCCGGCGGCAGGGTCGGCGTCCCGGGCGGCCCAGTCGCGGAACACGAAGTGCGTGAACAGCCGCTGGTACTCGGTCAGGTAGACGTCCGCGACCCGGCGGGCCGCGCGGTCGCCGGCGTCGGTGCCGTCGGGCCGGACCAGGATCGTGTTCTCCTCGTTGTCGGTGGTGGAGTTGTCGGAGTAGTTCGCCGACCCGGTCAGGGTGGTCGGGGAGCCGGTGAGCGGGTCGACCATGATGATCTTGGTGTGGATGAACTTGACCCAGCTGTTGAAGCCGGTCAGGTGCTCGGCGGCCCACCGGTCGAACGCGACGTGGTGCAGGTAGTCCCCCCAGGACGTGCGGACGTCGGCATCGACCTGAGGGATGCCCTGGCCCGGGTCGGGCGGCTGGTCGAGGAGCACGGTGCGGACCACGTCACGGTCGACGCCGAGCTTGTCCCGGAAGACCTTGTTGATACCGAAGGCGCCGGTGATGTGGGCGCTGGAGGTGGCGCTGTCGAAGATGCCGGCGTACCAGTCCAGCAGCCTGCTCCGGGTCGCCCGCGGCGACAGCACGGTGGTGAGGCCGGCCGGCGGCGCGGCCGCGGTGTCGACCGGGTTGTGGGCCTCGTCCCAGGTCCGCATCCGGGCCGTGGTGTTCTGCTGGTCGGCGAGCTGGGTCCAGTAGTCCAGGAAGCTGGCGGCGACGGCCGGGTCGGTGGTCTGGTGGCCCACGTTGAGGTGGCCGAACACCCCGCCCTGGGTGAGGTTGGTCGACCCGGTCCACACCGCGACCGGGTCGCCGCCCCGGGTCAGCACGAGGAACTTGTTGTGCTGCAGGGCGCCCCTGTTGGCCGCCGTCCGCCAGGTCACCAGGCCGTCGAGGCCGGCGGCGCCGACCGCCGCGCGGTTGTCCTCGGCGGTGGTGTCCTTGTCCTTCCCGCCGGCCGGGTCCTTGTCCCGGCCGTGCACGACCAGCGAGACGTCCGCGCCGGCGGCCGCGGCGCCGGCCAGCGCCCGCAGCCCGGTCTGCCAGGTGAACTCGTAGAACGCGCCGCGCAGCCCCCAACCCGGCCCGGTGGCGCGCTGCACGAACCGGACGAACGCCTCGCCCAGGCCACGCGACAGCCAACCGAACGCCGGATGGTCCTCGCCGGCGCCGGCCGGCGGCGTGAACTGGCCGAACCGCTTGACGAACGCCTGCGAGCCGGCGACGCCCCGGTTGAACCAGATGCCGTGCCGGCCGTCGTCCTCGGCCTCGCACCGGACGTCCACAGTGGTCTCGGCCAGCGGGACCAGCGCACCCGGGGCGCCGCCCCAGGCGACCACCCGGTAGCGGTAGTCGTGCTCCGGCTTGGCCGTGTAGTCGCCCCACTGGAAGCCCTGCACCGGGTGGTCGCGCAGCGAGAAGTCCATCCCCGGCCCGGGCTGCGGCACGACGCTCGCGAACACCTTCAGCCCGCGCAGCCAGTACGCCTCGTTCTCGGTGCGGTCGGTCCGGTGGATCCCGAACCCCAGGCATCCCGCGGGCGCCGCCAGGTCCCAGCCCAGCAGCACCGTGTGGGTGCCCGCGGTCACCCGCACCGAGAGGCCGTCGTTGGCTTCGAATGCCCTCACCGCGCACCCCCCGGGACGCCGACAGTCGATCACACCATAGCCACCCGGAGCCGGACCCGGTGGGCGTTCGGCGACGTCCGACAGCTGTCCGACGTCGAAGGGCGTCAGATGTCGACGGTGCTGCCCATCACCACCGTGCGGTCCCGCGGCAGGGTGAAACGCTCGGCCGGGTCGGCGGCGTTGTGGGCCATGCCGATGAACAGGGCCTTGCGCCAGCGGCTCATCCCGGGTGCGTCGGTACGCCGCAGCGAGCCGCGGGAGACGAAGTAGGACGTGCGGTCGAGGTCGATGTCGCCCTCGATCTCCTCGGAGCGGGCGGCCTGGGCCAGCGCCGACGGGATGTCGGGGGTGTCGTAGAAGCCGTGCCGGACGGTGAGGTGGACGATGCCGTCGTTGGCATAGCCGAGGTCGTCGACGGTCAGCTGCTGGTCCGCCGGCACGTGCGGCACGCTGCGTCCCTGCAGCGAGACGATCACCACGTGCTCGTGCAGGACGTGGTTGTGCTGGACGTTCGCCCGCAGCGCCAGCGGGGTGGTGTCCTTGCCCGGGTGCGGGAAGACCCCGGTGCCGGGCACCCGCGGCAGCCGCTGCCCGCGGACGTCGTCGATGAAGTCGCCCAGCGGGCCCTCGATCTTCCTCCGCCGCTCCAGCACGATCTCCCGGCCCCGCCGCCACGTCGTCATCAGCAGGAAGACCAGCGACGCGATCAGCAGCGGCAGCCAGGCGCCGTGCGCGATCTTGGTCAGGTTCGCGGAGAAGAACAGCAGCTCGGTGCCGC
The DNA here is from genome assembly GCA_045806925.1 of Mycobacteriales bacterium. Taxonomy (GTDB): domain Bacteria; phylum Actinomycetota; class Actinomycetes; order Mycobacteriales; family CADCTP01; genus CADCTP01. Next base: position 15,700 of record JBJMII010000102.1, read on the forward strand.
CGAAGGCGACCCCGGCGAGGGCGAGCTGCCACCCCGCCCAGTGCCACATCGCCCGCGCCACCACCAGCAGCAGGATCGTGTCCACCAGCAGGGCACCGGTGACCGCGATCCCGTACGCGGTGGCGAGCCGGGCCGAGGACCGGAAGCTGAGGATGAGCACGAGCACGCCGGCGAACAGCGCCCAGTTCACCGCCGGCAGGTAGACCTGGCCCTCCTCGTGCTCGGAGGTCTGCCGGACCCGCAGCGGCGGCAGCAGTCCCAGCTGGGCCGCCTGCCGGGACACCGAGAAGGCGCCGGAGATGACCGCCTGGGACGCGATGACGGTGGCGGCGGTGGCGAGCACCACCATCGGGATGCGGGCCCACCCTGGCAGCAGCAGGAAGAACGGGCTGGCGACCGAGCCGGGGCTGTGCAGGATCAGCGAGCCCTGGCCCAGGTAGTTCAGCGTCAGCGCCGGGAAGACCACGGCGAACCAGGCCCGCCGGATCGGCGGCCGGCCGAAGTGGCCCATGTCGGCGTACAGCGCCTCCGCCCCGGTGATGCACAGCACGACCGCGCCCAGCGCGATGAACGCCACGTACGGGTGGGAGAAGACGAAGGCGACCGCGTACGTCGGCGACAGCGCCCGCAGCACTCCCGGGTCGGGTACGAGCTGGCGCAGCCCGGCCAGCGCGAGCGCCGCGAACCAGGCGAGCATCACCGGACCGAACAGCGACCCGATCCGGCTGGTGCCCCAGCGCTGGCCCGCGAACAGCACGGCGAGGATGGTCACCGCGACCGGGACGACCAGGTGCTCCAGGCCCGGCGCGGCGACCTTGAGACCCTCCACCGCGGACAGCACCGAGATGGCCGGGGTGATCATCGAGTCCCCGTAGAACAGCGACGCGCCGACCACCGCGAGCAGGATGGCCGAGGTGCTGGCCCGCGGGGTGTGGCGCAGCGCCCGCCGGGCGAGCGCGGCCAGCGCCATCACGCCGCCCTCGCCGGAGTTGTCCGCCCGCATGACGATGCTGACGTACTTGACCGAGACGATCAGGGTCACCGACCAGAAGACCAGGGAGAGCACGCCGTAGACGTCGCCCGGGGTCGGCTGGACCTTGTTGTGGTCGAGGGAGAAGACCGTCTGCAGCGCGTACAGCGGGCTGGTCCCGATGTCGCCGAAGACGACCCCGAGCGCGGCCAGCAGCAGCGCCGCGCCGGCCCGGTGCGCCGGCGCCGCTGTCCGTTCGGCGGACTCCGTCGGGGGCGGCGGCGTGGCGGTGGACACCAGGGTGTCTTCCCCGCCTCGGCGGCGGGCGACACGGCCCCGGCTCACGCTTCGCCTGACCCCGGCCGGGGCCGGACGCGCCGATCACCCGGGGTGGGAGGCGCGCCGGTAGCCGTCCGCCGGCGTCGGCGGCCCGGGACCGGTCCTGCTGGCCCGGGCTGTCCGGCCGCGTCGTGGGCGCGGGCGAGCCCGTCGAGGACGAGGTCGAGGCCGAAGAGGAACTCCTCGCCGTAGTCGTACCCGGGCTTCAGGGCGTGCTCGGCGATGAGCTCGGCGAGCCGCGGGTACGCCTCGGCCGGCTGGTGCTCGAGGATCGTCCCGGCCACCTCGACGAGCTCGTCCGTGTTCTGGAAGGGCAGGCTCGCCTCCTGCATGGCGAAGCCGTAGATGTAGCTGTCCAGCAGGGAGAAGGCGTGCGCGGCCAGCTCGAGGGAGAAGCCGGCTTCGCGGAGGATGCCGAGCACGCCGTCGTGGTGCCGCAGCGTCGCCGGCCCCGGGGAGGCTCGCGACTCCATCAGGACGGTCGCCCAGGGGTGGCGGCGCAGCGCCTCCCGGGCCGAGACCGCCCGCCGGCGCATGGCGGCCCGCCAGTCGGCCTCGTCGAGCGGCAGCTCGATCTCGGCGAAGACGGCGTCCACGATGCCGTCCAGGATGGCGTCCTTGCTGGCCACGTGGTGGTAGAGCGACATCGCCTCCACGCCGAGCTCCTGGGCGAGCTTGCGCATGCTCAGCGACCCGACGCCGCCGCGGTCGGCCAGGGCGACCGCGGCGCGCAGCACCCGCTGCCTGCTCAGCGGGCTCCGGGCCGCCGGCTCGGCCATGGACGTCCTCCTCTTGACAGCCTTACGCTGTATGGTTACCTTACATCGTAAGTCTAGTCAGGGAGCGCGGAGGACATGAAGGCCATCGTGCACGAGTCGTACGGCGACACCGACGTCATCGAGTTCCGGGACGTCGCCCGGCCGGAGGTCGGCGATCGGGACGTGCTGGTCCGGGTCCGCGCGGCGGGCGTGGACCGGGGCGTCTGGCACGTGCTGACCGGCCGGCCCTACCTGATCCGGCTCGCCGGCTTCGGGGTCCGCCGGCCCAAGCACCCCGTGCTCGGTACCGACGTCTCCGGCGTGGTCGAGGCCGTCGGCGGCGAGGTCACCCGGTTCCGCCCGGGCGACGAGGTGATGGGCGCCGGCACCGGCGCCTACGCCGAGCACACGGTGGCCCGGGAGGACCGGCTGGTGGCCAAGCCGGCCAACCTCAGCCACCAGCAGGCGGCCGCCGTGCCGGTCTCCGCGGTCACCGCCCTGCAGGCTCTCCGCGACCAGGGCCGGGTCCGGCCGGGGCAGCGGGTGCTGGTCATCGGCGCGTCCGGCGGCGTGGGGACGTACGCGGTGCAGCTCGGCAAGGCCCTCGGGGCGGAGGTCACCGGCGTGTGCAGCACCGGCAAGGTGGACCTGGTCCGCTCGCTCGGCGCCGACCACGTCATCGACTACACCCGCGAGGAGCTGGGCGGCGGACCGTACGACCTGGTGGTCGACATCGCCGGGAACCGCCCGGTGTCGCTGATGCGGCGCCTGCTGACCCGGCGGGGCACCCTCGTCATCACCGGCGGCGAGGGCGGCGACCGGTGGACCGGCGGCCTGCACCGGCAGCTCTTCGCGCTCGCGACCTCGGCCTTCTCGCGGCGGCGGATGCCGGTCTTCGTGGCCCGGGTCAAGGACCCGGACCTGCGGTTCCTCGCCGGGCTCATCGAGGCCGGCAAGGTCACGCCGGCCGTCGACCGGACCTACTCGCTGGACCAGGCCCCGGAGGCCATCCGCCACCTGCTGGCCGGCCATGCCCGGGGCAAGCTCGTCCTCACGGTCTGACCGCTCCGGGCAGGTCCGGCCCGCCACTCCCGCCCCGGGATACGGTCCCCGGGGAGGGATACGGCATGAGCGCTGTCCGGGTCGCGCTGGTCGGGTCGGGACGGATGGGGTCCTTCCACGGCCGGACCGTGGCGCACCGGCTGCCCGGCGCGCAGCTGGTGGCGATCGCCGACCCGGCGCCGGGGGTGGCCGAACAGCTGGCGGCGGAGCTGGGCGCGCGGGCGTACCTGGACCCGATGGCGGTCCTCGCCGAGTCCGAAGTGGACGCCGTGGTGATCGCCGCGCCGGCCCGTTTCCACGCCGACCTGGTGGTCGCGGCCGCGGGCGCCGGCAAGGGGGTTTTCTGCGAGAAGCCGATGGCGGTGACGCTTGCCGACGCGGACCGGGCGGTCGAGGCGGCCCGGTCCGCCGGGGCCGTGCTGCAGGTCGGCTTCAACCGCCGCTTCGCCGCGGACTGGGCGGCCGCCCGGGCGCTGCTGGACGACGGCCGGCTCGGCACCCCGCGGCTGCTGCGCTCGCTGACCCGGGACCCGGGTGGCTTCGAGCCGGCCACCGTGCCGCCGGACTCGCTGTTCCTGGAGACGCTCATCCACGACTTCGACACGCTGCGCTTCCTCAACCCCGGTGCGGCCGCGGTCGAGACCTACACGGCCGCGGACGCGCTGGTCGAGCCGGCCTGGAAGGACCGCGGACTGTTGGACACCGGTGTCGTCGTGGTCCGCTTCGACAACGGCGCCATCGGCACCGCCGAAGCCTGCTTCGAGGCCCGGTACGGCTACGACGTCCGCGGCGAGGTGCTCGGCTCCGGCGGGATGGCCACGATGGGCGACGGGCGCCGCACCGGCATGGTCTTCTCCGGCCACAGTGGACGGTCGGTGCAGACGGTCCGCACCGACGAGGAGCTGTTCCGCGACGCGTACACCGCCGAGCTGGCCGCCTTCGTCGAAGCGGTCCGCACCGGGACGCCGGCGCCGGTGTCCGGTGTGGACGCTCGTGCCGCGCTCGCGATCGCGCTCGCCGCCGCCGAGTCCGCGCGGACCGGGCAGCCGGTCGAGGTGGCCCGGTGAGCCGGCTGCGCCGCGCTGACCCACCTCGATCCGGCCATGACCGACCGGGTGCGCGTGATCTGAGCGCGGGCGTCAGCGGCGGGCGGCGGCGGGGACGTCCAGCGGCAGCGTCTCCGGGGCACCCAGCAGCCAGGTCAGCGACACCGCGGCGACCGCCTCGGCGGCGAGCAGGCCGACGAGCACGACCAGCTGGAAGCGGGCGGCCACGGCCGGGCTGGCGCCGCCGAACAGGGCGCCGATGAACGCCCCGGGCAGCGTGACCAGCCCGACCGTCCGGGTCTGGTCGATCGCGGGCAGCAGGGCCTCACCGGCGGCGGTCCGGACGATGTCGGCGACCGCCTGCCGCGGCGTCGCGCCGAGCGCGAGCCAACCCTCCACCTCGTCGCGCCGGGTGCGGATGCCGGCCAGCAGCTGCCGGCCGGCGAGCGTGCACGCGGTCATGGTGCCGCCGAGCACGATGCCGCCGAGCGCCACCACGTACCGGGCGGACACCTGCACGGCGCCGGTGCCGAACACCACCCCCAGGGTGAGCGACGCGCCGGCCACGCTGGACAGCAGCACCGCGCGCAGCGCGGTGGGGAAGGCCCGCAGCCGCCGCCCGGCGGTCCACGACGCGGTCGCCAGCATCACCAGCAGCACCGCGCCGGTGGCGAACGGGTACAGGAAGACCAGCCGCAGCACCGAGCCGATGACCGCGAGCTGCACCGCCGCCCGCACCGCCGCCACCACCACCTGCCGCCGCACCTGGACGCCCGCCACGGTGAGCAGGCCGGCCGCCGCGCCGGCGAGCAGCACCAGCGCGACCAGCAGCCGGGCGTCAGCCGCCACGCCGGGCGCCCTCCTCCGCCGGGACCACCGTCAGCCGGTGCCGAGGGCGGCACGGACGACCGTGCCGTTCTGCGCGAGGACCTCCAGCCAGGCGTTCATCCCGCCCTGTCTACCAGCCGGTGCTGTCCGCCGCCGGCAGCCCGAACACGTGCCTGGACTCGTCCTTCGCCCGCAACCGCGACGGCTGGGCCGGCCGAGGCTCGCCGGCAGCCGGATCGTGTGCTCGCGCTCCCACCGCTCGGGAGGTGCAGGCGGCTACGTCTCCCCGCCGAGGTCGACGTGATAGGCCTGGTAGACCAGGTCCGCACCGCGCTCCCGATGCCGCTCGAGCCGGCCGAGCAGAGCCGTTCCGAGCTCGCGGATCACGCCGACCTCGCCGGCGGCCACCGGAGGCCGGACCCGGACCAGCAGGTCGCCGACGAGCCGGCTGATCTCGGCATGCTCGCCGATCAGGCGGCCGACGGAGCTCGCCAGCCGCGGTGAGGTCGCCAGAACGGCGCCGTGCAGGCCGCCCGGTCCCTCGGTGACGACGACGTGCTCGCCGAAGTCGGCCGACAGCTCCACCAGCGCGACGTCGACCCGCTCGGCCCACGCGTCACTGCGACCGGGCGCGGACGCAGCCAACGCCTGCTCCAGCGCGGCCATCGACCCGCGCAGCTCGGCACGATGACGGCGAAGGGCGTCCAACCCCGGATCCTCAGCGCCGACGACCGACTCCATCCGCGCCTCCTGGTCCCGTGCTTCGATGCTCCCTCGGTCCCGGCCGCACGTCCAGAGCCGACCGGCGCGGCCGGGCAGGCCCGCGGGTCGCCGCCGGCGGTCGGGCCCCGGCAGCAGAGGCAGGGTCAGGCCCGGGGCTGTCTGGATCGTTATGGGCGGATCCCTGTTTGCCGGGGCCCGGACGGCGTATAAGGAGTGCCGGGAAGCGCCGGGAAAGCGCCGGGGCGATGGGAGCGTGCCATGCGCGTCAGTCGTGCTCTGGCAGGGACTGCGGCCGTCGTGGCGTTGAGTCTCTCCGCGCCGGGTCCGGCGGCATCCCAGCTCGGACCCCCGCTCTGGCAGCAGGCAGTGCCGGTGACCAACCAGGTGGCGAGCTCGCCGGTCGCGGGCGGCGGGTACCACACGCCGGACGGCGTGTACGTCCCCGGCCGGTGCGGACCGGGGATGCTGAACTCGAACCGGTCGGAGTCGTGGATCGCGGCGAAGCGCGGGACCGAGGACCTGGTCGGGTCGTCGAAGTTCTTCTTCGACCGCTACAGCACGTTCTACAACTTCCATCTCGGCTCGTACGCGATCGTGAACGGCGCACCGGTGGGCAACAACCAGGTCCAGGGTTATGAGTGCACGACGGTCGGCACCCAGGCGATGCCGCCGAGCTGGACCCACAACACCGACCCGAACGTCGCCTTCGACACCCAGGGCCGGGCGTACCAGGTGACGTTGCCGTTCAACGCGTACTGGCAGAACCTGCACCCGAACGCCGCTGTGATGCTCTCCTACAGCGACGACCTGGGCCGGCGTTGGGTCACCGGCAACGGCGGCCGCCCGCTGGAGCAGTCGCCGAACGCGTCCAGCAAGCAGTTCGGCCACGTGGAGGACAAGCAGTGGGTGGCGGTCAACGACATTCCGGGCGACCGGTACCAGGACCACGTGTACGCGGCGTGGGCCGTCTTCAACGGCTCGGCGACGAAGGTCCGGATGGCGGTCTCCCGGGACCGCGGGCAGAGCTTCGAGCGGGCGTTCACGCTCAGCGCCCCGGCGCAGGTCGGGCCAGCGGTGACCTACGTCTACCCGTCGGTCGACGCCGCCGGGGACATCTACGCGTCGGTGGTGTCGTTCCCGCCGAGCGGCAAGGCGTCCTCGATCTACGTGGCCCGGTCCACTGACGACGGTCGCACCTGGAGCCGGTTCGTGGCCGCCGTCCCGGACGTGGGCATCCTGCCGGCGGCCGCGCTGCCGAACACCAGGTTCCGGGACGGCATCGTGGAGAGCTTCACCGCCAGCAAGACCCATCCCGGGCACGTCTACCTCACCTACGAGGACTGGGACGGCGCCCAGTTCGACGTCTACTTCGCCCAGTCGACCGACGGCGGAGCGACCTGGTCACCGCCGGCGCGGGTCAACGACAACCCCGACCCGGCCGCCAGCGACCAGTTCCAGCCGTCGGTCGCCGAGGGGCCGGGCGGCGCGGTCGCGGTGGCGTTCTACGACCGGCGGGCGACCTGCCCCGAGGACCCCAGCGTCCTGCCGGCGGACCGGGGCCGGGCGAACTTCTGTATCGACGTCTCGGTCCAGGCCTACCGCGACTCCGGGCAGGGAGCGGTGCCGGTGGGCGCGAACGCGCGCGCCTCCTCCTACACCTGGGACCCGGAGAACCCCGCGCAGCACGTTGGCGGCCTCGGGCAGATGGCGTGCGCCAGCCACGACGACCCCTGCCGACTGTCGTTCATCGGCGACTACTTCGGGCTCGCCGTGTCCACCGGCAACGTCTACGTGCTGTCGGTCTCCACCCACTACCCGTCGTCGGTGACCGCCGACGAGGGCGGCCCGGTCTACTACCAGCAGCAGGTGCTCTCGACGCTGAGCAGAACGGCACTCGGCGTCGCCTGACGAAACCCCGCGACCGCTGGTCCCTGCGTCCCGCACCGCTTCCCCTGCGGCCGCTTCAGCGCTCGGCGGCTGCCACCTGCCACACCGGAGCCGACGTCACCGTCGCCGGCCGCAGTCCGTGATCGGAGAGCACCCCGAGCATCGCGGCCGGTGGATGCGCGAACACCCGGAACTCGCTGCCTCGCAGTCGGAAGAACAGGTTCTGTATGCCGATGACCGCCCTCGACCACGGGGTTCGGGCCAGGTGGCTGAACACGACCTGCCGGCGCGCGTGCTCGGCGACGGCGCCGAGCAGCCTGGCGTAGTCGGGGTAGCAGCACACGACCCGGTGCAGGACCACGACGTCGGCGGGTTCGACCTCGTCCGGGGTGGCGGCGATGTCGACGATGCGCCGCTCGACCCGGTCGGTCAGGCCGGCGTCGACGAGCAACCGCCGGGCTTCCGACTCGTACGCGGGCGACAGCTCGAGGTTCGTGGCGTGGGCGGCGCCGCGCTTGAGCAGCTCGACCTGGATGTCGCCGACACCGCCGCCGATCTCGAGCACGGTCGCGCCCTCGACGCCGTGTCGCGCGATGAGGTCGACCATCCGCCCGGCGGTCTTGTCCAGGCCGCGCTTGCGGTAGCGGTTCGCGTTGCGGCGGGCGAACCGGTCGTTGAACATCCGGTCGCAGCCGCGTGGGTTGCAGCAGTTCGCCACCTACTGACTATCCCACCGGGGCGGGCGCGTTCGCGGGACGGCACCCACTCGGCAGGCGTCAGCCCGATCCGTCAGCGGCGGAAGGCGTCCTTGATCTTCTCCAGCGCCAGTCTGAGGTTGCCCCGCCGCTGCTGAGCCTGGCCTTCGCGCGCGAGCCGCGGGTCTCCGCTCGCCGCACCGAGCCGCTGCTTCGCCCGACCGGTCGTCGCCCTCGCTCTGCCTCGCATCTTGTCGCCCGCAGCCATTGCCGCCTCCTCGCTTCGACGCCTCAGCCATACCCGTCGCAGCAGGCCGGCATGCGGCCGTCGGAACCCGACGGTCCTACCTCGCCGTCCCCTCGAGGTCCCTCGCCTGGACGTCGACCTGCTGACCCGTCCGCCCAGCCGGGTCGCCGTGCTGGAGAGCCGGTGTCTTCGACGGCGGATGGAACCGGAGCGGCCACGAGACGAGCCGGTGCGTCGTGCGGATGAGGTAGCCGCCGCGGGGGTCGCGGGGTACCGCGGCGGCCGCGCGGTCGACCAGCCCCTCGTCGTCACAGCCGAGGATGAACTCGACGAGCCGGCGCAGGGTCTGCTCGTCAGCGGCGCGGGCGCGGGACGAGACCAGCCGCCGGCGACGAGGGATGCCGTTGCTTGCCAGCCAGCGGTCGAGATGGCCGATGTGATCGAAGCGGCGGGGGTGGGCGGGGTCGCTCTCGCGAGCCAGCAGCGCGATGTCGTGCTGGTCCCCGTCCGGCTCCAACCCCGCTGCCACCGCCACCGCGTCCGGGCGGCAGTGCCCGGCGAGCGCCGCCAGCACCAGGTCCGCGCGTCGGACGTACTGCAGCACGTGGCACAGCAGCACCGCGTCGTACGCCGCCCCTCGGCCGGATGCGGTGAGCCGGGCGAGGAAGTCGCCGGCCTCGGCGCCGCCTGCGAGCGGCACCGGGGAGTAGGCGCCGAGCTCCGTGCGCAGCAGCCCGGCAAGTTGCCCACCCGGTTCCGCGCCGTAGTCCAGCAGGTGCAGGTCCGACAGCGGGGGCAGCGCCGACCTGGTCAGCTGGTCGATGACGGCTCCGGCAAGGACCTGCGGCTCATCGGAGCAGTCGCGGAAGAGGTCGAAGTTCGACCGTTCCGCGTTGCTCCACACCAGCGACGGCCAGTCGAGAGGGCTGGGCGGCGTGATCATGATTCACCAGGGCCTTGGTCGACGGCCGACCGCCAGTTGGGCAGTTGGTGAACCCCTGGGCTGTTGGCGCAACCGCACTTGCCGTAGGGCTGGTCCAACATCAAGGGCACCGTCGCCCGGACGAGCTGCTCGATGTCGCCGGCGTGCCGGCCGCGCATCATCGCGACATCCTCGTTGGAGATGGGTTGATCGCTGATGCCCGCGCCATAATTCGAGACCAGCACCACGCACGCGTAGCAAAGCCCGGCCTCGCGCGCCATGATGGCCTCCGTGACGCCCGTGTGCCCGACCACGTCGCCGCCGAGAGTCCGGAACATCCGCACCTCGGCGGCCGTCTCGTACCGAGGGCCATCCACGCCGACGTAACAGACATCGTCGTGCAACGGCAGTCCGGCCGCGCTCGCCGCCGCCCTGACCAGGGACCGCAGGTGTGGGCAGTAGGGCAGCGTCATGTCGGTGTATCCGAAGCCGTGCTCGTCGAACAGGGTGGGCGGCCGATGCCGGGTGAAGTCGATGAACTGGCTGACGTCGACCAGGGCGCCGGGTGGCAGGTCCCGGCGCAGGGACCCGGCGACACACGTGGACAGGACGAGTTCGGCACCCAGGTCCCGCAGCGCCAGGATGTTGGCACGGTAGTTGACCCGGCTGGGCTCGAGCGGGTGGCGGGCGCCGGCCCGGCGGAGCAGCAGCATCTCGTCGGCGCCGACCGCGGCGACGTGCAGGGGGACCTCGCCGTAGCGGGTGGCGACCACCTGCAACCGGAGATCCTCCGCCTCGCCCATCGACAGGCTGCTGGTCCCGATCACGGCGACCCTCATGCAGCCTCCCCCGTCCGGCAGGTCCCCGGATCCCGGCTCAACGGCGCCGGCGTGACCGGCATCCTCCCGTCCTCCGGGTGCCACGACCCCATGCGGGCCAGGCTCTCGGTCGCGAGCAGGCACTGTGCTGCCTGGAAGCTGTTCGAACTCAAGGCACTTGTCGCGAACATGCCTGATAGTGTCCTGGTGCGCTATTACTGTCAAGGAGTCCCTTCCTGCTGCGGGTACGCCGACCTGCGGGTACGCCGACCTGCGGGTACGCCGACCGCGAGCTACCGTGCAGGTGTCCGGCGGGCCGGAGGGCAGGATGGATCGTCGTGCGGCCGCTACACCCCGGCTGTTCAGCACGCACTCCCAGCACATTTTCGAAGACAACGTCGACGATCGGGAGCGGCTGCAGCATCAGTTCGATCTCCTCCGGGAGGATTTCGACCTCTGGTTCGACGAGACCCTCCGCCTGGGTGGGCTGTCCACGGACCGGGACCGGGCCACCTGGTCGGTGCTGGACGTCGGGTGCGGCGAGGGTCAGTTCACCCGCGAGATCGCACGGCGCTATCCCCGGGCGCGGGTGGTCGGAATAGACGCGGACCGGGTGGCGATATCGACCGCAGCACGGCTCGCCGCATCCGACTCGATCGAGTTCCTGGTAGGTGACGCGGGCGGGTCACTGTCGCTGTCGCGGCGCGCCGGGGTCGGCTTCGACGTCGCGGTCATGTGGCTGGTCCTGCCCTATCTGCCGGACCGACGGCAGGCTCTGGCCAACCTGGCCGCGGTGCTGCGGTCCGGCGGTGTCCTCCTGCTGGGCAACGTGCCGGACGAGTCGCTTCGACTGGATCATCCGGCGGCGACGGAGATCATGGCGGCCGCTCGGGACATGGTCGGGCGCCTCCGGCTGATCGGGCTGGAGGACACTCTCGCGCCGCTGCTGGAGGGGGCAGGCTTCGAGGACGTCGTCAGCGCGGTGTTGCGGTACCCGGTCGGTGGCGCGACCAGCTACGGCCAGCGCTGGCATGCGTATCTGCTCACCAGCCTGAAGGCCGCGAGAAACGCCGTAGTGAACGTGTGCGGGCTGATGGACGGAGCAGAGTTCGACCGGCATCTCCAGCGGCTGGCCGCCGAGTCGGTGCTCCAGATGTCCGGTGAGGTGCGCTTCCTCGCCACGCTCGCACGCCGCGCATGACACGCCCGACAGACCGGCGACCGCTCACCATGGTGCCGGCTGAGGTGCTGTCCTGCCGCTGTCGGCGAGCGTCCCGGTCGGTATGAAGCGCACGGGCAGTGCCGCGGGCCCGCGCAGGTGCGGGTTGACCTGCCAGGCGACCTGGTTCGGGTCGACGGCAAGGGACAGTTCGGCGCAGTGGTCGAGGAGGACTCGCAGGGCGATCCCGGCTTCCATCCGGGCGAGTGGAGCGCCGAGGCAGTAGTGGATGCCGTGGCCGAAGCCGAGGTGTCCGGTCTGGGTGCGCCGGGTCTGGAACAGGTCCGGATCGGCGAAGCGGTCCGGGTCGCGGTCGGCGGAGCCGATCGCGAGGAGCACGACCTCGCCGCCGCCGGGGATCGTCACGTCGCCGATGGTGATCTCTTCGGTGGTGAACCTGCTGATGCCCAGTTCGATCGGGCCGTCGTAGCGCACCATCTCTTCGATCGCGGCCGGCAGCAGGGAGGGGTCGGCGCGCAGCGCGGCGTGTTGGCCCGGGTCGCGCAGCAACGCGAGGGTGCCGCTGCCGATGAGGTCCACGGTGGTGCTGTGCCCGGCGGTGAGCAGGAGCCAGGCCATGCCGAGCAGTTCGTCCTCGTCGAGGCGCTGCCCCTCGTCGCGCACCGCGACCAGCGCGCTGAGCAGGTCATCGCCGGCGGGTTCCCGGGTCTTGCGGGCGACCAGATCGACGAAGTATCCGCGGATCGCGGTGTAGCCCGCCGTCTCCTCCGGCAGGCTGTCCGGTCCCCGTGGCACCGTCATCCGCGCCCACTGGTGGAACTGGTCGCGGTCCGCCTCCGGCAGACCCAGCAGCTCCATGATCACCATCAGCGGCAGCGGGAAGGCGAACTCGGCGATCAACTCGGCCTCTCCCCGCGGCAGGAACCGCGCGGCCAGGCCGTCTGCCATCTCCTGCACGCGCGGGCGCAGCTGCTCGATCCGGCCGGACGTGAACGCTTTGCTCACCAACCGGCGCAGCCGGGTGTGCGTCGGTGGGTCCGACCGCAGCAGATTGCGATCCAGGCCCATCATCCGCTCGCCCAGCACCCAGGCACCGGCCGCGGTTGGATAAGGGTCGGTCTTGAAACCGGGGTCGGTGGCGTCAAGATCGACTATTGTCGGACACGGCCGGCGCCGCCTTCCGGAAAGGGGTTCCCACTGTCCAGCTGCCACCGAACGGGGTCAATGGGGTATTGAAAAGGCACTGCGAGTCCGGCTGGAGTGGCCGACTTCGAGCGCCACGAGGTGCTCTCGGACCGAGTGGAGAGTGGTAGCCCGCCCCGACGACGACGGGGCGGGCTTCACTGGTCTAGACCGGTTGGATAGTATCGGGGCCTCGGGCTGAGGAGGCGCCGTGGGCAAGGCTGAGTCGATCATCGCCGGGCTGGGCGGGGCGGCGAACATCGCCGAGATCGAGCCGTGCGCGACCCGGTTGCGGACCGAGGTGCGGGACCCGGCCAAGGTGGACCAGGCCGCGCTCAAGGCCGCCGGCGCGTACGGGGTGCTCGCCTCCGGCCGGGTGGTGCAGGTCGTGGTCGGCCCGGAGGCCGACACGCTGGCCGCTGACATCGAGGACCTGCTCGGGTGAGGGTGGCCGCTCCGGTCGCCGGGACGGCCGTCCCGCTGTCCGCGGTGCCCGACCCGGTCTTCGCCGAGGAGCTCGTCGGCCCCGGGCTCGCGGTCGACCCGGTCCTTGGTGCGGCTCTCGTCGTGTCCCCTGTGGATGGTCGCGTGTCGACGCTGCACCCGCACGCGTTCGTGGTGACGTCCGGGGGACGCGGTGTGCTCGTGCACCTCGGCATCGACACCGTACGGCTCGGCGGCGCCGGCTTCGAGCTGCTCGTCGAGGCCGGCGCCACCGTCTGGAGTGGACAGCCGATGGTCCGCTGGAACCCGGCCGCGGTTCAGGCCGGTGGGCTCTCCCCGGTATGCCCGGTGGTGGCCCTGGACGCGGCCGCCGGCGCGCTGTCCGGGCTCGCCGCCGGGCCGGTGTCGGTGGGTGACCCGCTGTTCTCCTGGTCCTGACGCTCCCGCCCCGGCGTCGGCAGGTCGAACCGTCGGATGAGGAACCGGAACAGCAGGTAGTACACGACCGCGTACACCACCCCGATCAGCAGGACCAGCAACGGGTTGTGGGTGTTCGACTTGCCGAAGTTGAGCAGGTAGTCGATGAGGCCGGCGGAGAAGCCGAACCCGATCTTGACGTTGAGCAGCGCGGCGAGGCTCATCGAGATCCCGGTGAGCAGGGCGTGCACCGCGAACAGCGCCGGCGCGACGAACAGGAACGAGAACTCGATCGGCTCGGTGACGCCGGTGACCAGCGACGTCGCCGCGGCGGCGACCATGATGCCGCCGATGGCCCGGCGCCGGTCCGGCCGGGCCTCGTGCCACATCGCCAGCGCCGCGGCCGGCAGCCCGAACATCATCACCGGGAAGAACCCGGCCATGAACGTGCCGGTGCCGTCCTGGCCGGCGAAGTAGCAGGTGAGGTCGCCGTGCTGGACTTGGCCGGCGGCGTTGGTGCAGTCCCCGACGGTGAACCAGACCAGCGAGTTGACCACGTGGTGCAGGCCGAGCGGCAGCAGCGCCCGGTTGACCACCCCGTAGATGCCGGCGCCGGCGGCGCCGTTGTCGGCCGACCAGTTGCCGACCGGGGTGAGCACGTGCTCGCCGACCCAGGGCCAGACCAGCCGGAACAGCAGGCCGATCAGCAGCCCCACCACCGCCATCAGGATCGGCACGAACCGGCGGCCGCCGAAGAACGCCAGCCACGGCACCAGCTTCACCCGGTGGTAGCGCTGCCAGAGGATCGCAGCAGTCAGCCCGATGGTGATGCCGCCGAGCACGCCGGGTACCGCGGTGCTGTCGATGTCCTTGGTGAGTGAGACGTAGACCGCGTCGAAGGTGAGGTAGCCCACCACGGCGGCCAGCGCGGTCGAGCCGTCCGCCCTGCGGGCGAAGCCGATCGCGACGCCGAGCGCGAACAGCAGCGGCAGGTTGTCGAACACCGCGCCGCCGGCCGCGGCCAGCACCTTCGCCACGTCGGCGGACCAGCTGAACCCGTCGTACTTGGCCAGCCCGTCGGTGCCCAGCATGTCCGCTTGGCCGAGCCGGAGCAGGATCGCCGCCGCGGGCAGCACCGCGATCGGCATCATCAGGCTGCGGCCGATCCGTTGCAGGACGGCGAAGCTACGGCTGGCTCGGGTGGGGCTGTTCTCCGCGATGACGGCCGCCATCGATCCTCCCAGGGGCACTGGTCCATACCGGTCCGGACCAGATTCGCCCATGGCAGCTTCAGCTGTCAACGGGGTCCGTTGCACTGATCGAGTTCGTCAGGAACCCGGAGGCCGGCGGCGCCCAGGCCGGGAACGCGCTGTCGTGCTCGGCGCACCAGTCCGGCACGGCAGGTCAACGGCTTCGTCCGACAGCGGCTCCGCCGCCCGCCGACCAAGCGGCCAGCCGATGCTGAAAGCCGGGCCGGAAGGGCGACCGCGGGCGGCCAGCAGGAGCAGCACCAGCGCGGTCGCGGTGCCGTAGGCCAGTTTCTTGGTGGGCTCCATCTCGAGGTCGAGCGCGCCGACGAAGTAGGGCAGGTAGGCCGCCGCGGCGGCCGGCATCCACTCCCACCGCCCGGACAGCGCGATCAGCGCGACGAGCAGCAGCGCGTACCACGGGTAGTTGGGACCGGCGAGCAGCACCGCGACCCCGGTCAGCACCACCGCGCCGTCCCACGGCCGGTCCGGGTCCGCCCGCCACGCCGCCCAGCCGGCGACCGCGGCCAGCAGCAGGGCGGCGAGCAGCAGGGTGACCGGGGGTGGCATCCCCGGCAGCAGCAGCCGCAGCACCGGGAACCGCCCGGACCCGTCGTACCCCTCCTCCTTCAGGTAGCCGGGCAGGTAGCCGAGCACCTTGGTGCCCACGGCGAGCACGTGCGGGACGTACGAGACCGCGAAGGTGAGCGCCGCCGCGGCGACGATCGGTGCTCCGCGTCGTCGCAGTACGGCCGGCAGCAGCAGCGCCGGGTAGAGCTTGACCGCCACCGCCGCGCCGAGCAGCCCGCCGGCGGCGACCGGCCGGCGGGCCGCGACCAGGCGCAGGCCGACCACCGCGAGCAGCGCGGCGAGCACGTCGACGTGTGCGGAGTTGCCGGCCTCGATGACGACCAGCGGGCACCAGGCCCACAGCACCGCCCAGCGCGGGTCCCGCCCGGCCCGCCGCAGCCCGCCGATCAGCGCCAGCGTGGTGAGCAGGGCGAGCAGCGCGGCGGCGAGCTGCCACGGCTTCCACCGGCTGCCCGGCGGGGACAGCAGGTGGACGGCGAGGAAGTAGGCCTCGGCGACCGGCGGGTAGATCGTCGGCGAGCCGGGGTGGTTCATGATCGTGCAGACCGGGACGCGGTCCCGGCACTCCGGCGGGAACAGCCAGTCGTCCCGCAGGGGGGCCAGCGCCGGGTCGACGGGCAGGTGCCGGTACGGGTCGGTGCCGGCCGCCTGCACCCGCCCGTCCCAGGCGTAGCGGAAGAGGTCGTCGGTGCTCCGCGGCGGTACGGCGACGGTGGCGAGCTGGAGCAGCGCGGCGCCGGCCAGGACGATCGGCACGGCCCGCCGGGGCGGCGTGCGGAGCACCAACCAGACCGCGACCGGGAAGACCAGCCAGGCGGCCGCGACCAGGCCGAGCAGCAGCCAGCGGGCGTCGTTGGGCCGGCCGGCCGCGAAGGCCGCGGCGAGCAGGCCGGCGAGCGTGAGCAGGCCGCCGACCGCCGCCCACACCCGCGCTGCCCCGCCGCCGGACCGGTCGGGCTGCCCGGCCGTGACGACCAAGCCGGCCGGGACGCCGGGACCGGCCGCGGTCAGGGCGTGTCCCGCCTCGTCGTCGCCGTCCGCGCCGGGAACGGCGCCGGAGCCGGTCGGGACGGGATGGTCGGGACGGGGATTCATCGGGTCCAGACTTCCCCGTCGGCGGGTCGCCGCGGGCGCCGGCTCGTCGCTCGTTCGCAGCCCGTAATGCCGCTGCGCCGGTCCGCGGCGCCGGGGCGTGCCTACGGTGCCCGCATGCGCTCGCCGCTGACCCACCCGCTGCCGGCCCCGCCGCAGGTGCTGCGCCGGGGCCCGCTGCGCCCGGACGCCTTCCCGTCCCCGCTGCACGATGCCGCCACCGCCGCGCGGATCGGCCGCTGGCTGGGCACCGCGTTCGCGACCTGCTTCGTCACCGGTCTGATCAGCCACTACCTGCAGCAGCCGCCGTCCTGGCTGACGGTGCCGAGCCGGCCGGTCTGGGGCTACCGGCTCTCCCAGGGCATCCACGTCGGCACCGGCATCGCCACCGTCCCGCTCCTGCTGGCGAAGCTGTGGACCGTGTCGCCGCGGCTGTGGGCCTGGCCGCCGGTCCGCTCGGTCCTGCACGGCCTGGAGCGGCTGTCCGTCCTGGTGCTCGTCGCGGCCGCGCTCTTCGAGGTGGTCACCGGCCTGGTCAACGTCGTCCAGTGGTACCCGTGGTCGTTCTACTTCCCGCGCGTGCACTACTACGTCGCCTGGGTGGCGATCGGCTCGATCGTGCTGCACGTGTCGGTCAAGGCCCCGGTCATCGCGGCGGCCCTGGCCGAGCCCGAGCAGGCCGCGGACGGCCTGAGCCGGCGCGGGTTCCTCGCCGCGGTCGGGGCCGCGGTCGCCACGGTCACGGTCGTCACCGTCGGGCAGACTCTGCGCCCGCTCAGCCCGCTCGCGCTGCTGGCGCCGCGCCGCCCCGACATCGGCCCGCAGGGCCTGCCGGTCAACCGCACCGCGGCCGCCGCCCGGGTCAGCGGGCTCGTCCGGGAGCCGGACTACCGGTTGCAGGTGACCGGTCCCCGCCCGTACGCGCTGAGCCTGGCCGACCTGCGCGCCCTGCCGCAGCACGAGGTGGAGCTGCCGATCACCTGCGTGGAGGGCTGGAGCGCGACCGGTCGGTGGCGCGGCGTCCGGCTGCGCGACCTGCTCGACCGGGCCGGTGCCCCGCCGGGCGCCGCCGCCCGGCTGGTCTCGCTGGAGCCGGCCGGGCTCTACCGCGAGTCGGTAGTGGACAGTGCACACGCGACGGACGAGCTGACGCTGCTCGCCCTGGAGCTGAACGGGGAGCCGCTCGCCCCGGACCACGGCAGCCCGGTGCGGCTGATCGCGCCGAACCGGCCGGGCGTGCTGCAGACGAAGTGGGTCGGCCGCATCGAGGTGCGGCAGTGACCGGCGTCCGCGGGTGGCGGGTCGGCCTCGGTGCCCTCGGCATCGCGGCGATCGGGTACGGCGGGCGGGGCGTGCTGACCGGCGGGGTGGCGACCGACTGGCCGGTGACCGCGACCTGGCTGCTGGCCGGGGTGCTCCTGCACGACCTCGTGGCGGTTCCGGTGGTCGCCGTCGCCGGCTGGCTGGTCACCCGGCTGGTGCCGGCGCCGATCCGGCCGGTGGTCCGCGGCGGCCTGGCGGTGGCCGTACTGGTCACCGTCGTGGCGCTGCCGGTGGTGAGCGGCCGCGGCGACCCCGGCAACCCGTCCAGCACGCCGCTGGACTACCCGCGCAACCTCGCGCTCGTGCTCCTGGCCGTCGCCGCGGGCACCGCGGTGCTCGCGGTCCGGCGGCACCGCAAGCTCAGACCGGCAGCGGGAGGCGGATGACGAAGCGGCAGCCGGAGCCCGCGTTCTCCACCGCGATCTCGCCGCGGTGCGCCTCCACCAGGCCGCGGGCGATCGCCAGCCCGAGCCCGGCGCTGCCGGCCGGGGCCGCGGCCGGGACCTCGGCGGTGCGGGTCCGGGCCGCCTCCCCACGGAAGGCGACGTCGAAGACCCGCGGCAGGTCCGCGTCCGGGATGCCGCCGCACGAGTCCTGCACGGCGAACCACGCCTCGTCGCGGTCCGCGCCGGCGGCCAGGACGACAGTGCCTTCGCTCGGGGTGTGCCGGACCGCGTTGGCGAGCAGGTTGCGGACCACCCGGGCCAGTTCCGGGTCGCTGCCGCGCACCACCGGCCAGCCGCCGGTGCCGTCGGCGAGGATGCGCACCCGCTTGGCCTCCGCGGTCGGCCGGATGATCGCGACCGCGTCCGACACCACGTCGGCGAGCGACACCGCGTCGAAGTGCAGCCCGAGCGCGCCGGCGTGGATCCGGGACAGCTCGAAGAGGTCGTCGACCATCGTGGACAGCCGGTCGACCTCGCGGGTCATGGTGCCGTGGTAGCGGGCCACCTGCGCCGGCTCCGTCACCACCCCGTCCGCCAGGGCCTCGGCGACCGCGCGCAGGCCGGCCAGTGGGCCGCGCAGGTCGTGCGAGACCCAGGCGACCAGCTCCCGCCGGCTCGCCTCCAGCGTCCGCTCCCGGTCGGCCGCCTCCCGCTCCCACACGCTCTGCCGAGCCAGCCTCCGGCCCACCAGGAGAGCCCAGCCGAGCGCGACGGCTCCGGCCACCGCGACCACGGTCAACACCACTCCGAGGTCGTGCGGGGACAGGAACATCGCGTACGCCGTGCCGACGACGCCGGCCACGACGCTGAGCACGGCGGCCGCGACGAGCGTGGAGACGCTGCCGACGATCGACCGTTGGCCCAGCAGCCGCAGCACCAGGCCGCCGGCGAGGCCGACCGGGATCGCGCAGCACAGCGCGATCACCACCACCAGCAGCGGGTCGGGGATCACCGGGCCTCCTGCAGGTCCACCGGGTCGTACCGGTAGCCGACGCCCCACACCGTGGCCACCCGCGTCGCGGCGGCGCCGGGCTCCAGCTTCTCCCGCAGCCGTCGTACGTGGACGGTCACTGTGGACTGGTCGCCGAAGGTCCAGCCCCAGACCCGCTCCAGCAGCTCCGCGCGGGTGAAGGCCCGCCCGGGGTGGCCGAGCAGGAAGGCGAGCAGGTCGAACTCGCGGACGGTCAGCAGCAGCGGCCGGCCGGCCACGCCGGCCCGCCGCGCGGCCAGGTCGACGACCAGGTCGCGGTCCCGCAACACCGTGGGGTGCCCCGGCGGCGGGCCGGGCTCCCGGCTGCGGCGCAGCACCGACTGCACCCGCAGCGCCAGCTCACGCGGCGAGAAGGGCTTCGTGACGTAGTCGTCCGCGCCGAGCTCGAGTCCGAGCACACGGTCGGACTCCTCGCCCAGCGCGGTGAGCATGACGATCGGCACCCACCCGCCGGTGTCCGCCTCCCGCAGCCGGCGGCACACGTCCAGACCGGACATGCCGGGCAGCATGAGGTCGAGCACCACGGCGTCCGGCGGGTCGGCGAGCGCGCGCGCCAGCGCCGAGGCGCCGTCGCGGACCACCTCGACGGCGAGCCCGTCGCGCTCCAGGTAGCGGCGGACGACGTCGCCGATGGTCTCGTCGTCGTCGACCACCAGCACCCGACCCACGCACGCAGCGTAGGCCCGGGCCGCGGGGCGCCGCCCGGGCGGCGGACGGCGTCAGCGAGTCGTAAGGGTCGTGGCCGGGACCACGCGGCTACGGTCCGCCCGTGCCCGCCGAGATCGACGCCGTGCTGCCCTGCCTGGACGAGGCTGCGGCGCTGCCCTGGGTGCTCGGCCGGATGCCGGCCGGCTACCGGGCGGTCGTCGCGGACAACGGCTCCACCGACGGCTCGGCCGACGTCGCCCGGTCGCTCGGCGCGCTGGTGGTCCAGGTGCCGCAGCGCGGCTTCGGCGCGGCCGTGCACGCCGGGCTGCTCGCCTGCCGCTCCGAAGTGGTCTGCGTGCTGGACGCGGATGGCTCGCTCGACCCGGCTGAGCTGCCGGACGTCGCCGGGCCGGTGCTGCGTGGCGAGGCCGACCTGGTGCTCGGCCGGCGCCGGCCGACCGGCCGCGGCGCGTGGCCGTGGCACGGGCGGGTGGGCAACGCGGTGCTCGCCCACCGGCTGCGCCGGCATACCGGCACCCGGTTGCACGACCTCGGCCCGATGCGCGCCTTCCGCCGGCAGCCGCTGCTCGACCTGCCGGTGCGGGACCGCCGCTTCGGCTACCCGCTCGAGGTGGTGCTGCACGCCGCCGCCGCCGGCTGGCGGATCGCCGAGGTGGACGTCGGCTACCGGCCCCGGGCGGCGGGCACCCGCTCCAAGGTCACCGGCTCCGTCCGCGGCACCGCCCGCGCGGTCCGGGACATGGCCGCGGTGCTGTCCCGGTGACGGCCCGGCTGCTGGTGCTGGCGAAGGCGCCGGTGCCGGGCCGGGTGAAGACCCGGCTCTGCCCGCCGTGCACGCCGGACCAGGCCGCCGGCATCGCCGCCGCCGCACTCACCGACACCTTGGCGTCGGCCACCGCGACCGCCGGCACCGTGCTCGCGCTGGACGGCCGGATGGTGGCGCCGCCCGGCGTCGCGGTCCGCCCGCAGCGCGGCGGCAACCTGGGCGAGCGGATCGCCGCCGCCTTCGCGGAGCTGTCCGGCCCGCTGCTGCAGATCGGCATGGACACCCCGCAGGTGACGCCGCGGCTGCTGGCCCGGTGCCTGTCCGCACTGGACGACGGGGTGGATGCCGTGCTGGGCCCGGCCGCGGACGGCGGCTGGTGGGCGCTCGGCCTGCACGACCCGTCCTGCGCCCGGGTGCTCGCGGACGTCCCGATGTCCACACCGGACACCGGCCGGCTCACCGCGCGGGCGCTGCGGGACGCCGGGTTGCGGGTGGGCACGCTGCCGACGCTGCGGGACGTCGACACCTGGCCGGACGCGGTCGCGGTGGCCGAGCTGGCGCCGCACGGCCGGTTCGCCGCGACCGTCGCGGCGGTGGCCGGCGTTCCTGGGGTCTCCGGGGCCGCCGCTGCCGGGGCCGCCGCGGCCGCCGGGGCCGGAGGGATCGCCGGGATCGCCGGATGAGCCGCGCCCCGGTCGAGGTGTACGAGGCGGGGCTGCGGGCCGCCGGGCGCGGGTGCTCCGCCGGGTGGCGCATCCGGTACGCCGACGGGACCGCCGCCGAGCTACCGCTCGCCGGCTGGACCGGCGGTGCCCGCCCCGGCGACTCCGGCCTGCTGGACCGGTGCGCCGGGCCGACGCTCGACCTCGGTTGCGGGCCGGGCCGGCTGACCGGGCTGCTCGCCGCCCGCGGCGTGCCGGCGCTCGGTGTCGACCTCGCGCCGCACGCGGTGGCGCTCGCGCGCGGCCGCGGCGGGACCGCGCTGCGCCGCGACCTCTTCGGCCCGCTGCCCGGCGAGGGCCGCTGGCACCGGCTGCTGCTCGCCGACGGCAACCTCGGCATCGGCGGTGACCCGGCCGCGCTGCTGCGGCGCTGCGCCGGGCTGCTGCACCCGGAGGGGATCCTGCTGTGCGAGACCGACCCGCCCGGTGCGGGGCTGCGCCCCGTCCGGGTGCGGCTGGAGCCGCCGGCGGCACCGCCGTCCGCCTGGTTCCGGTGGGCTCAGGTCGGCGCGGACGCGCTGCCCGCGCTCGGGCCGGCGGTCGGGCTCGTGCCGGCCGGCGGCTGGACGGAAGCCGGGCGGTGGTTCGCCGTGCTGACGCCGGCCCGCAGCGGCGCGGCGGCGAAGGCCGCCATGCCGTCGGCGAAGCCGAGCTGCGCCGACCAGCCGAGCTCGGACCGGGCCCGCTCGGACGACGCGGTGACGTGCCGCACGTCGCCGAGCCGGTAGTCGCCGGTGACCACCGGCGCCGGCCCGCCGGACGCGGCGGCCAGCGCTCCGGCCAGCTCACCGACCGTGTGCGGGATGCCGCTGCCCACGTTGTACGCGCGCAGCGTGCCGGTCGGCACAGCGCCGCCGGCCACCGCCTCCAGGGCCACCACGTTCGCCGCGGCGACGTCCCGCACCTCGACGAAGTCCCGCCGCTGGCGGCCGTCCTCGAACACCCGCGGTGCCTCGCCCCGGGCCAGTGCCGAGCGGAACAGCGAGGCGACCCCGGCGTACGGGGTGTCCCGCGGCATCCGCGCGCCGTAGACGTTGTGGTATCGCAGCGCGGCGACCGAGCCGCCGCTGACCCGCGCCCAGGACGCGGCGAGGTGCTCCTGCGCGACCTTGGTCGCGGCGTAGACGTTGCGCGGGTCGAGGCGGGCGTCCTCGCCGACGAAGTCCGGCTCCAGCGGCCGCCCGCAGACCGGGCACGGCGGCTCGAACCGGCCGGCGTCCAGATCGGACGGTCGTCGCGGCCCGGGTGCGACGTCGCCGTGCTCGACGCACCGGTAGCGGCCTTCGCCGTACACCACCATCGAGCTCGCCAGCACGAGCCGGCGGATCCCCGCGCGGGCCGCCTCGGCGAGCAGCACGGCGGTGCCGAGGTCGTTCGCCCCCGCGTAGCCCGGCAGGTCGTCCAGGTCGACGCCGAGCCCGACCATGGCCGCCTGGTGGCAGACGGCGTCCACATCGGACAGCGCCGCGGCCACCGCACCGGCGTCCCGGACATCCGCCGTCACCAGCTCAACGCCGGCCGGCGGCGGCGGCGGGACGGCGTGCACCTCCGGCAGCAGCGCGTCCAACACCCGGACGCCGTGCCCGGCGGCCAGCAGTCCGTCGGTCACGTGCGAGCCGATGAACCCCGCACCGCCGGTCACCAACACGAGCACCCCCGGACCCTACTTCTCCGGCGGATCCGGCCGTGGCCGGCCGGAAGTTGTCCGGGCCGGCCAGACCGCCGCCCCGGGACGTACGTACCGTCAGACGCGACGGTCCAGGTGCCGCCGGCGTCCCGCGGCTGGGATGCTGGCCGGGTCTGCGCCGGTCGGGTGCCGCCTGGAGTCGTCGTCGAAGGGAGATGGTCCGTGGTCGAGGCGTTTGCGCACTCCGGACGACCGGTTCCGCGGCCTGCCCGGCTGGGCCCACGCACCGTCGTACCTGGCGGACCTGCCGGGCTATGAAGGGCTGCGGGCGCACTACGTCGACCTCGGGCCGCGCGACGCCACGGACACGTACCTGCTCCTGCACGGCGAGCCGACCTGGGCGTACCTGTACCGGAAGATGATCCCGGTCTTCCTGGCGGCCGGCGGAAGGGTCGTCGCGCCGGACTTCTTCGGCTTCGGCCGGTCGGACAAGCCGGTCGAGCAGTCCGTGTACAGCTTCGACTTCCACCGCGAGCACCTGCTCCGGCTGGTGGAACGCCTCGACCTCACCGGCGTAACGCTGGTCGTGCAGGACTGCAGCGGCCTGCTCGGGCTGCCGCTGCCGCTGGACGCCGGGTTCGCGCCGCGGCTGTCCCGGCTGCTGGCCATGAACACCGGCCTCGCCGTCGGCACCTCACCCGGCAAGGGCTTCGAGGACTGGCGCGGCTACGTCGCGTCCCATCCGGACCTCCCGGTCGGCAGCCTGCTCAAGCGCAGCGTGCCGACCCTGAGCGACGCCGAGGCGGCGGCGTACGACGCGCCGTTCCCGGACGCCTCTCTCCCGAGCGGCGGAACGGTTCTGGTCCGGGTGGGACGGGCCGAGCTTCCTCGCCGTCGGTGCCCAGGACCCGGTGCTCGGGGTGCCGGCGATGCAGCGGCTGCGCCGGATCGTCCGGGGCGCTCCGCCGCCGCTGGTCCTCCAGAACGCCGGCCACTTCGTGCAGGAGAGCGGCGACATCGTGGCCGGGGCCGCCCTCGCCGCCTTCAGTCGTCCGGCACCGGACTGAAACCCCGCCCTGATCACCTGCTGCCTGGTCTTGACCGCTGTCCTCGCGGCCGGCGGCCTTCGGTCCGGCCGCGGCTACTTCTTCGGCAGGTCGGCCTGGTACGTCCGAGCGCGGCCGCCGTGGCCGGCTGCCAGCGTCGCGTAGGCCGGAATTTGGTAGAGGGTCATCCGGTCGTCGAGGAAGTCGCTGTAGGCCAGGGTGCGGCCGTCGGGCGAGACGTCCAGCCCGGTCGGCTGGTTGCCGCCGACGATCGCATCGAGGATCCGTCCGGTCCGGGTGTCGATGGCCAGGACGGAGCCCCATTCCGGGCCGGGCAGGTAGTAGTTGCTGCCGTTCCGGCCCCGGTCGGAGACGTACAGCACGCGCCCGTCCGGGCTCAGGTCGATCGTGTTCGGGGTGTGGCCGGTGTCGGCGAGCTTCCGTACGCTGCTGGTCCGCAGGTCGACGACGAAGACCTCGTTCGTCCCCATGTCGTCCGCGTAGAGCCGACCCTGAACCGGATCGGCGACGAGGTGGCGCATCGCGCCGCCGGTGTGCAGCAGCGCCGTCGACCGGCCGGTGGCGAGGTCGATCGAGGCGAGCTCGCCGCGCGCGTAGCCGGCGACGTAGAGCCGCTTGCCGTCGGCCGTGGGGTAGAGACCGCGTGGCGTGCCCACCGTGGGGAGCAGCCGGCGCACCCGGCCGGAGGCGAGGTCGATCTCGGACACGTCGTTGCTCACCCAGTTGGCGACGTACATCGTCCGCTCGTCCGACGACAGCGCCATCACCTTGCTCCAGACTCCCTTCGTCGGCAGCTGCCGGCGGACCCGGTGGGTGCGTCGGTCGATCTCGAATACCGACGCCGTCTCCATCTGGCTCGCGTAGACGGTGCGGCCGTCCCGGGTGAAGACGACCTCGACCGCGCCGTGCGAGCCGAGCCGGACGTCGGCCGTGCGCCGGAGCGTGGTCCGGTCGAAGACCTGCAGGCCGTGACCCCCGAGCAGGCTCACCCAGATCTCCCGGCCGTCCGGGGTGAAGGCCACCTGCTTCGGCGCCGGCCCGGTGCCGAGCACGCCCACCTTGTGGTGCAGCAGACCCGCCGGATCGAGCCACCGGTGCAGCGAGCGGTCCCGGTCCAGGTCCAGTTGCTCGGTCAGGGGGTTGTATCCGGGCCGCACCAGTGTCAGCCGCAGGCGACCACCGGCCACTGTCCCCGAGAAGGGAGTTCGCTGCACGGTGGTCGCGCCGTCCTCGCGGGTGATGCGCAACTGGGCGCCCGCGGGATCGCTCGTCACCTTCAGCCGGTGCGGTGCCGGGGCGATCCCCGCCGCCTGGCGCTGCGTCGGGAGCTTCTCCCCCGGCGACAGGGCACGGACAGGCGCCGCGGCATCGCCGGACCTCGTCGGGAAGCCCAGGTCGAGCCGCCCGGCCGCTGCGAGCGCTCCTGCCGCCAGGACGCCCGCCGCCGCGACGGCGGTGATGGTCCACTTGCCTACACCCGGCATGGTCATCGCCTCGATGCGAGTCGCTGCGGAACGACGCACCCTAGCCCAAGGTCTGACCCGGCTGGGGAGCACGCTCCCAGCCCACATCGACAGCTGGGACCGGCGCCCGGGCAGCGGCCGATGCGCCGAGCCGAGCGGAAGGTCCGTCGTCGGTCGGAGCACCTCGAGGTCGGCGCTGACGCCGAAGTGGTCGCTCGCCGGTAGCGGGAGCTTGAGCGGCAACCAAGCGGACAGTGGCGTCAGCGGGGCCGTTGTTGGCGGAGTCGCGCCGTTGTGGGGTCGCACTTGTCGCCGGCGGGCTCCTGGTCGATGATCGGCGCGACACCGCGCGATCGTCGGGACCGGCCCGACGGTGTGACGGTGCGGGTTGGCGGTCGACATGAGCGGCAGTCATTCGCGG
Organism: Mycobacteriales bacterium; assembly: GCA_045806925.1. Classification (GTDB taxonomy): domain Bacteria; phylum Actinomycetota; class Actinomycetes; order Mycobacteriales; family CADCTP01; genus CADCTP01. Next base: position 41,643 of record JBJMII010000102.1, read on the forward strand.
CGCTGGCGCCGGTGGCCGGGCCTGGTCCTCGCGCTGGCGGTAATGATGCTGCCGGGCGCTCTCTCGCCCACCGTCGCGGCCGCCGGCGTGCAGCCGGTGCATCCGGGCTTCGGCTATCTCGCCCTGGGTGACTCGGTCGCGTTCGGTTATCGGCCCCCTGCGGTCACGCCGCAGGCCGACTACTTCGACGCCGACAACTTCGTCGGGTACCCGGAGGACCTCGCGGCGGCGAGATCGCTCCGGCTCGCCAACGCCTCGTGCCCCGGCGAGACGACCGCCAGCATGATCACGGCCGGGGCGCAGAGCAACGGCTGTGAGAACTCGCTCGGGTCGCCGGTCGGGTACCGCACCGTGTTCCCGCTGCACGTCGCCTACTCGGGCACCCAACTCGCCTTTGCCGTCGACTACCTGCGAAGCCATCCCCGTACCCGGCTGGTCACGATCAACATCGGTGCCAACGATCTGTTCCTCTGCCAGGCGACCACCGCGGACCGCTGCACCGGCGCGGACTTCCCGGCCGCGCTGCGACAGATCAGCGAGAACCTGACGACCATCCTCACCGCGCTGCGGGAGACGGCGCACTATCACCACGACCTGGCTCTGCTCACCTACTACTCGCTCAACTACGCCGACCCGGTCCAGGTCGCGGGCACGACGGCGTTGAACGCCGCTCTCGTTGCCGTCGCCGCCCGGTTCGACGTGGTCGTCGCTGACGGGTTCGCCGCGTTCCTGCACGCGTCGCAGAGCTTCGGCGGTGACTCGTGCGCGGCCGGCCTGCTGATCGCGTTGCCCGGCGGTGGATGCAACATCCACCCGTCCGCCCTCGGACACCAGGTCCTCGCCGCAGCCGTCGACGACGTCGTTCCGTCGTCCCCTTAGTTCGGGGCGCGGCCGCACCCGCCGCGTGCCCTCTACCGCTCGCGTCGTCACGGCCGCAACGGCCGGTGGGCGTCGGAGCGGTGTTCGATGGCCAGGACGTCGACCCGGTGTTTTCTCGTCGTCGACGCGGTAGATCACTCGGTAGTCGCCGCGCCGGGCGCTCCGCAGTCCTTCCATCTCGAGCTCGAGGGGCTTGCCGACCCGGTACGGGTTCGCGGCCAGTGGGCGGTAAAGGAACTCGACCGACACGATCTTCAAGTCGACGCCGCTCTCCAGGCCCACGGTCGCGGCCGTGTACCGACCCTCGTGCAGCTTGATCGGCGGACGTCGTGCGCGTGCATCCGTGGGCGTGGCAGGTTGCGCTGATCTTGGCTGACGGCGACGCCCGCCGGATCGAGATCGAGAGCGCTACCGCCGTCGTCGTCCGTAACGCGCGTCACAGCTGACGCCCTGTTCCGTCACACACCTACCCCACAAGAAGGAGAGTTCGATGCGTAGAACTCTGACGCTCGTGCTGCTGGTCCTAGCCGCCCTGCTCGGCCTCGCTGGGCCGGCCGACGCCCGCACGGTCTACAACGCACGGTGGGGCGTCGACTCGGACACGTATAACCACTACCGCAATCCGGCCCGCGGCGAGGCTCGGGGAGACACCTGGGTCGACGAGCAGTACTCCGACGTCGAGCCGTACATCGAGCGGGTCCGCGGCTTCGCCCGCGCGGTCAGGGTGGCGCGCGTCGCGCGGATCCAGATCGACGTCGTGCGGCTCGAGGACCAGAACTCGACGGTTTGGGCGCGCAACGCGACCCCGGTCAACTCGGGAACGAACGCGACCGCGATCCAGACCACGGCGTGGGTCAACGCCGGCGACGAGTTCGGGTTCCCGTACTCGTGCGACTCGACCCGGCTGACGCCCCTGCGGACCCGGGCGGCGATCTCGATCCGGTGGACCGACGGTACGCTGTCGCGCGTGACCGCCCTGAGCCAATTCTCCGAGTCCGAGTTCTGCCGCCGCGCCTAACCAACAAATGGGAGGGCCCGGTTCCGTCGGGCCTTCCGTGCGCTTGGACTCACGTGCTGAGCGCATCCGTGCGCGGCCCGGACGCGGCCCCGGCGCCGTTCCACGTGAACGACCGCGCGCGTGCCGGCACGCCCGATCTGACACGATCGCGCCGCGGCTGAGTGCCGGTGTGCGATGCTGATAGACCTACGTCGACTTTGCGGGGTGACTATGTTCGGGAGTGGCAGTTTTTCATGTCAACTTCGGTTTGGGGCCCATTTCCCCTCAAGAAGTCGCGAGCGAGCACAGTCCGGCCCCGGACGTTCCGCGGTTGTTCCGTTGAGGGTCGCTCGTGATCTTGTTCTTCGTGTTTCCCGAGCTCAGGACGGCGATCATCCTCACCAGGAAGGTTTGATATGCAAATGATCGCTCACGCTTCTGCCTGTTCGGCCCGCTCGCGGTCGGCCAGCATGCGTGCAACTCGTCGGCGTTGATCGCTTCGCCGCGGCTGATCTCGTCCTCGGCTTGGCGTATCTGTTCGAGCGCGTCGGGAGTGTCCAGGATGTCGAGGCTCTCCTCCAACGCCTGCAGGTCGGTCTCGTCGAGCACAGCGGGCAGCCCGGCTGACAACGTCGAGGGCTTGTTCAGCAGGCTCCTAATGGGGCCGCCGCCTCCGGCAGGCAGGCGAAGCGCACGGTCTCCGCGACCGTCCGGCTGCGTCCTCGCTCCCGGGCCAGCTCGAAGTCGGCCGGGTCCAGCTCCCGCCGCACCCGGTCGACCGTCCCGGCCAGCCGGACCTGGTCCACCGGCGCGGGCACGGCCTCGGCCGCCTGCCGGAGCAGCTCCGCGGCGGCCAGCAGCGTGGCCGCCCGGACCGGGTCCCGCGCGGCCATCGCCAGCAGCTCCAGCGTGCTGGCCAGCCGGCCCCGGTCGCCGAGCTGGTGGAACGTGACCAGCGCGGCGACCAGCGCGGCCGTGGCCACCGCCGGGCTGCCGTCCGCGAGCGCGAGCCGGCCGAGCGCGAGCTGGGCCCGGGCGGTCCCGGCCGGGACCCCCAGCTGCCGGAGCCGCTCGCTCGCGTCCGCCAGCAGCGCCCTGGCGACGGCGTGGTCGCCGTGCACCGCTGCCAGCTCGCCGCGCTGCAGCGTGGCGGTGGCGAGCCCGGTCGCGTCGTCCAGCGCCAGGTAAAGCCGCGCGGCCTGGTCCAGCAGCGGGTACGCCGCCTCCGCTCGGCCGGTCACCGCCTCCAGCTCGGCCAGCAGGATCAGGTACTCCGCCGCCGCGTGCAGCCCACCGCCCGCCTGCGCGGACCGGAGCGCCCGACGGTAGAGGCTGGTCGCGGCGGCGTACCGGCCGCGGCCGGCGGCGAACGAGCCGAGCACGGCCAGCTCGCGGTGGGTCGCCGGCCGCTCGGCTGGCGGCCTGGTGCCGGTGTCCGGGCGCGACCGGTCCAGGATCGCGGCCAGCTCGGTGGCGGCGCCGACGTGGTCCCGCGCCACGAACCAGGACATCGCCTCGCGCAGGTTGTCCTCCTCCGCGGCGACCGCCTCGGGGCCGGCCGCCGGCGCCCACAGCCGGAAGTACGCGGCGTGCCGGCGGCGGCGCTCGGCCAGCCCGCCGCAGCTCTCCAGCCGGTGCCGGGCGAACTGGCGCAGCGGCTCCAGCAGGCGGTAGCGGACGGTCCGCGCGCCCGGCTCCACCATCACCATCGACTTGACCGCCAGGTCGGCCAGCAGCCCGAACGCGTCGGTGTCCCGGCCCGGCCGGGTGCAGACGCCGGCGGCGGCCGCCGCGGTGAAACCGCCGGCGAAGACCGACAGCTCCTGGAACAGCCGGCGCTCGTCCGGCTCCAGCAGCGCGTAGCTCCACTCCACGGCCCGCCGGAGCGTCCGGTGGTCCGGTCGGCCGGTCCGGCTGCCGCCGGTCAGCAGCCCGAGCTGGTCGTCCAGCCGGGCCGCCACCTCCTCGATCGGCAGCGCGTCGAGGCGGGCCGCGGCCAGCTCGATGGCCAGCGGCACCCCGTCCAGCCGGCGCACGATGTCCTCGACGTACGGTGCCAGCCGGGAGGTGACCGCGAACCCGGGCCGGGCGGCGGCCGCCCGGTCCAGGAAGAGGGCGGTCGCGTCGTCGCAGTGCGCGCCGACGGCTGACCGGGGGCCGGCGCGCGGCGTCGGCAGCGGGGTGAGCCGCATCCGGTGCTCGCCCGGCACCGCGAGCGGCTCCCGGCTGGTGACCAGCAGCCGGATGCCGGGGCAGCCGGTGAGCAGCCGGACCGCCAGCCCGGCGCAGGCGTCGACGAGGTGCTCGCAGTTGTCGAGCACCACCACCGCGGCTCGGCCGCGGAGCTGGTCGACCAGGTCGCCGTCCGGCCGCAGGCCCAGCTCGGCGGCGACCGCCCCCGGCAGCCGGGCCGGGTCGGCCACCCCGGCAACCTGGACGAGGTGGGACGCCTCGAACCCGGGCTGGTTCAGCACGTGCTGGACCAGCCGGCTCTTGCCGCAGCCCGCCGGGCCGGTGATGGTCAGCAGCCGGATCCCGGCGATCAGCTGGAGCACCTCGCCGGCCTCGCGGACCCGCCCGACGAACCGGGTCAGCTGCTCGGGGCCATCGCGGCGGTCCGGCTCGGCCGCGGCCGCCGGGGTGTGCCGGGGAACCGTCGCGACGGCGCCGGTGGACCGCGGGGCGGCGCGGGTGGTCGGCCGGCCGATCCGGTGCGCGCGCGGCGCGGCCACCGCCCGCCGCTCCGGCGCGGCCAGGTCGAGCGCGGGGTTGCGGTCCAGCACGGCGGCCTGCAGCTCCTGCAGCTCCCGGCCGGGTTCGATGCCGAGCTCGGTGACCAGCGCCCGGCGGGCGTCCCGGTACGCCAGCAGCGCCTCGCCCGGCCGCCCGGCGCGGTAGAGCGCGAGCATGAGCTGGCCGCGCAGCCGCTCCCGCAGCGGGTGCTCGGCGACCAGCTGGCGCAGCCGGTCCACCAGGTCGGCGTGCTCGCCGAGCTCCAGGCCGACGTCGGTGCGCTCCTCGACCGCGCGCAGCCGTCGCTCCTCCAGCTGGACGCCCTCGGTCCGGCGCAGGTGGTCGGAACCCACGTCGGCGAGCGCCTGCCCTCGCCACAGCCGCAGCGCCTCGTCGAGGACGGCCGCCGCCGGCGCGGCGCTGCCGCCGGACCGGAGCGCCCTCGCCCGCTGGACGAGCGCCTCGAACCGGTGCAGGTCCAGGTCCTGCGGCGGGACATCCACCAGGTAGCCCGGCGCCCTGGTCCGGATCACCTGCGGCCCGAGCGCCCGGCGCAGCCGGAGCACGTACGTCTGCAGCGTCACCCGCGCGGTCTTCGGCGGCAGGGCGCCCCACAGCCGTTCGACCAGCCGGTCCGTGGAGACCACCCGCCCCGCGTCGAGCAGCAGGGCTGCCAGCACCGCACGCTGCATCGGTGCGATGATCGGCAGCGGCTGCCCGTCCCGGGCGACCTCCAGCGGACCCAGAATCCCAAACTGCATGCGTCTCTCCGACGGAGCCGCCCGGCCGACGACCACACGGTAGTTAAGTCATGACTCAGTGTCAGACCGCTCTTCCGTCCTGCTAGTGGGCGTCTAGCGTCGATCCCGCGCGTTTGACCGGCGTGCTACTCGACGAAGGCCCAGGACACCCCGCCGCCGCGGGACGCGTTCACCACCGGCGACGCGGCCGAGCCCCGCACCAGGAGCCCGCTGGACCGGTCCCCGTACACGTACATGCCGAGCACCAGGTGGTGCGGCGCCTGCCCGCCGCCCGCACCGGACAGGTCCACAGTGGACGTCGGCACCCGCTGCTGGCAGGCCCACGTCTCGACCCCGTCGGCCAGCAGCAGCCGGCGCAGGTCGTCCCGGGAGCGGTCGGCGCCGAGGAAGACTCCCTCGCCGCCGTAGGAGTAGCTGCGCTTGAAGACGTACCCGTCCTTGTCCGCCAGGGCCGCGTCCACGGTGTCCCGGCTCAGGTCGAAGGTGTGCGGCAGGTACCGGACGACCGCGGCCCGCTCCCGCTCGTCGAGGAGGACCTGGTAGCGCGGGTCGCACAGCAGCGAGAACCACCGCCGGTGCATCTTCAGCTCGGCCTCGAACATGCACGTGACGGTGGCACCGCTGTCGCGCACCGCGGCGAGGAATGCGCCGCCGTCGGCGACGTCGCCCAAGGTGACCAGCCGGTGGACGAGCGTGCGTCCCGCCTCGCCGGCCCGCAGCCACCGGTCCGGGTAGCTCAGCTCGTCGCAGTACGCGATCTCCAGCTCCGGCGCCATCAGCCGCAGGTAGTCCTGGAGGGCTCGGTGCTCGCCGTACCCCCACTGCCGGTGCCGGGACGAGTCCAGCACGACCACCCGGGTGAGCCCGGCCCGCCGGCACTCGGTCACGTACAGGTGCGCCAGCTCCCGGAACGGCGACACACCGGAGACCGGCCGGCCGAGCAGCTCGGCGAACGTCCGCGCGCTGTGGTAGCACTCGCCGCCGCCGACCCCGGAGAAGTGGTTGAGCTCGCAGAAGTAGTAGCCGGAGTCGGTCGGCACGATGTCGGCCCGCAGCATCCGCAACCGGCTCGATGCCGCGTCCGCCCAGTCCAGCCGCGACGCCATGTCCGGTGGCACCCGGAACATCGCCACCAGCTCGTCCGGGGACCGGGTCGAGCAGAGCTGGCGCAGCACCTTCTCCTGCGCGCCGACCAGCGCGTCGGTGGCCCGGACCAGCTCGTCGTACGTCGCCGCGTCGACCCGGAAGTAGCACGGCAGCGAGCGGTACGCGACGCCGAGGTCCGCCAGCACCCGGTCCGCTCCGCGGGCGGCCATCGCGTGGTCGGCGGCATCGGCGTGCCGACGCTGGTCGGCCAGGAACGTGCGGTTGTAGCCGGCGAACATTCAGGGCCCTTCCTGGCCCGGTAGCCGGGCCGGTCCGGCCGGGCGGCGGCCCGCGGCGTACGCCACCGCGAACGCGGCGGTGAGCAGCCCGAGCAGCAGGAACGCGGCCGCGAACGTGCCGTGCAGCGCCGCCATCCGGGCGGCGCCGCCATCCGGCCCGGTGGCGAGCCGGTGCCGGGTCTCCAGGAACACCACGAAGGCGGCGCAGGACGCGGCGCCGACGGACCCGCCGAGGCTGCGGGCCAGGTTGAACAGCAGCGACCCGGACGGCGCCTGGGCCGAGGTCAGCGACCGGGTGACCAGCAGACCCAGCGCGGCGAGCAGCAGGCCGGCGCCGACCGACCGGGCCACCTGCGCGACGATGATCTCCGGGCCGGTCGGCGACTCGCCGGCGAGGAAGGGCACCAGCGCGCTCAGCGCGAAGATCGCGGCCCCGGCCACCGACACCAGGTGCGGGTCGACGCGCCGCAGCAGGATCGGCAGCGTCAGCGCGACCGCCAGCTGCACCACGCCGCCGTAGAGCGAGACCGTCCCGATCTCGCCGACCGAGTAGCCCAGCGTCGTGAGGTAGTAGGGGATCAGGAAGTAGCTGGCGTACACCGCCGCCCCGACGACGAGGTTGAACGAGCAGGTGCGCAGGAAGGGCAGCTGGCGCAGCAGGCGGAGGTCGACCAGCGGCCGGCGGGTCCGCAGCTCGGTGCGGACGAACAGGGCGAGCATCGCCACCGCGACGGCCGCGGCCAGGGTCACGGCGGCCGAGGTGAACCAGCCCCGCGCGTTGCCCGAGTCCAGCACGTACTGGGTGCAGTACAGCCCGACCACGGCGGCCCCCACGCTGACCAGGCTCACCTTCCGGCCGAGCGGGGAGCCGGCGGCCGGCACCATCCGCAGGCCAGGCACGCCGAGCCAGAGGGCGACCGCCCCGACCGGCACCGACACGTAGTAGAGCGCCCGCCAGCTCGACCACTCGGCCAGGGTGATGCACAGGACGGGCCCGAGCACGCCCGAGCCGGTGACGATGAAGGAGAAGGCGGAGATCGCCTTCGGCTGCTCCCGGCCCTGCATCAGCGCGACGATGAGGTAGTAGGCGAACGGCATGATCGCGCCGCTGGCCGCGCCCTGGACGATGCGCGCCACCACCAGGCTCTCGAAGCTCCACGCGTTCGCGCTCAGCAGCGCGCCCGCGACGAAGCAGGACACCAGCAGGACCAGGTAGGTCCGCGGGTGGAACACGCGGGTCAGGTAGGCGCTCAGCGCGAGGGTGACCAGCTCGGCGGTGGCGTAGGCGGAGATGACCAGGGCGCCCTTCGCCAGCGGCGCGCCGAGGCTCTGCTGGATGCTGCCCAGGGCGGTGCTGGTCATGGTCAGGTCCATGACCGTCATCGCCGCGGCGACGATGCTGCCCAGCACGGCCCGCCAGCGGTAGGCCGCCGGCACCGTCGTGGCCGGCCCGGCCGGCTCCACCGGGGTACCGGCCGCCGGGGTGCCCGGGGCCGGCCGGCGGCCGGGCCGGTCGGACGACCCGGACCCGGTCAGCACGGCCCGCGGTCGGCCGGCCCGCCCGGCCCGCCGTCGCCCGGCGCACAGTCGGCCGGGCCGGTGACCTTCCGGCCCCAGGCGTACACGGTGACCGACCGGATGTCCCGGAAGCCCGGGGTCCGGCACAGGGCGAGCACCGCGTCCACGTCCGGCCCGGTCAGCAGCCCGCGGTCGACCAGGTAGCCGCCTTCCTGGCGGATGTTCGCCACCGACAGCCGACCGTACGGGCCGGGCTCGCCGAGGCAGTTGGCCCTGGTCAGCACGGCGACGTCGCGCAGGCCGGCGCGCGCCAGCTGGGAAGGCAGGGTCTGGGCCCAGGACATGTCGGTGCCCTGCGCGCGCCAGGCCGCCTCCAGCGCGGTGAAGAACCGCCGGACCGGCTCGTGCACCGAGCCCGCCGCCGGCAGGCACAGCGGGTCGCCGATCACCAGCCAGCCGCCCGGCGCCAGCCAGCGGACCGCCGCGGCGACCACCGACTCCCGCTCCGCGAGATGGCAGAACGTGCACCGGGAGTGCACCAGGTCGAACGAGCCGGGCGGGAGGTCCAGCGCGCCGACCTCGCCGGTACGGACCTCGAGGTTTCCCGGCGCCTCGCCGGCGAGGTAGCGGGTGTCGCTGTCGACCGCGACGACGCCGCCGTCGCGGCACTCCGCGGCCAGCCACCGCGCCACCGAGCCGGCGCCGGCCCCGATCTCCAGGCACCGCCACGAGGGGTCGAGCCCGATCGTCCGGAGGACGGCGTGGGTGTCGGGGTCACCCCACGCCTCCAGCAGCCGCAGCCGCTCCAGCTCCCCGGGGCTGTCCTTGCTCAGCGCGCCCTCGGAGTACGCGGTCGCCAAGCTCACCTCTCGACTCATGATCTCCTGCCTGACTCGTGGGAGCCGCGGCCAGCGGAGGCCGCCGGTGACGCTGGCCCAGCTCGGCTTCCAGCACCGCGGCGACCCTCAGCACGGTCGCCTCGTCGAATCGTCGCCCGACCAGCTGCAGGCCGATCGGCAGGCCGTTGCGGGCGACGCCGGTCGGCAGGGACACCGCCGGGTGCCCGGACACGTTGAACGGGATGGTCTGCATCTCGCTGGCCAGCTTCGGCGGCGGCCAGTCGTCCGGGAAGTCGGCGAACCGCGCCGCGGTGGCCTGCCCGCACGCGGTGACCAGGACGTCGTGGCGACCGAAGGCCAGCTGGTCGAGCGCCCGGGTGAGCCGCCGCCGGACCTCCCGGGCCCGGAGCAGGTCGGCGGCCAGCACCCCGGCCCCCGGCAGCACCCGCTGGTAGGTGAACCGGCCGAACGAGCGCGGCCGCCGCCGCAGGTCGTCCTCGTGGACCGCGAAGGCCTCCGCCGCCATGATCACCCGGCCGCACGCGTTGAACAGGTCGTAGTCGGGGAGCTCGACCTCCTCGACGGTCGCGCCGCCGTGCTCGAGCACGGCGAGCGCCCGCTCGATGGCGGCGACGATCTCCGGCATCGTGGCGGGGTCGCGGGCGTACCAGCCGGGGGAGTGGGCGACCTTCAGGCCGGCCACCCCGGCGGACAACCCGGCCAGGTAGTCGGGCACCGGCACGTCGCCGGCCCGCGGGTCAGCCGGGTCAGCCGGGTCGGCACCGGCGATCACTCGCAGGGCCGCCGCCGCGTCGGCCACCGTCCAGGCCAGCGGTCCGAAGTGGTCCAGCGTGACCGACAGCGGGTGCGCGCCGCGGCCGGGCACCCGGCCGTACGTCGGCTTGAGCCCCACCGCGCCGCAGTGGAACGCCGGGCCGCGGATCGACCCGCTGGTGTCGGAGCCGACGGCGATGGGGACCAGCCCGGCGGCCACCGCGGCGCCCGCTCCCGAGGACGAGCCGCTGGGCACGTGGTCCGGGCTCCAGGGGTTGCGCGCCGGCGGGAAGGGCAGGTCGAAGCTGGGCCCGCCTACGGCGAACTCGTAGGTCGTCAGCTTCCCGAGCAGGACCCCGCCGCCGGCGCGCAGCCGGTGCTCGACCGCGCTGTCCCGGGCCGGTACGTCCTCGACGGTCAGCCAGGAGCCATTGGTCGTCGGCAGCCCGCGCACGTCGAAGATGTCCTTCAGCGCGTACGGGATCCCGTGCAGCGGCCCGCGGTCCAGGCCGGCACTCAGCTCCCGGTCGGCCCGGGCGGCGCGCCGCAGCGCCAGCTCGCCGGTCACCAGGACGAACGCGTGCAGCGTCGGCTCCAGCCGGTCGATCGCCGCCAGCGCGTGCCGGGTGAGCTCCACCGACTTGAGGTCGCCGGAGCGCAGCAGCTCGCCGGCGTCGCGGACCGACAGCTCGCCGAGCGCCGCCGCCGCCGCGTCAGGCATCCGGCGCCTCCGTCCCGGCTCCGCCGGCTCCGCCGGCGCTCGGCCCGGCCTGGCGCAGCAACGTGGTCATCTCCCGCAGCGCCCGGTAGCCGTGCAGCACGCCGCCGGCGAGGTCGGCCGGCACGTCCAGGTCCAGGCGCCGGGTCAGGACGTCGAGCTCCCGCTCGGCCGCGGCCGGGACCTGCCCCAGGTGGGCGCAGGTGATCAGGTCCAGCGACGCGCAGCCGGTCGAGCTGAAGACGGTCCGCCGCCGGTCCAGCCCGGCGGCCGCGGGCGACTCCAGCGCGTCGAGCTCGATCGCCGTCCGGTGCAGGTCACCGGCCTCCGCGACCGCGGTGGCGCGGTCCTCGACGATCAGCACGCTGCTGCGCAGGAGGTCCGCGTCCAGCTCGCGGGACCCGACCGTGTGCGCGCCCATGCAGTTGACGTGCACGTGGTCGGACAGGTCCGGCGAGATCGGCAGCGGGGCCGCCGACGTGGTCGCGGTGGCGAGGATGTCGACCCCGCGGCTGGCGTCCGCCGCCGAGCCGCACACGACCACCCTGGTGCCGTCGCCCGCGGCCTGCGCGACGTGGCGGCCGAAGGCCGCGGCACGGTCGGCCGTACGGGAGTAGATGCGCACCTCCTCCAGGTCGCGCACGGCCGACACCGCCCGGTACTGCAGGCGCGCCTGCACGCCGGCACCGATGATGCCGAGCACCCCGCCGGCCGGCGCCGCGCACCGGTCGGTCACCAGGGCCGTCACCGCCGCACACTTGAGGTTGGTCACGACGGCGCCGTCCATCACCCGGAGGACCCTCCCGCTCCCCGCCGCGAAGACCGACACGACCGACGTTACCGTCGTGTCCCTGCCGCCAACGCTGTCCGGGACAATTGTAGCAGTCTTGTTTATGAACAGGTCGTAGTCGGGCGATACGGCAGGCATGGACACGTACTTCCGACCGGTCGGGTCCTCGACGACCTCGCGGCGCGGGACGGTCATGCGCCGGACGGCGCCGCGCCGCAGCGCGGCGCTCATCTCAGCGGCCAGCGACCGGACCAGGTCCACGGAGGGCTCGCCGGGGGAGGCCGGCGGGCCGGGACCGCCGGCCGCCCTCACCCGGCACCGTCCAGCACGGCGAGGAGCACGGAGGCGAAGTCGTCCGTCATCGCGGCGGTCATGTCGCCGCGCAGCATCAGCCGCACCCCGGCCTGGCCGCGGGCGACGATCGGGAAGAACATTGCCGAGCAGTAGTAGCCGCGGCGGTAGAGCTCGGTGGACAGCCGCACCGCCGCGTCGTTGTCGCCGACGGTGACGAACTTGATGTGCGAGCCGGCCCCGCGCAGGCCCCGCCCCGCCAGCCGGCGGTCGAAGAGCCGGACGTTGTCGGCCAGCCGGCGCTGCCGCCGGCCGAGCTCAACGCTCCGGTGCACCTCGATGCTGCCGAGGCTGGTGCCCACGGCCGCCGTCCGCAGCCCCTGCGACCAGCCGAGCGGGCCGGACCGGTAGAGGAAGTCGTACCTGCCGGGGGAGCCGATCATCGCGATGCCGCCGGTGCTGCCGAACGCCTTGGCGATCGAGGCCACCACGATGGTCCGGTCGTCCAGCTCCGCGAAGACCGACCGCGCGTAGCCCTCGCCGTGCCGGCCCTGGGTGGACAGCGCGTGCGAGTCGTCGACGTACAGGAACAGGCCGTACCGGTCCTGCAGCGCGCGCAGGCCGGCCAGGTCGGCGAGACCGCCGACGGAGTACGCGCCCTCGCACACGTACGCCACCCGGGGGTGCTGCCGGCACACGTCCTCCAGGAACTGCATGTCGTTGTGCGGGCTGGTCAGCACCATCGCCTCGTCGGCGACGACCGGCTTGAGGAAGCTCAGCGAGAAGTGCGCGAACCGGTCGAAGACGACGACGAGCGGCTCGCTGTCGGTGAGGTGGCCCGAGGCCAGCAGCGGCAGCAGCGCGGCGCTGAGCACACCGCACGAGATCGACGGCAGCACGCGGGCGCCGAAGAGCTCCGACAGCTCCTCCTCCAGCCGGTGCATCAGCTCCAGCCGGATCCGGAACTCCGCCATCGCCAGGCCGGTGATGCCCTGCTCCCGCAGCGCGGCCACGCCGCCGGCGACGACCGCGGGATGGCTGTTCAGCCCCAGGTACGAGCACGAGGAGAGGTTCACGAACTCGTGCCCGGTGCGGACGTCGCGCAGCCGGTTCTGGCCGGCCACCGCCTCGACCCGGATGTCCAGCATGCCGCTGTCCCGGGCGAGCCGCCACGCGGACTCGCTGGCCGGGACCATGCGCTGGTTGTTCCTGAACCGGTGCGGTCCGACCACGGTGTCGCGGTCGAGGTCGGTCACCGTCCCGCCCCCTCCGCGGCCGCCGGCAGCCGGCCGGCGCGCCGCCCGGTCGGCGGGGACTGCAGGAAGCGCCCCAGCCGGCCGAGCGCCTGCCGCGCCTTGGCCAGCCGCCGGTGGTGCAGGTGCCAGACGTGCACCATCCCGGGCCAGACCTCGAGCGTGACCGGGGAGCCGGCGTCGGCCAGCTTGGCGGCGAACCGCTCGGCGTCGCTGAGCAGCATCTCCCGCTCGCCCACCTGGATGAGGACGGGAGGGAGGCCGTGCACGGACCCGTACAACGGGGAGGCGTAGGGCGTCTCCGGGGGGACGCCGGCCAGGTAGGACTCGGCCACCAGCGCCACCACCCGCCTGGTGATCAGGGGGTCGACCGCCTCCTTGGTCCGGAACGTCTCGCCGGTTCCGGCCAGGTCCACCCACGGCGAGATGCACGCCGCCGCCCGGGGCATCGGCAGGCCCTGGTCCCGGGCGGCGAGCAGGGTCGCCAGCACCAGGCCGCCGCCGGCCGAGTCCCCGGCCACCACGACGGCGCCCGGTGGCCACCCCTCGTCCAGCAGCCCGGCGTACGCGCTCACCGCGTCCTGCAGCGCCGCCGGGTAGCGGTGCTCCGGCGCCCGGCGGTACTGCAGGTGCAGCATCGGGCAGCGCGCCGCGCGCGCGGCCTCGGCGGCCAGGCTGCCGTGGCTGGCCTGGGAGCCGTAGACGTAGCCGCCGCCGTGCAGGTACAAGCCGATCGTCGAGTCGTCGGCGTCCGGCGGGGTCAGCAGGTACGCCGGTACGTCGCCGACCGGTCGGCGGCGCACCCGGACGTCCGGCGCGACCGGCGCCCCCCAGGCGTCGTAGAAGCGCCGGGCCTCGGCGATGTCGTCCGGCCACCGGTCCGCCGCGAGCGCAGTCAGCAGGCGCGCCAGCTCCGCCTCGTCGGCTGCCGTGATGGCCGGGACGTCTCCGCTGCGCACCGGTGCCACGGCGGCCTCAGCTCTCGACGGTGGCCGGGCGCTGCGCCGGCAGGCTGGAGTCCACTCCGCGGTGGTAGCGCTGGTGCGCCGCGGCGTCGGGGACCTCCAGCGTGACCTGGGGGATGCCGAGGCGGTAGTGCCGGTACCACCGCTCCAGGTCCGAGCCGTCCGGGAACTGGAACTCCAGGTGCCGGATCGGCCGGGTGCCCGGCTCGGCCGGGTCGGTGAGCCGCGGCATCGAGCCGGCGTGCGCCAGGCCGCCGCTCACCTCGTTGTCCAGCACCACCATGACCAGGTCGTGCTGCAGGTCGACGTCCACGCCGACCGAGTAGTCGGCCAGGATCGCCTCGCTGTACTGCTCCTTGACCGCGACGTTGTAGCTGTGCGGCATCAGCTCGACCAGGTCGGCCGGGTCGATACCGTGGTCGGTGCAGTAGTCGCGGGTGTCGCAGACGATCGGCATCCCGCCGCTGATGTTGGTGTTCGGGCCGTAGATGTTGCCGATGAACGGGGTCGCGGCATCGAAGTGGACGCACTTCGTGGTGAGGAACTCGCGCGACGTGGTGTGGTCGCTGTTCGGGGTGAAGTGCGTGTTCTTGTTGAAGCCGTCGACGTCCATGCTGGCGACGCGGTCGTAGCCCATGGCGACCGGGCTGTTCATGGCGGCATCGACCTCGGCCGCGAAGGCGCGGAAGGCCGACTCCAGGTAGTCCCGCGCGACCGCGGCGTCCGCTGCCCGGTGCACGTCCATGCCGTGCCGGGCGAACAGGGCGTTCGCGCCGTGGCAGACGGCCAGCCCGGCACCGTCGGCGACCAGCTCGAGCAGCCGGGCGGTCAGCTCGCCGCCGACCATCCGGAGCTGGCCGTCGACCAGCTCCGCGTCGTAGCCGGACACGTCGACCATCGACTCCCTGACGATGTCCTGCATCGAGATCTCCACGTTTCCTCCACGTTGTCGTCGGTACGCTGGCAAGCGCCGGGGTGTCGTCACCGGCCGGTCCGGACCGGGTCAGCCGACCGGTTTCGCCGTCTCGTCGTGGAGCCGCAGCATCCGCCGGGCCCTGAGCACGAACGGGGGCGCGAGCACGCCGTCCTCGGTCACGGCGAAGCCCTGCACGTTCCGCTCGTACTCGCGGATCGTCCGGCGGTAGCCGGCCAGCTCGGCCGGGTCCACGGCGAACGCGTCGGTGATCGGGTCGACCTGCCGCGGGTGGATGGCCGCCTTGCCGGTGAAGCCGCAGCGCCGCGCGGCCTCGCTGGCTGCCCGGACCACGTCCATGTCCCGCAGCTCGAACGAGTTCGTGTCGATGGCCGGCAGCCCGTACTTGGCGGCCGCGACGCACAGCCGCGCGCGGGCGTGCCCGAGGAACGACTCGTTCGGCGCGTACATCTCGGCGACCAGGTCCGCCTGCCCGAAGCACAGCCCGTCGCTCAGCGCGGCGATCTCGTACGCGTTCTCCACCGCGTCCACCGTCTCGATGAAGCTGCAGATGTCGACCGGGTCGGGCAGACCCGACAGCAGCGACCGGTAGACGACGACATCGCCGCCGCCGGCGACCTTGGGCACGAAGACCGTCTGCACCGGGACTCCGCCGACCCGGCCGCCCAGCGCGAGCACCGCCTCGACGTCGCGCAGGCCGTCCGGGGTCGCGATGCTGTTGACCCGCAGGCCGACCCCGGGCAGCCCGGACCCGGACAGGTCGACGCTCGCCAGCCGGTCGCGGGCCGCGCCCTTCGCGTGCGCCGGGATGGAGTCCTCGAGGTCGAGCACCACCATGCCGGTCCGCGGCGGCACCGACCGGAGCAGCGCGTCGACGCGGAGCGCCGGGGTGTAGAGCAGGCACGGGTGCACCCTCATGCCGAGCCCTCCCGGCCGAACAGCGCGTTCATCTTCTGCAACGAGAAGGCCTCGTAGCGGATCGGCTCGTACCGGGCCGCGCGGGTCCGGGTGAACGTCGGGAAGCACTCGATGACCGCGTCGTCGTTGGCCAGCTTGAAGAAGACCACGGACTGCCGCGGCCGGTCGGCCAGCTTGACCCGGTGCGGCGTCGAGACGTACTCGTCGTTGGACCAGCGCGCCATCAGGTCGCCGATGTTGACGACGAACCAGTCCCGCCGGCCGTCCCCGACGTCCAGCCAGCGGCCGGCCACGTCCCGGATCTGCAGGCCGGGGCCGTCCTGGGTGAGCAGCGTGATGAGGGTGCCGTCGGTGTGCTCGCCCATGCCCTGGTCGGTGCGGAGCTCCGGGCGCAGGCCGGGGTAGTAGTGGGAGCGGAGCGAGTCGTTCGACCGGTCGGTCCGGGTCGCGAAGAAGTCGCGCGGCAGCTCGAGCGCGACGGTCAGCAGCTCGGCGATCCTGCCGGCCACCGTCTCGCACGCGGCGAAGTAGTCCCTCAGGGCGGTCCGCAGCCGGCCGCCCTGCTCGTCCGGTGGGAACGGCAGGTCCTCGGTGTCGTCCAGGACGAGCCGGCCGACGCTGAACTTCTCCACGTAGTCCGACGGCATGCCCGGCCGGCCGGTGTAGGCGTACGCGTTCTCGGACAGCAGCGCGCTGTACCCGTACGGGCTGTAGTCGTTCTCGCCGCGGCGGGTGCTGGTGCGCATCGCGTACTCGCGCTTCTGTCCGGTCGGCCGGCGGAAGAACTCGAGGGACGCGGAGTACGCGTGGTCGAAGACCGCCGGCTCGATGCCGTGGTCGCGCACCACGAAGAACCCGACCTGCATGCACGCCGCCGAGATCTCCGCGGCCACGGCCGGCTCGTCGCCGGACCGGGCCCGCTCCAGACTGATCACCGGAATGGACGTCATCTCTCTCCCTCGGTCGGCACCGGGCGGCCGGTCCGCCGGTCCCCGGCGGCCCGGAGGGACACCAGGACCGTCCGGAGGAACTCGATGACCCGCGCGCCGTGCTGGTTGAGCCCGACGGTGCGCACCGTGACGACGCCCTCGCCGGGCCGGGAGGCGGAGGGCCGCTTCGCGATGACGGTGGTCTCCGCGTAGAGCGTGTCGCCGACATGCACGGGGGCGCTCAGCCGCACGTTGTCCCAGCCCAGGTTGGCGACGGCCTTCTGGCTGACCGACCGGACCGTCATCCCGTTGACGATGCTGAAGGTCACCAGGCTCGACACCAGCGCCTGCCCGAACGGGGTCCGCGCGGCGTACGCGCCGTCGATGTGGAGCGGGTGCTGGTTGAGGCACAGCAACGAGCTCCAGGTGTTGTCGGTGGCGGAGATGGTCCGCCCGGGCCGGTGCTCGATGACGTCGCCGACGACGAAGTCCTCGTACTGCAGCCCGTGGTCCTCCCGGTACCGGCCGGGCTCCAGCTCGAGGTAGGCCGGCAGCTCCTCGGCGCTCATCGCGCGATCTCGGCCGAGCCGACCGGCTGCGGCCCGGCCGTGCGGAGTCCGTGCAGGGCGCCGCCGCGGTGCAGCGCGGCGAGCACCGACCTCACCGCGGCGACCGGCTCGGTCGGCGCCAGCCCCACGCCCCACACCGGCCGCCGGTCCACCAGCACCTCCGCGTAGCACACCCGCCGCGGGCCGGCCGGGATGCCGGTCTCCGCACCGGTGAGCTGTCGGAGCTCGGCCTGGGTCCCGCCGGCGCGCACGGCGCCCAGCAGCGTCCCGACCGGATCGTCGCGGTCGTCGAGCTCGAACACCGCGGTCCCCGGGACGGTGACGACGACCGCGCCGCCGTCGCCGGTGCACGGGGTCCGGACTGTGCCGCCCGGCTCGCAGTACTCGGCCCGGAAGAGTTCCCAGAGCCGGCCGGGCTCCAGCTCCGTGCCGGTGCTGTCGGCGACCCGCTGCACCACCCGGGCGAAGTCGACGCGCAGGCCGGTGGGGAGGTCGAGGCCCCAGCGGGCGTGCAGCACGTGGGCGATGCCGCCCTTGCCCGACTGGCTGTTCACCCGGATGATCGCGCGGTAGTCACGGCCGACGTCGTGCGGGTCGATCGGCAGGTACGGCACCTGCCACGGCAGCTCCGCGGGCGTCCGCCGGGCGGCCGCGGCCCGGTCGGCCAGGTGCGCGAGGCCCTTGGCGACGGCGTCCTGGTGGGTGCCGGAGAACGCGGTGAACACCAGGTCCCCGGCGTACGGGTGCCGGGGGTGCACCGGCATCTCGTTGCACCGCTCGACGACGTCCCGGACGGTGGTCAGGTCGGAGAGGTCGAGCTGCGGGTCGACGCCGCGGCTGAACTGGTTGAGCGCGAGCGTGACCAGGCAGACGTTGCCGGTCCGCTCCCCGTTGCCGAACAGCGTCCCCTCGACCCGGTCCGCCCCGGCGGCGAGGGCGAACTCGGCGGCCGCCACGGCGGTGCCGCGGTCGTTGTGCGGGTGCACCGAGAGGATGATCGCCGCGCGCCGGTCCAGGTTGCGGTGCATCCACTCGACCTGGTCGGCGAAGACGTCCGGGGTGTGCACCTCCACCGTGGTCGGCAGGTTGAGCGTCAGCGGCCGGTCCGCGCTCGCGTCGACCACCTCGGCGACGGTGTTCGCGATCTCCAGCGCGAAGTCCGGCTCGGTGAGGTTGAAGGTCTCCGGGGAGTACTCGAACCGGATGCCGGAGCCGGCCGTCCGGTCGGCCAGCCGCACCATCAGCCGCGCGCTGTCCCGGGCGAGCGCCAGCACTTCGGCCGGGGTCAGCCTGAACACGACCTCCCGCCACAGGCAGGCCGTGGCGTGGCACAGGTGCACGATCGCGCGGTCGGCGCCGCGGACCGCGTCGAAGGTCCGCTCGATCAGGTCCGCCCGGGCCGGCGTGAAGACGGAGATGGTCACGTCGTCCGGGATGCGGTCGGCGGTGATCAGCTCGCGGACGAACCCGAAGTCGGCCTCACTGGCCGACGGGTAGCCGACCTCGATGTCCTTGACGCCGATCCGGACCAGCAGGTCGAACATCGACCGCTTGCGGCGCAGGTCCATCGGGTTGGCCAGCGCCTGGTTGCCGTCGCGCAGGTCCACCGAGCTCCATAGCGGTGCCCGGTCGACCGGGCGGTCGATCCAGGCGCGCGAGCCGGGCGCTGGCCGGTCGGCGCGGACGTACCGGTGCACGGGCATGGCGGACGGCCGCTGCGGATTCCACCATGGCTGCGTCCCGGATCGGTCGGCCGGGGAGGTCGTGGACACGCCTCAACACTGCACGTCCGGCCCTAGACGGCCGCTAGCGCGCCGGAAGCCCCGCCGACCGCCGGACCGGCGAACCCGCGGCCCTGCCTGTCCCTCCACGTCGATGGCCGGCAGCAGGCGATCGAGCCAGCGCGGAACCCACCAGTTCGCGTCCCCCAGCAGCTTCATCGTCGCCGGCACCACGATCATCCGTACGATCGTCGCGTCGATGAAGATGGCGGTGGCCAGGCCGAGGCCGAACATCTTGATTCTCGGGTCGTCACCCAGGGCGAAACCGAGGAAGACCGAAATCATGATCAGAGCTGCCGACGTGATCACCCGGGCGGTGCGGGCGATGCCATTGATCACGGAGGTGTCGTTGTCGCCGGTGCGGATGTATTCCTCACGCACCCGGGAGAGGAGGAACACCTCGTAGTCCATCGACAGGCCGAAGAGGATGGCGAACATGAACATCGGGATGAACGAGACGATCGGCACGGTGGATTCCAGGCCGATGATGCCGGCGCCCCATCCCCACTGGAACACCATGACCAGCACGCCGTACGAGGCGCCGATGCTCAGCAGGTTCAGCAGCGCTGCCTTCAGCGGCACGAGCACCGACCGGAAGACCAGGGTGAGCAGCAGGAAGGACAGCAGGATCACCGCGGCGACGAACAGCGGCAGCCGATCCCGGACCCGGCCGCCGACGTCGGCGAAGGTCGCGGTCTGGCCACCGACGTGAGCTCGCGCCGGGCTCTGGTCGAGCACGGACGGGAACACGACCGTCCGCAGCCTCTGCACCGTGTCGAACGTGGCCTCGTCCTGCGGTCCGGTGGTGGGGTACGCAACCAGCGTCGCGACGCCGGCTCCGGGGTTCACCGCGGCCGGGGCGACCGCGGCAATGCCATCGTCCGCCAGCACGGCGTCGCGCAGCGGACCGAGCACGCGAGGGTCCTCGGAGGTGTCGACGGCGATGACCAGTGGGCCGTTGACACCGGGACCGAAGCCCTCCGCGACGAGGTCGTAGGCCCGCCGCTCGGTGCGGGACTCGGGTAGCGCTCCGTCGTCGGGGTTGCCCACCCGGAGGGCCAGCACGGGTGCGGTGAGCGCCAGGAGAAGCAGGGTGAAGCCGATCAGGTAGACCCACGCGTTCCCGGAGACGTGGGCGACCCATCGCCGCCAGCCCACCGCGGCGCCGTCCCGGGCAGTGGACCGCCGGAGGCCGAGGCGGTTGATCCAGTGCCCGGCAATACCGAGGAACGCGGGCAGCAGCGTGACCGACGCGATCATCATGATCAGCACGATGACCGAGATGGCGATACCGCCGGCGGTCATGAACGGTATGCCGGCGACGGCGAGACCGAGGATCGCGATGACGACGGTGCCACCGGCGAAGACCACTGCCCGACCGGCCGTGGCGACGGCGCGACCGGCTGACTCCGCGACGGTCATCCCGCGGGCGAGGTACTCGCGGTGTCGGACGACCAGGAACAGGGCGTAGTCGATGCCCACCCCGAGGCCGACCATGCTGCCGATGACCGGTGCCCAGCTGGGGATGTCGATCAGGTAGGTGACTAGCGACATCGAGCTGATGCCGAGGGCGAGGCCGAAGATCGCCATCCCGATCGGGAGGACCATGGCGATCAGTGATCCGAATGCCAGCAGCAGGATGACGACCGCTGCGGCCAGACCGAGGATCTCGCCCGGGCCCGCGCCGCTCTGCTCGAACGCGAAGAACAGGTCGCCACCCATCTCGATCCGCAGCGGAGAACCCTCCCGGGCCGTGGCGCCGAGCTCCTTGAGGTCGTCGAGAACGGCCGGGTCCAGTCCTTCGAGCGGCGGGTACTGGACCCGGATGAGCGCGACCCGCCCGTCAGGCGACACCGCTCCACTCGCCGCGGCCGCGCCGGGTCCCTTGGCCAGCGCACCGGCGGCGTCCGTGGCGCCGAGCACCGTGGGCAGGTCGGCGACCATCTGCTGGACCTCGGTCAGTGCGGCCCGGGCGTCGGCCGAGTCGAAGAACGTCGCCCGGTCGTCGAGCGGCGTGAGGACCACCTGCGCGGTGAGCCCGGCCTGCTCCGCCCCGGCGGCCGTGAGCAGCTCGGCGGCCTCCTGGGAGTCGGCACCCGGAGCGTCGAAGGTGTCCTCGAGCTGGCGGCCGAGAGCGCCGGACGCTCCGACCACGAACACCGAGACGACGAGCCATGTCCCGATCACCGCCCACGGGCGGCGCGCGGCGAAGCGGCCCAGCCGGTACAGAGCCTGCGACATCATCGTGATCTCCTCCGGGGTTCCCCGGTGCGGTACGGCGACCGGGTGGCCTCATCGTCATGAGGCTCCATCGCGGGCACATCGGCCCGGGCGCCAGGATTTCGGCTGGCCGATCGGGTGAGGAGCGGGCAGAATCGCCGTGCTTTCGGCCGATCCGCCGTACGCGTGGGTTCTCTACGGTGAGGTCGTGGTGGGAGACGCCGTCCGCTCGATGTGGGCCGAGCCCCGAGCCCCGCAGCCGCCGGAGCGGGTGTGGCGGGACTGGCTGCTCGTCGCCGTGCTGGTGCCGACGGCGGTCCTCGAAGGCGTCTTCCGCCCGGACCTGGTGTGGCGGCCCGTCGCGCTCGTGCTCGCCGTCGCGCTGGTCTTCACGCTGCTGTGGCGGCGCACGCACCCTCTTGCCATGGTCGCGGTCGCGTTCGGCGCCGTGATCGCCGTGAGCGTCGCCTCGGTCTGGGCCGGCGGACCGGTCGGGCTCTACACCATGATCTTCATCTTGCTGCTCCCCTACTCGTTGTTCCGCTGGGGAGCGGGCCGGGAAGCCGCGATCGGGCTGGCCATCATGGTGGTCGCCGGTGTCCTCGGTACGGCGGTCGACTACCCGGGCATCGTCGAGGCGGCAGTCGGCGGCCTGTTCCTGCTCTTCCCCGCGGTGCTCGGTGCATCGGTCCGCTACCGGAGCACCGCCCGGCTGCGTGAGATGGACCAGGTCAGGCTCCGCGAGCGGGAACAGTTGGCGCGCGAGTTGCACGACACGGTCGCCCACCACATCTCGGCCATCGCGATCAGGGCGCAGGCCGGCCGGGTGGTCGCCGCCTCCCGTCCCGACGCCGCCCTGGACGCTCTCGACGTCATCGAGGAGGAGGCCTCGCGGACTCTCGTCGAGATGCGCGGCATGGTCGGTGTCCTGCGCGAGGGCGGCGAGGAACCCGATCTGGCCCCGCAACGCGGAGTCGCCGACATCGAGCGGCTCGCCGGCGGTGTCGGGGGCCGGCCGCGGGTCGAGGTGGACCTCTCGGGTGACCTCGACGAACTCAGGCCGCCGGTCGCCGCGGCGATCTACCGCATCGCCCAGGAGTCGATCACGAACGCGGTGCGGCACGCACGGCACGCGACCCGCGTCGATGTCTCGGTCGCCGGCGATGACGACTGCGTGCGACTGACCGTCCGCGACGACGGCGATGCCAGCTCGAGCGGCCGGAGCTGGGCGGGCTACGGCCTGGTCGGCATGGCCGAACGAGCGATGCTCCTCGGTGGCACCCTCGATGCCGGTCCCAGTCCCGACGGGGGCTGGACGGTCAGCGCAGTGCTGCCGAGGAGGATCCCGGTCACATGAGCATCCGCGTGCTCGTCGCTGATGATCAGGAGATCGTCCGGACAGGTCTGGCGATGATCCTCGACGCCCAGCCGGACATCGAAGTGGTCGGGCAGGCGGCGGACGGACGCGCGGCGGTGGCCCTGGCCCGCAAGCTCCGCCCCGACGTGTGCCTCTTCGACATCCGCATGCCCGAGGTGGACGGGATCGAGGCAACCCGACAGCTCGCCGGCCCCGGTGTCGACGACCCGATCGCGATCGTCGTGATCACGACTTTCGACCTCGACGAGTACGTGCACGGCGCCCTCAAGGCAGGTGCCCGAGGCTTCCTGCTCAAGGACGCCGGACCCGCACTCCTGATCCAGGCGATCCAGGCCGCCGCCGGCGGTGACGCGCTCATCGCCCCGAACGTCACCGGCCGACTCCTCGCCGCGTTCTCCGATGCCCGGGGAAAGCGGCCGCCGGCCCAGCCCGCCGAACCGCTCACCCTCCGGGAGGAGGAGGTCCTGATCACGGTGGCCCGCGGTCGCACCAACGCCGAGATCGCCGGCGAGCTGCACATCAGCCTCAGCACGGTCAAGACCCATCTGGCCAGCCTGATGAACAAGCTCGGTGCCCGAAACCGCGTTGAAATCGTGATGTGGGCGTACGAAACGGAGCGGATCAAGAGCTGATCCGGAGGTTCTGCACGAAGGCCTGTCCGGCGGCGATCCACCGGCCGATGCTGCCGCGCCGATCTCAACCAAGATCACCAGTGGATCCGGGCTCGGACCGGCCGGAGTAGGTCTGCTCCCCGGCCCGTATGGGGACCGTCAACCAGTTCTCCCGGGGCGCCAACGGACAGGCGTATCGCCAGTCGTAGGCACAGGACGGGTTGTACGCATAGTTGAAGTCGACGACTGCGTGATCAGCATGCAGGACGACGCCCCGACCAAAAGTGCCCTTGATGGTGTCGAGTAGATAACGGCCCGCGCCGTAGGTGGCGCTGCCCGACGTCAGGTCCCGGAACGGCATGAAGAGGCCGCCGGCGTACCCGGTCAGCCAGAACATGGTCAGCTCCCCGAACGGGGTGCCGAGTCGAGCGACTCTGCGGTAATGGAGGATGCCGTCCTCTCCGCCGGTGTCGATGGTGACCTCTCCGTCGTCCGCGTCCGGAACGAGCGTGGCTTGGACCCGATACTGGACGTCATATTCAAAGAACGGCAGAGTATCGAGTCTCTCCCGATCGTCGGGTTCCAGTGCCGACTGCGGATGCTCTCGGAACAGTTTATCGCGCGCCGTCCGGAACTCCCGCCAGCCGGCAACACCGTCCACCGGTTCAGCTAGATAGATCTCCGCCACCCGACGACGATAGTCCGCCAACTCGAGATACTTGTTCATCCTGTCCCTGGGCCTGCTCGGATGTTCATCGCGTCCCGTGGCCGAGGTTACCGGCTCCCCGCAGGTGCCGGCTGCGGCGTCGAACGTGTCCTCGACCGCTGGATCCGCTCAGCGCAGGTCGAGCAGCGGTCCGGTGAGGGTCAGTCCCAAGTCGTGCCCGGCATAGGCGAAGAACGCGAACATGACCAGCGCGGCGCCGGCCAGAGCGAGGTTCTTCATGAAGTGCGCCTGGTCGTTCTGCCGCAGCATCGGATCCCGCTCCGTCCAGAACCGGTGCATGAGCAGCGCGGTCGGCACGAGGAACGCGATGAGCAGGAGGGCGCCGAGGTCCGGCCAGACGCCGAGCAGCACGCTGAGCCCGCCGAGCAGGATCAGGACGCCGGACCCGACCACCGCTGCTGCCGGCGACGGGATCCGCTTGCTGGACGCGTAGCCAGCCATCGCCTTGGACTGTGTGAGGTGGCCGACTGCGGAGCCGAGGAACAGCGCCGAGAACAGGATCCGGCCGATGAGAACGAGCAGGTCCACGTGTCCTCCCGGGGGCGATCGGTGTCGGGCCGTGAGACAGAGTGTGGTTGACCACACGCTCGTCACCTCACACGGGATGCAACCTACCCGCCGACGGTAGCGTCGAGGGATGGACCTCGGCCTGCACGTGATCCGCTTCGACTGGCCCGGCTCGCCGGCCACCGTCGCCGACCAGCTCGCCCGCATCGCCCGCACCGCGGACGACGCCGGGTTCACCCACCTGTCGGTGATGGACCACTATTTCCAGATCGGCGTCGCCGATTCGGTGAGCCGGTCGGCGAGACGTCGCGGAACGTCGAGTAGCTGCCGGCCGCGGTCAGCGCACCCGTCACCGAGGGTAGCGGCGAACCAGGCGTCGACCGCGTGCCCCGGCAACCCGACGTCCGAATAGGATCTTGACCACCTGATCGACGCACTGGCATCGATTGGTGCCCAAGTCGGCTGATACCTTGCCGACCCGCCCGTCCCGGGTTAGCGTGGCATCAACTCGGCCATCATCGGCACCTCACGCCCGTTGTGGATCTCCTGCCCGAGAGGTGCCGGAAAGTTCTGGGAGTGTGTATTGGCTGTCTCGTCCGAATCGGCCCTGGACTGGCCGGTGGACAACATTCCCGACGGAATGGCGGTGATCCGGGCCGCCATCCAGTGGCATTTCGACCCGGGTACCGGATCCCCGTTTTGGTTGGAGCGGGCCAGGACTCTCGACTTCGACCCGCGGTCGGACGTCCGCTCGTTCGAGGACCTGCGGCTCTTCCCCAACATCGTCAACGAGCTGCGGCAGGTCCCGGTCCGGGACCTCATCCCGCGTGGATACGGCGACCGGGTCCCGATCGCCGGGGTCTTCGAGAGCGGCGGCACGACCGGCGTTCCGAAGCGGGTCCCGCTGCTCGGCGACTGGGAGGACCGGTACCTGGAGTGGGTCAGCCGCCGACTGGACGAGCGCGGCTTTCCCCGGGACCTCGACTTCCTGGTGCTCACTCCCACCGGCCCGCACGTCATCGGGCAGTTCGTCGCGCAGCTCGCGCGCCGCCGGGGCGGGATCCCGTTCCACATCGACCTGGACCCCCGCTGGGTGAAGAAGTGCCTCTCCGCCGGCCACGCCGACCAGGCGTCGCGCTATGCCGACCACGTGCTGGAGCAGGCCGGCCACGTGCTGGAGACGCAGCACGTCGGCGCGATCTTCGCCACGCCCCCGCTGCTCGAGCGCATGGCCCAGCAGGACCACCTCGTCGACCTGATGAACAAGCACCTGCAGGCGATCTACTGGGGCGGCGCCAGCATCGACGCCGACACCGAGCACCTGCTGCGCACCGAGGTCTTCCCGCAGGTCCAGCTGCACAGCTCGTACGGCGGGACGATGGGGATGTGCCCGACGGTGGACCGGATGGGCCTGGCCGACGACGAGCCACGGGTCTTCGACCCGTTCTCCCCGCACGTCACCTTCTCCGTGGTCGACCCGGAGACCGGCCGGCCGGTGCCCTACGGCGAGCGCGGCCAGGTGGTGATGAACCACGTCAGCCGGTCGATGTTCATCCCGAACAACGACGAGCGCGACCTGGCCACCCGGGTGCCGCCACTGCCGGGTCAGCTCGGCGACTCCCTCTCGGACGTCGCCCCGTTCGGCGTCTTCGGCGGCGAGGAAGTGATCGAGGGAGTCTATTAGGTGGGGCCGGACGGACTGATGCAGCTGACCGCGCTGGGACCGGCCGGGCCGTACCGGGCACGCAACCGGCAGCCGGTCGAGGACGTGGCCGGGGTGCCCGTGGGCGAGCTGAGCGTGGTGCCGCCGCTGTACGTGGCCCGGGCCATGACCGCGCTGGCCCGGGCCGGCGAGATGCCGGCGGCGCAGCGGCTGGCGGCGCTGCGACGGGCGGGTGAGGTGTTCGCCGAGGGGGCGCCGGACGGGCAGCCGGTCGAGGCCTACCAGCGGGTCGTGAGCCGGGTCTCCGGCATGCCGCTGTCGGTGGTCCGGTCGGCGACGGACTTCATCCGCCGGGCCGCGAGGGACGTGTGCACCGCCGTCGAGAGCGCCCGGCCGGCCGGTGCGGTGAGCAGCTGGCGGGCGCCCGGCCGAGCGGACGGCACCGCCGTGTGGACCCGGCGCGGCGACGTCTTCGCGGTGCTGGCGGCCGGCAACCACCCGGCCGTCCATGCGCCCTGGCTGGAGGCGCTGGCGCTGGGGTACCGGGTGGCGGTCCGGCCGTCCGGGCGCGAGCCCTTCACGCCGTACCGGCTGGTCAGCGCGCTGCGCGAGGCCGGCTTCGGGCCGGACCAGCTCGTGCTGCTGCCCACCGGGCACGCGACGGCGGACCGGATGATCTCCGGCGCCGACCTGGCCATGGTGTACGGCGGCCAGGACGTGGTGGACCGCTACGCCACCACCCCGACCGTGCTCTGCCAGGGCCCCGGCCGGTCGAAGATCGTGCTCACCGCCGGCGGGGACTGGCGGCGGGACCTGGACGTCGTCGTGAGCTCGATCAGCGACGAGGGCGGCACGGCGTGCACGAACGCCACCGCCGTGTACGTCGAGGGCGACCCCACCCCGGTGGCGGAGGCGATCGCCGAGCGGCTCGCCGCGCTGCCGAGTCTCCCGCCCGAGCACGAGGCGGCGAGGCTCCCCGTCCAGCCGCTCCCGCTGGCCAGGAAGCTCGAGGACTACCTGCTCTCGAAGGCGCGCGGGTGCACCGTCCGGCTCGGCGACGGGGACCTGGTCGACGAGCTGGCG
Source organism: Mycobacteriales bacterium (assembly GCA_045806925.1). Taxonomy (GTDB): domain Bacteria; phylum Actinomycetota; class Actinomycetes; order Mycobacteriales; family CADCTP01; genus CADCTP01. The sequence continues at coordinate 68,866 of JBJMII010000102.1, forward strand.
GACGGCAGCGCGGTGCTGCGGCCCGCGGTCGTCCAGGTCGACCGGGCCACCGCTCCGCAGACGTCGATCGAGCTGGGGTTCCCGTGCGTCTGGGTGGCGCCCTGGTCGCCCGCGGACGGCGTCGAGCCGTTCAAGGACACCCTGGTGCTCGCCGTCAGCACGGACGACGACGCGCTCGTCGACGCGCTGGTGGACGAGCCGAGCATCCGCAACGTCTACGTCAACGACTTGTGGACGCTCCGGACGGCGCCGCACCTGCCGCACGACGGTTTCGTCGGCGAGTTCCTCATGCGGACCAAGGCGTTCGTCCGACGGTGATCCGGCAGTCCGGTCTGGAGAAACCATGAATGTGCAGCGGCTGCCCGTCCACAGTGGACGGACGGTGCCGGGGTGGTTCGCCGGGCAGGTGCGGGCGGAGCCGGCGGCGGTGGCCGTCGTCGCGGGCGACCTCGTGCTCTCGTACGCCGACCTCGACCGGTGGGCCGAGTCGATCGCGGTCCGGCTGGACGAGCGCGGCGTCGGGCCGGGCGACACCGTCGCCCTCTGCCTGCCCCGCTCAGCGGCCTACCTGGCCGCCCTCTTCGGGGTGCTCCGGGTCGGCGCGGCGGCCCTGCTGCTCAACCCGCAGGACCCGGTGAGCCGGCTGCGCATGGTGCTGGAGGGCGCCACCCCGGTTGCGCTGCTCGCCCCGGCCGACGGGGACGGCCCGAGCCGGTCGGACCTGGCGGACGCCGTCCGGCTGCCGATCACGGTGGACTCCCGGCCACCGGTGGCGGCGCCGGGCCGCACCCGGGCCGGCCCGGCGGTCGACCCGGACGGCCCGGCGATCGTGGTGGCCACCTCGGGCTCCACCGGACGGCCGAAGAGCGTCGTGCTCTCGCACCGGGCCTGCTGTGCCGGGATCGACTGGGCCCGGCGGACCTTCGAGCTCACCCCGGCGGACCGGCACCTGTTCAAGACCTCGGTCAGCTTCGTCAGCGTGCTGCGGCACGTGCTGTGGCCGCTGCTGACCGGCGGGGCGACCGTGGTCGTGCCGCCCGGCGAGGAGGCCAACCTGCCGCTGCTGGCCGCCCTGGTCCAGCGGCACCGGGTCAGCACGACGACGTTCATCCCGTCGTCGTTCCGGCTGTTCCTGGACGCCCGGGGCGCCGCCGGCTGCGACACACTGCGGCACGTCTCCTGCGGGGGCGAGGTGCTGACCCAGGACCTGCGGGCCCTGGCCGGCCGCGTGCTGCCGGCGACGACCCTGCACAACATCTACGCGCTCAGCGAGGCGCCGCTGGTCACGCACTGGCGCTGCCGGCCCGACGACGTGGGGGTCTCCCCGATGGGCTCGGCGATCGACGGGGTCCGGCTGCTGGTCCTCGGCGACGACGGCGAGCCCGCACCGCCCGGGACCACCGGCGAGCTGCTCGTCGGCGGCCCCGGCATCGCCAGCGGCTACCTCGGCGGCGACCCGGCCGACCAGGAGCGCTTCGTCGCCGACCGGTGGCCGGGCGCCACCTCGGCGCTGCTCTACCGGACCGGCGACCGGGTGGTCGCCGACCCGGGCGCAGGGTCGGACCAGGACCCGGTCCTGCGCTACGTCGGGCGCCGGGACCAGCGGGTGAAGGTGCACGGGTACCGGATCGAGCTCGGCGACATCGAGACCGCGACCGCCGCGCTGCCCGGCGTGACCAACGTGGTCGTGCTGGCCGAGGACGTCCGCGGCGGCGACCACGACCTGGTCATGTACGTCGCCGCCGAGGCGGCGTCGCTCACCCCGGCAGACGTCCAGGCGGGGCTCCGCCGCACCCTGCCCGCGTACATGGTCCCGCCCCGGGTGCACGTCCTGGACCGGTTCCCGATGATGCCCAACGGCAAGGTCGACCGGGCCGCCCTGCCGGCCCGGACCGCCCGGCCGGCGCCCCCGCCGGCGCCGGCCGCCCCGGCGGACGGCGTGACCGACGGCCGGACGGACGGCCGGATGGACGGCCTGGCGCGCCGGGTGACCGAGGAGTGGTGTGCGGTGCTGGGATCGGCCACCGGGGCGGCGGACGAGAGCTTCTTCGCCGCCGGCGGCGACTCGCTCGCGGCGATGCGCCTCGCCAACCGCCTGCAGGTCGTCATCGACGAGGCCGGCCGGACCGGCTCCGCCGCCGGCGGCGACCCCGACGACACCGGGGACGCCGTCATCTCGGTGCACACGGTGATCGGCCACCCGGTGCTGCGGGACCTCGTCGAGGCGGTGCGGGCCGCCCGCGGCCGGGCCCCCGCGAGCTGGGAGGAGGGGACCCTGTGAGCGAGCGCGAGCAGCGGGCACTGTGCCGCGAGCACGCTCGGCCCCCGGCCGCGCATCTGCGGGCGACGGGACGGTAGCGCCATCAGCGTGCAGACGCTCCTGCGGGAGCTGTCCGAGATCGGGGTCGAGCTGCGCCCCGAGGGCGACCGGCTGCGCTTCCGGGGCCCCGCCGGGGCGCTCAGCGCGGACCTGCGGCGCCGGATCGTGGCGCACCGGTCCGAGCTGCTGGCCGCGCTGCGGGCCGGTGCGGCCGAGGACGGCCACCCCGCTGGCTTCGAGCTCACCGACCTGCAGCGCGCGTACTGGCTTGGCGCGCGCGGGCTCTACCCGCTCAGCACCGTCGCGCACGTCCGACACGAGTACCAGGTGGCGCTGCTGGACCTCGATGCGCTGCACTCGGCGCTGAGCCGGCTGGTGTCCCGGCACGACGTGCTGCGCACGGTGGTCCGCGCGGACGGCAGCCAGGTCGTGCTGGCGGAGGTGGCGGTGCCCCGCCCCCGCTGCGTGGACCTCGGCGGGCTCCGCGGTCCGGAGCTCGACCGCGCCCTGGACCGGCAGCGGGCCACCGCCCTCGACGACCTGCCGGACGACGGGTCCGGACCGCCGTTCGCGGTCCGCGCGATCCGGGTGCCCGACGGCCACCGGGTCGTGCTGGTGGTCCGGCTGGCCGCCCTGGACGGTCCGTCGCTGCGGCGGTTCCTCGGCGAGCTGACCGAGCTGTACCTGCGCCCGGACCGGGAGCTGCCGGCAGTGCCGGGTCGCTACCGCGACCTGGTCGAGTCGGCCACGCACCCGCCGGCCCGCCGCAGCGCGGCGGCCCTGCGGCACTGGGAGGAGCGGGCCCGCACCCTGCCGGGGAACGCGAGCCTGCCGCTGCGGGACCGGGACCGGCTGCCCGAGCGGTCGAGCTTCGTCCGCCGGCACACCCGGCTGCCGGCGGCCGACACGGCGGTGCTGCGGGAGCGGAGCGGCCGGCACGGCGTGACCGTCAGCGCGGCGCTGGGCACCGCGTACGTGGCGACGTTGCGGCGCTGGTCGAGCACGAAGGACTTCACCCTCAACGTGCTGTCCGGCCTGCGGCCGGTGACCGGCGAGTCGGACGGCGTCCTGGGCAACCTGGGCACCACCGTGCTGGTCGAGTGCCGGGACGGGGACGGCACCTTCGCCGACCAGGCCCGCGCGCTGCAGGAGCAGCTGTACGCGGGGGTGGCCCACAACGACGTGTCCGGGCTCGAGGTGCTGCGCCGGTTCAGCACCGCGCACCGGACGGCGGCGAGCAGCTTCGTCCCGTACGTCTTCGCCCCCGGCCGTGGCCTCACCGGCGCCGCCGAGCCGCCGGAGATCACCGCCCCGGGCTGGCGGCACGTCGACTCAGGCATCCACACCCCGCAGGTGCTGATCGACCACCAGGCGTACGGCGACGGCGACGAGCTCGTGCTGAACTGGGACGCCGTCGACGAGGCGTTCCCGGACGGCCTGCTCGACGACGCGTTCGCCTTCTACCGCGGCCTGCTGGACCGGCTGCTGGCGCCCGGCGCCGACTGGGCCCGGCTCGACCCGGCCACCCACCGCCTGCCATCCGACCAGCTGCTGGCCCGGTGGCGGGCCAACCACACCGCCCGACCGGCCCCGGAGGGGCTGCTCCAGGACGGCTTCCTGGCCACCGTCGAACGGGCCCCGGAGCGGCTGGCCGTGCTGGACGGGGACGTCGTGCTGCGGTACGCGGACGTGCACGCGTACGCGGCGGAGATCGCCGACCGGCTGCGCGCGGCCGGGGTCGGGCGCGGGGACCTGGTCGCGGTGCGGGCCGCCCGCCGCTGGCAGCAGGCCGTGGCGGTGCTGGGCGTCCTGCAGGCCGGCGGCGCCTACCTGCCGCTCGACCCGGACTGGCCGGCCGAGCGGGTGGCATGGCTGCTGGAGCAGAGCGGCGCGCGAGCCCTGGTGTCGGCTGCCAGCGCGAAGGTCGCCGGCGGCCCGCCCGTGCCGGTGCTGGACATCGGGCCGCGGCCCGGCGCGGCCCGGGCCGTCGAGCCGCGCGCGGGCGGCGCCCCGGACGACCTCGCCTACGTGATCTACACGTCCGGGTCGACCGGGCGTCCCAAGGGCGTGGCCATCTCCCACCGGGCCGCCCTCAACACGGTCCGGGACATCACCGACCGCTTCGGCGTCACCGGGGACGACCGGACCCTCTGCCTGTCCGCGCTGAGCTTCGACCTGTCGGTGTTCGACCTGTTCGGGCTGCTCGGCGCCGGCGGTGCGGTGGTCGGCGTCGCACCCGGACCGCCGGACCCGGCCGGGTGGGCCCGGCTGGTCCACGAGCACCGGGTGACCGTGTGGAACTCCGTCCCGGCCATCCTGGAGCTGGCGCTGGACCAGCTCGGTACCGAGCAGCACCAGTCGCCAGCCGACTTGCTGGCCACCGTGCGGCTGGTGCTGCTCAGCGGCGACTGGATCCCGGTCTCGCTGCCCGAGCGGCTGCGCGCCGTCGCCGCCGACGCGCGGCTGGTCGCGCTGGGCGGGGCGACCGAGGCCTCGATCTGGTCGAACTCGTACCCGGTGGGCGAGCTCGACCCCGGCTGGCCGAGCGTGCCTTACGGCCACCCGCTGACCAACCAGCGGATGCACGTGCTGGACCGCCGCCTCGCCGACGCCCCGAGCTGGGTGCCGGGTGACCTGTACATCGCCGGGACCGGGCTCGCCCTCGGCTACCACAACGAGCCGGACCGGACGGCGGCGAGCTTCCCCCGGCGCCCGGACGGCGACGAACGCCTCTACCGGACCGGTGATCTCGCCCGGTACCGGCCGGACGGCTGCCTGGAGTTCCTCGGCCGCGCCGACGACCAGGTCAAGATCGACGGCTACCGGATCGAGCTGGGCGAGGTCGAGTCGACGCTGCTGCGCTGTCCCGGAGTGCGCGCCGCCGCCGCGGTCGTGGTCGGTGAGCCGGGCGGCAGCCGCCGGCTGGCCGCGTTCGTCGTCCCGGCGGCCGGGGTCACCCCGGACCACGGCGCGATCCGCTCGGCGCTGGCCGACTGGCTGCCCGCGTACATGGTCCCGCGCGAGCTGGTCGCCCTGGACCGGCTGCCGCTGACCGCCAACGGCAAGCTCGACCGCGCCCGGCTGGTGGCGACCGCCCGCGACGCCGAGCCGGTGGACGAGCAGATCGTCGCGCCGCGCACGGACGTCGAGCGGACCCTGGCGGAGCTGTGGGCGGAGGTGCTCGGGCGGACCGAGGTCTCGGTCACCCACGACTTCTTCGCCCTCGGCGGCAGCTCCCGGTCCGCGGTGCAGCTGATGAACCGTGTCCGGGAGCGGCTCGACCCGTCGCTGGGCCTGCGTCACCTCTTCGAGCACCCGACCCTGGAGGCCCAGGCGGCGCTCGTCGGCCGGCAGGGCGAGGGTGCCGGAGTCGCCGAGCTCCCGCTGCCGCGGCTGCGGCCGGGTTCCGGTGCGGGGCACCTCGTGCTGGTCCACCCGATCGGCGGGGGCGTGCTGTGCTACCGGGAGCTGGTCGCGGCGCTGCCGGCCGCGCTGACCGTACTGGGTGCGCAGCACGCCGGGCTGGACGGCGGGCCCACCCCGGGATCGGTGCCCGAGCTGGCCGGCCGGTACGTGCGGCAGCTGGAGCTCGCGGCGCCCGGCGGCGCCGTCGTCCTGGCCGGCTGGTCGATGGGCGGGGTGATCGCCCTGGAGATGGCCCGCCGGCTCGGCGAGCGCGGCACGGTCGGCGTGGACCGGGTGCTGGTGCTCGACGGGTGGGCCACCGCGGACCCGACGGCCCCGCCCGCGGACGCCGCCGCGGTGGTCCGGGACTTCCTGCTCGACCTCGCCAACGGCGCCGACCCCGGCCCGGAGGTCGGCTCCGCGCTGGGCCCGGGGGCGGACGGCAGGACCGTGCTGCGCCACGGCCTGCGCCGGCTGCGCTCCGCCGGCCTGGTGGACCCGGACCTGCGCGATGACGAGGTCGAGCGGCTGTTCCGCGTCTACCGGGCCAACTACGACGCGCTGCGCGGTTACCCGCTGCCCGTGCCCACCTCCCGGGTGGACCTCTTCGTCGCCCGCCGGGCCGCGCCCCCGCGAGCCGGCCTGGTCCCGCTGCATGACGTGCTGGACCGGTCGGCGGCGCCGGTCGCGACGATCGACCTGGACGCCGACCACTTCACCATCGTCGCCCGGCCGGCGGTGGCCCGGATCGCCGAGCACCTCGGGCGGGTGACCGGCGCAGGGTCCGGCCGGTGGGAAGGATGAGCGGCGTGCCTGTCGACCCGACGATCGTCTGGACCCGTGGCGACTACCCGGCCGTCGCGGAGCTGTTCGAGCCGGCCGCGGTCGAGCTGGTTCGGGCGGTCGGCGTCGGTGCCGCCCACGTCCTGGACGTCGCGGCCGGCACCGGGAACGCCGCGGTGGCCGCGGTGGCCGCGGGCGCGGCCGCGGTGACGCTGGTGGACGCGTGCGCGCCGCTGCTGGACCGGGCCCGCGACCGGCTCGCCGGCTGTCCGGTCCCGGTCCGCGTCGAGGTCGGGGACTGCCACCACCTTCCCGCCGCCGACGGCAGCGCCACCAGGGTGGTCTCCTCGTTCGGGGTCGTCTACGCCGACGACCCCGCCCTCGCCGCGCGGGAGCTGGTCCGGACGTGCGCTCCCGGCGGCCTGATCGGCCTGACCGCGTTCACGCCGAACTCGGCGCCGGGATGCTTCCGCGCGGTGCTGGCCGCCCTGCTGGACGAGCCGATCCCCGGCCGGTCGCCCGCCGTCCCCGCGCACTGGGCGGACGAG
>JBJMII010000103.1:0-15072 GCA_045806925.1 Mycobacteriales bacterium
GCGGTGGCGCCGGCCGAGGCCGGCAGCGGGTTGGCCCGGGCCCACGCCCACAGCTTCGCCGGCAGCAGCAGCACCGGGGCCAGCACGGTCAGCGAGCGGCGCCGGGTCAGCAGCGGCTCCGCCAGCTCGGCGCAGGTGGGACAGCCCAGCAGGTGCTCGGCGGCCAGCAGGCTCCGCTGCCGGCGCCGGTCGCCGAGCGAGATCGCGTCCAGCACGCCGCGGCAGCGCGGGGTGGGCAGCGTGACCCGGCGCAGCACCAGCAGGTGCTCGACCCGCAGCCGGGCCCGGGCCCGGGCCAGCCGGGCGGCCACCGCGCCCGGGCTGACCTGCTGCACCGCGGCGATCCGACCGGTGTCGACGCCGTGCACCTCGTGCTCGACCAGCAGCCGCCGGTCCTCGTCCCGCAGCCCGCCGAGCGCCGCCACCAGGGCGGCCCGCTCCTCGCCGGCCAGCACGTCCAGCACGGGGTCGGCGTCCGCCGGCGGCTCGACCAGGCGGTGCGCGTGCCGATCGAGCATCGCCTGCTGCCGCTCGGCGGAGGTGACCAGGTTGCGCGCGACCACTACCCCATACGCCAGTAGGGCGGCCCGCTCCAGCCGCCAGCGCGCTTCCCACACCCGGGCCAGCGTCTCCTGGACGACGTCCTCGACGTCGGCGTGGCCACCGTTGCCGGCGGTGAGCCGGCCCGCCACCACCCGCCGGACCGGCTCGGCCACGGCCATCAGGTCGGCCTCGGTGGCCGGCTGCCGGGCCGGTCGCGCAGGTCGGGTCACCGGATGCTCCGCGGTTGGGGGGTTCTCCGAGGGGCGGTGCCCGCCCGCCCGGCACCGAAAACCTGGCGTCATGCCGCCGCTGCCAAGTCGTCCGCAGGCCGGTCGGTTCGTCGCCCGGACCACCGGGGATCAGGCCAGGCACGGCGGGAACCCGCCGGTGTGCGACGCCGAGGTGCCGAACCCGTACGGCAGCGCACACCCGCAGCGCTGAGCGGCGGGCGGCCGGCCTGGACTCCGGCCGACGCCGCCGCCACCGCGCCGCGGAGCCCGAGCAACACGAGTCCATCAGCACGAATCCACGTGAGGAGCGAAGCATGTTCGACCAGAATTCGGTCCAGACCCTGTCCGGGGTGACGGTGCGCGAGACCGGCGGCGACAAGATCGGCAAGGTCGCCCAGGTCTACCTCGACGACCAGTCCGGGCAGCCGGAGTGGGTGACCGTCCGGACCGGCCTGTTCGGCACCCGGGAGAGCTTCGTGCCGCTGGCCGCGGCGCGGTTCGAGGACGGCGAGCTCGTCGTCGACGCCAGCAAGGACAAGGTGACCGGCGCGCCGCAGGCGGACGAGGACGGCCACATCTCCGAGCAGGAGGAGGCCGAGCTCTACCGCTACTACGGGATCGGCGCGTCGGGCACCACCTCGAACGGCTCCGGGTACGCGGTGCGGCGGGCGACGAGACCGCCGACCGCGGCCGGTACGCCGCGGAGTCCACCGTCGGCCGGGACACCTCCGGCCCGACCACCGACGACGCGATGACCCGGTCCGAGGAGCAGCTGCGGGCCGGCACGCAGCGGGTGGAGGCCGGGCGGGCCCGGCTGCGCAAGTACGTGGTGACCGATACCGAGCAGGTGGACGTGCCGGTCAGCCGGGAGGAGGTCCGGCTGGAGCGGGAGCCGATCACGGCCGCGAACCGGGACGCCGCGAACTCCGGACCGGACATCAGCGAGGAGGAGCACGAGGTGACGCTGCACGAGGAGCGTCCGGCGGTGCGGACCGAGGCGGTGCCGGTGGAGCGGGTCCGGCTGGACACCCAGCGGGTGACGGGCACCGAGACGGTGTCCGGCGAGGTCCGCAAGGAGCGGGTCGAGGTCGACGACGAGTCCGGGACGCCGCGGGACCGCTGAGCGCAGGACCGGAGCGGCCCGGCTCGGGGGCGGGCCGCTCCGCCGCGGCTGCCGCCGGTCAGCTGGCGGTGCGCTCGAAGTGGGCCAGGTCGGTGGCCAGCTGGGCCGCCGGGCCCCGGCCTGCGCCGGTGCGGGTGAGCACGCGGCGCAGGTCGGTCGCCCGGTTGGTGATCACCGCGACCCGCTTCTCCGGAGGCAGCTGGAGCACCGGCGCCAGCCGGCGCGCTGCCCCGGTCAGGTCGCCGGTCAGCACGTGCGCCGTCGCCGAGTCGAGCAGGGCGAGCGACTCGGCGCCGTAGAAGCGCTCCTCCGGCTGGGCGATCTCGTACAACCAGACCGCCCGGTCCGCGTTCCGGGCAGCCTGCTCCGGCTCCCGCAGCCACAGCTGGGTGGTGCCGGCCAGATAGTGCTGCTGCGCCTCGCTGAACCCCCACACCCCGCCGACCTCGTCCCCGGTGTCCAGCGCCTCCCACTCGGCGGTCAGCACGGTCAGCGCCCCCCGGGCGCGGGTGGGGTCGCCGTCCTTCGCCCAGCCGCGGGCGGCCAGCCCGGCGAGCAGCGCCCGGCCGCTGTCCCGGATGCCGTAGCGCAGGCCGTCCTCGGCCAGCTGGGCGGACCGCCGTGACCGGCCGTCCCAGTAAGCCAGCTTGCTCTGGGTGGCCCGCACCCAGCCGTGCAGCGCCGGCTGGTCGGCGAGCTCGGCGCACAGCCAGGCGATCCGGGCGTGCGTGCCGGCCTCGGCGGTGTAGCCGAGGTCGCCGACCATCCAGGCGGCCAGCCCGCACAGCCGCCCGGCGAGCAGGTAGAGCTCGCGCGCGTGCGCCGGTCGCAGCCGGCCCTCGAGCAGCCGGAAGACCCGGCGGCGCTGGTGCAGGGTGCGACGCAGCAACGGGTACGGCGACTGGGTCAGGTAGTCCCGGGCGATCCCGCGGACGTCCTGGTGCAGCTGCTCCAGCGTGATCGGGCCGAGTGAGCTGGCCTCGGCCCACTCGCCGAACTCGGCCGCCTCGGCCGCGGCCCGGGCCATCAGGTCGGCGTCGGCGGACCGGCCGGATGGTGGCTCCGGCGGGACCTCCCGGTCGAGCCGGGCCGGCGGCCTCGCCGCGGCGGGCGGCTGGGCGGGCGGCGACGCGAGACGGACCAGCGCCGCGATCCCCGGCGCCGGGGCGGCGGTGGGCGGATGGGAGGCCCGCCGCGGCGACGCCCGGTGCGGCCGGTTCTCGGTGAGCGCGGCGAGCACGGCGCGGTCCTGCTCCGGCATGGCCGCGGTGTCGGTGCCGTCCAGCAGCCGGGCCAGGTCCGTCCCGTACACCTCGGCCAGGACCGTCAGCACGTACGGCGACGGCCGGCGGCCGCCGACCGGCCACCGCTCGTACTCGCCGATCCGGGTGCCCACCATCGGCGCGGCCCGCGTCCCCGGCACCAGCCGGGCGGCCACCTCGGTGAACCGGGCGGCGACCTCGTCCTGGCTCCACCCGTGCGCGTGCCGGTAGGACTCGCGGGGGCGGAAGCGCCAGCGCCGGCGCATCTCCACGGCGATGTCGTCGAGCGTCCGGCCCGCGTCGAGCAGCTGCTGTCTCAGCGCGGCCCGATCCGCCTTGGCGCCGCTCTTCACCGTCCGTTCACCACATCGTGACAGTGTTGGGGCTACTCTCCGGTAGCGCATCGTCACTGGGCAAAGTACGGAACGTTGTCCGTTAGGTCGGTAGTCGGCCAGCGGACCGATCCTTGTGTTGGCGTCCCCCGGACACCGACGCTCGGGGAGCGCACCGGCGACGCTCTGCGAGGATGGGGCGCATGGTGCGGTCGGAGGCGATCATCGACCTCGGCGCGATCCGGCGCAACGTCTGCCGGCTGCGGTCCGCCACCGCGGCCGAGGTGATGGCCGTGGTCAAGGCGGACGGCTACGGGCACGGCCTGGTGCCGGCCGCCCGCGCCGCGCTCGCTGGTGGCGCCAGCTGGCTCGGGGTCGCCTTCCTGGAGGAGGCGATGGCGCTGCGGGCCGCCGGGATCCTGGCGCCGGTGCTGTGCTGGCTGGCGGTCCCCGGCGAGGACCTCGCCTGCGGGGTGGCCGCCGACATCGACCTGTCCGTCAGCGCGCCGTGGGCGCTGGCCGAGGTGGTCGCTGCCGCCCGGGAGACCGGCCAGCGGGCCCGGGTGCACCTCAAGGTCGACACCGGGCTGTCCCGCGGCGGCGCCACCATGGCGGACTGGCCCGAGCTGGTCACCGCCGCCGCCAAGGCGGCCGCCGCGGACGAGGTCGAGGTGGTCGGGGTCTGGAGCCACTTCGCGTACGCGGACGCACCCGGCCACCCGACGACCGCGGCGCAGGTCACCGCGTTCACCGAGGCGGTCGGGGCGGCCCGCCGGCTGGGCGTCGACCCGCCGCTGCGGCACCTGGCCAACTCGGCGGCCACCCTCACCCTGCCGGAGGCGCACTTCGACCTGGTCCGGCCCGGCATCGCGGTCTACGGGCTCACCCCGGTCCCGCCGGAGCCGTACGGGCTGGAGCCCGCGATGACGCTGCGCAGCCGGATCGCGCTGGTCAAGCGGGTGCCGGCCGGCTCGGGAGTGTCGTACGGGCACGTCCACGTCACCGGCCGGGAGACGGGGCTGGCGTTGGTGCCGCTCGGCTACGCCGACGGGGTGCCCCGCTCGGCCACCTCGGTCGGGCCGCTGTGGCTCGGTGGCCGGCGCCGGACGGTGGCCGGCCGGGTGTGCATGGACCAGTTCGTGGTGGAGGTCGGCGACGACGAGGTGGCCGCCGGCGACGAGGTGGTGCTCTTCGGCCCGGGCGACCGCGGCGAGCCGACCGCGCAGGACTGGGCGGACGCGGTCGGCACGATCTCGTACGAGATCGTCACCCGGGTCGGCGCGCGGGTGCCCCGGACGCACGTCGACCCGGCCGGGGGCGGTCCGTGAGGCCCGCAGCCCGCCGGGCCGGCCTGCTCGCCGGGGTCGCCGGCATCGTCGCGGCCGGTGCCGCCGTCGGGCTGGCGACCGAGCGGTACGCGATCGGCCGGATCCGGGGCGGCCCGGACCCGGAGGCGGACGAGCCGTTCGGCCGGTTGCCGGCGGACCGGGTCCGGACGGTCACCACCGACGACGGGCTGCCGCTGGCGGTGGAGGAGGTCGGGCCGCGGGACGCGCCGCTGACCGTGGTCTTCGTGCACGGCTACTGCCTGGCCATGGGCTCCTGGCACTACCAGCGGATCGGGCTGGCGGACATGGCCCGGCCGCGGGTCCGGATGGTCTTCTACGACCACCGCTCGCATGGCCGGTCCGGCCGGGCACCGACCGAGACCGCGACCATCGACCAGCTCGGCGAGGACCTGCACCGGGTGCTGGCCGACGTCGTGCCGACCGGGCCGTTCGTGCTGGTCGGGCACTCCATGGGCGGCATGACGATCATGGCGCTGGCAGACCGGCACCCGCAGCTCTTCGCGTCCCGGGTCGCCGGGGTGGCGCTGCTGTCCACGTCCACCGGGCGGCTGGCCGAGGTCACGCTCGGTCTGCCGGCGGTGACCGCCAGGCTGCGCGCGCCGGTGCTGCCACTGGTGCTGCGGGCGATGCGGTCGCGGGCCGCGCTGATCGAGCGCAGCCGCCGGATCGGCAGCGACATCTCCTGGCTGCTCACCCGGCGCTACTCCTTCGGCTCGTCCGACGTGAGCCCGGCGCTGGTCGAGTACGTCGGGGCGATGATCGCCGCGACACCGGTCGAGGTGGTCGCGGACTTCTTCCCGGCGCTGAACGCGCACGACAAGCTCGCCGCGCTCGGCCGGCTGCGGGACATCGAGACGCTGATCGTGGTCGGGGACAAGGACCTGCTCACCCCGGTGGACCACAGCCGGCGGATGGCCGAGGCGCTGCCGCACGCGGAGCTGCTGGTGCTGGAAGGCGCCGCGCACCTGGCCATGATGGAGCGGCCGGAGCTGGTCACCCTCCGGCTGCGCGCATTCCTGCACCGGGCGGCCCGGGCCGCGTACGGCGGCTCCGCCTCCCGCGCCGCCCGGCAGGTGCCGCGCACCGACCGCCCGCCCGGGGCACCCTAGTGCCGGGACTGCACGGACCGGGCCGGCCGGCGGGGCCGCGGGTCCGGCTGGTCCCGGGGTCGGTCCAGGTGGCCGCGGCGGCCGCAGCCTGCGCGAGCTGGGACGAATTGGCGGCGGCGTCGAGCGGTTGCCTGGCCTGTCCCGAGCTGGCTTCGACCCGGACCACGGTGGTGGTCGGCGAGGCGCCGGCAGCGGCCCGGCTGGCGCTGGTCGGCGAGGCGCCGGGGGCGGACGAGGACCGGGTGGGGCGGCCGTTCGTGGGCCGGGCCGGCCGGCTGCTCGACCAGCTGCTCGCCGAGGCCGGCCTGCACCGGTCGGCGGTGGCGGTGCTCAACGTGCTGCAGTGCCGGCCGCCCGGCAACCGCGCGCCGGCCAGCGCCGAGGTGGCGTGCTGCCGGGGCTGGCTGGACCGCAAGCTGGCGCTGGTCGCGCCGGAGCTGGTCGTCGCGCTCGGGCTGACCGCGGCCGGCTGGTTCCTCGGCCGCGGGGTCCGGCTCGGGACCGTCCGCGGAACCGTGCACGAGGTGGGCGGGTGGCGGGTGCTGCCGACGTACCATCCCTCGGCGGCCATCCGGTACGGGCCGGCCGGGGCGCCGCTCGCCGGCCTGCGCGCCGACCTCGCCCTCGCCGCGCGCTTCCTCGCCGACCCGGCCGCGGCCGTTGCGGGGACGAGGGAGGCCCGGTGACCGGCCGGCCGCCGGCGGGTGGCCCGGCCGCGCCGCCGGTGCGCGCCGGCCGGCGGATCGTGCTGCCGGCGGTGACGGACACCAGGGCGCTCGGGCGGGCGCTGGCCGGCGTGCTGCGGGCCGGCGACCTGGTCGTGCTGGCCGGGCCGCTCGGTGCCGGCAAGACCGTGCTGGCGCAGGGGATCGGCGCCGGTCTCGGGGTGGCCGGCCCGGTGACGTCGCCGACCTTCGTGCTGGCCCGGGTGCACCGGGGCGGCCGGTTGCCGCTGGTGCACGTCGACGCGTACCGGCTGGGCTCGGTCGAGGAGGTCGACGACCTCGACCTGGACGCGGACCTGCCCGAGTCGGTGACCGTGGTCGAGTGGGGCCACGGGCTGGTCGAGCAGCTCGCCGACGCGCACCTGCTGGTCCGGCTGTCCCGGGACGAGACCGGGGACGAGCGGACCGCGCAGCTGGTCGGCTACGGAGGCGACTGGGCTCAGCGGCTGAGGCGCCTGCCCGGCACCCGCCCTGGTCTGCCGCTCACTTCACGCTCTTGAACTGCAGGGTGTCCAGCACCGACCGGCAGCCCTTCGTGACCTCGTCCCGCTTGTCCTTCCACTGGCAGTTGACCTGGATCTCGTTCCGGCCCCGGAACAGGAAGTAGACGTCGGACTCCAGCTTCGCCTTGGCCTGCGAGGCGTGGTACCGGAAGCTGCGGGCGCCGTCGACCTTGCCGCGCTCGGCAGTGGTCGACTCGAAGCGGAAGCCCTGCCTGGCGAGCTGGCCGAGCACCGTCTTGAGCTCGGCCTCCAGCGCCGCGGCCGCGATCGGGTCGGTGTCCACCGGCAGCTCGTACACGGTCACGATGACGAGGTCCCGGCCGCCGACCGCGACGGCCGACCGGTACTTCTCCCGGCCGATGCTCGCGTCCACCGTCACCGAGGAGGAGACGTCCTCGAAACCCTCCGGCGAGCTGAAGCAGTACGGCGAGCCGGCCGGGGAGATGACCTTGCCGGAGCACTTCAGCGAGGTGCGCCCGGGGGTGGCGGACGAGCTGGCGGACGGGTCCGCGGTCGGGCCGGCCGAGCCGGTGCCGCTCGGCTTCGCGGCGTCGGCGGCGACCGTCCCGGTGCCCGGGACGGTGCTGGCGCATCCGGCGAGCAGACCGCACAGGCCGAGCAGGACGGCAGCGGAACGACGGCGCATGAGGGCCACCGTAGCCGGGCGCCGGACACGAGGTGGAGTCCAGCGGATCCGTCGTTCGCCCGTCCGGGTGACGCCCGTCGCGCCCCGGCTCGCGCACCGTAACCGGACTACCCTCGTCGCGTGCCCGAGGCGGCTGCCGACGTGCTGGTCCTGGACACCGCCACCCCGGCGGTGACCGCTGCCGTCGTCCGCGTCCGCGACCGGCTGGTGGAGCCGGTCGCGGTGCGGGTCGCGGCGGACGCCCGCCGGCACGGCGAGCTGCTGGCGCCGTCGATCGCCGCGGTCCTCGCGGACGCCGGGATCGCCGCCGTCGACCTCGCGGCGGTCGTCGTCGGGACCGGGCCCGGGCCGTTCACCGGGCTGCGCGTCGGCCTGGTCACCGCGGCCGCCTTCGCCGACGCGCTGGCCGTCCCCGCGTACGGGGTGTGCTCCCTGGACGGCCTCGGCGGTGCGGTGCGCGGGGTGCACAGCCGGGTGCTCGTCGCCACCGACGCGCGGCGGCGGGAGGTCTACTGGGCGGTGTACGAGAACGGGGTCCGGGTCGCCGGTCCGGCGGTGGACCGGCCGGCGGAGCTCGCCGACCGGCTCGCCGGGCTGGGCGTCGGGCTCGCCTGCGGTGCCGGCGCGCGGCAGTACGCCGACGTGCTCGGGCTGCCGGTCACCGGCCCCGACTCGCCGGACCCGGTCGCGCTGGCCGCCGTCGCCGCGGACCGGGTGCGCTCCGCGGCGCCGGCCGACCCGCTCACGCCGCTCTACCTGCGCCACCCGGACGCGGCCGAGCCCGGCCGGCCGAAGGCGGTGACGCCGGCGTGACGGCGGTCGGCACGGTCCGGCTGACCCGGATGCGGTGGTGGCAGATCACCGACGTCATGGTGCTCGAGCACGAGCTCTTCGCGGCCGAGACCTGGTCCGAGGCCGCGTTCTGGAACGAGCTGGCCGACACCGCCACCCGGCACTACGTGGTGGCGCTCGACGAGGGCCGGCTGGTCGGCTACGCGGGGCTCGGCGTCTTCGGCGACGAGGCGCACGTGCTCACCATCGGGGTGACCGGCAGCGCGCAGGGCCGCGGCCTCGGCACCGCGCTGCTGCTCGACCTGCTGGCCGCCGCGGGGGACCGCCGGGTGCTGCTCGACGTGCGGGCCGACAACGAGGTGGCGCAGCGGCTCTACCGGCGGCACGGCTTCGCGCCGGTCGGCCGGCGCCGGCACTACTACCAGCCGAGCGGGGTGGACGCGGTGGTGATGGCCCGTGACTGATCTCCCGGCTCCATCGGCTCTCCCGGCTCCATCGGCTCCATCGGCTCTCTCGGCTGGGTCTGCGCCGCTGGTGCTCGGCTTCGAGACGTCCTGCGACGAGACCGGGGTCGGCCTGGTGCGGGGACGGGCGCTGCTCGCCGACGCAGTGGCGTCCAGCGTGGACTCGCACGCCCGCTTCGGCGGCGTGGTGCCCGAGGTCGCCTCCCGGGCGCACCTGGAGGCGATGGTGCCGACCGTGCACCGCGCCTGCGCCACCGCCGGCGTACGGCCGTCCGATGTGGACGCCGTCGCGGTGACGGCCGGGCCGGGGCTGTCCGGCGCGCTGCTGGTCGGCGTCGCCGCGGCGAAGGCGTACGCGCTGGCGCTGGGCAAGCCGCTGTACGCGGTGAACCACCTGGCCGCGCACGTCGCGGTGGACACCCTGGAGCACGGCCCGCTGCCGGAGCCGTGCGTCGCGCTGCTGGTCTCGGGTGGCCACTCGTCGCTGCTGCTGGTGCCCGACCTCGCCGAGCAGGTGCGGCCGCTCGGCGCCACCATCGACGACGCCGCCGGCGAGGCCTTCGACAAGGTGGCCCGGCTGCTCGGGCTGCCGTTCCCGGGCGGGCCGCCGGTCGACCGGGCCGCGCGCGACGGCGACCCGGCCGCGGTGCCCTTCCCGCGCGGGCTGACCGGACCGCACGACCCGGCGTACGACTTCTCCTTCTCCGGCCTGAAGACCGCGGTGGCACGCTGGCTGGAGGCGCGGCGGCGGTCCGGCTCGCCGGTCCCGGTGGCGGACGTGGCCGCGTCCTTCCAGGAGGCGGTGGTGGACGTGCTGACGGCCAAGGCCGTCCGGGCCTGCCGGGAGCACGGCGTCGACCACCTGCTCATCGGCGGCGGGGTGGCCGCCAACTCGCGGCTGCGCGCGGTCGCCGCCGAGCGGTGCGAGGCGGCCGGCATCCGGCTCCGGGTGCCGCGGCCGGCGTTGTGCACCGACAACGGCGCGATGGTCGCGGCGCTCGGCGCCCGGTTGGTCGCCGCCGGGAAGCCGCCGTCCGGGCTGGACGTCCCGGCCGACTCGGCGCTGCCGGTGGAGAAGGTGCTGGTATGACCGAGCGCGGGCCGGGCCGAGGAGCGGACGAGTGATCGTCCGGATGTGGGAGGCGAAGGTGGTGCCCGGGCGCCTCGAGGAGGCCGTCGACCACCTGCTGGCCGAGGTCGTGCCGGACGCGCTCGGCACCGAGGGGTGCCTGGGCGCCGAGGCCTTCACCGGGATCGGCGAGGAGCGGGTCGTGCTCATCACCCGCTGGGCCGACGAGCACGCCGAGGACTGGGAGGAGGGCTCGCCGCCGATCCGGCTGTGGACCCGCGAGCACGCCTGGTTCTTCCAGCCGGCAACCTGACCGCGGGCCGGCCGGTCTTCCCGGCTGACCGGGAGGAGGCCCGCGATGGCGGACCGCGGCGAGTTCGGCGACTTCGTCGCCGGCCGCTCGCAGTCCCTGGTGGCGCGTCCTCCCGCCGGTGCCTAGACGAGGCGGCGGTCGGTGGCCCAGCGGGACAGCTCGTACCGGTTGGACAGCTGCAGCTTCCGCAGCACCGAGGAGACGTGCGTCTCGACCGTCTTCACCGAGATGAAGAGCTGGGAGGCGATCTCCTTGTACGCGTACCCGCGGGCCAGCAGCCGGAGCACCTCGCGCTCGCGCTGGGTGAGCTGGTCCAGCTCCGGGTCGTGCACCGGGGTGTCCGGGTGCCGGGTGAAGGCGTCGAGCACGAAGCCGGCCAGCCGCGGCGAGAAGACCGCATCGCCGTCCGCGACCCGGCGGATCGCCGCGGCCAGGTCCGGCCCGGAAATCGTCTTCGTCACGTAGCCGCGGGCGCCGGCCCGGATCACCCCGATCACGTCCTCCGCCGCGTCCGACACCGACAGCGCGAGGAAGCGGACGTCCGGCTGCGCGGGGCGTACCCGCTCCAGGACCGCGCGGCCGCCACCGTCCGGCATGTGCACGTCCAGCAGCACCACGTCCGGCTTGAAGCGGCCGATCGCGGCGACCGCCTCGGCGACCCCGCCCGCCTCGCCGACGATCTGCACGCCGCTGTCCGCGGCGCCGGCGAGCTCGGCGCGGACGCCGGAGCGGAACATCGAGTGGTCGTCCACCAGGAAGACCCGCACGGTGCGGGCCGGCCCGGTGGGGGTCGGCTGCTCGGTCATGTCCCGTTCCTCGTCATCGTCAGCTCGACCTCCGTCCCCGCGCCGGGCCGGCTGCGGACCGCCGCCTTGCCCCCGTGCCGTTCCATCCGGCCCATGATCGACCCGTGCACGCCGTGCCGGTCCGGCGCCACCGCGTCCGGGTCGAAGCCGGTGCCGCGGTCGCGGACGAAGACGGTCACCTGCTCCGGCTCCACCTCCGCGTAGAGCGACACGGTGCTCACCCCGGCGTGCTTGGCCGCGTTGACCAGCGCCTCCCGGGTCGCCTGCAGCACCGCGCCGAGCCGGTCGTCGACCTCGGCGTCGCCGACCACCACGCTCTCCACCTGCACCACGTACGCGTCCTCGACCTCGCCGGCGACCGACTCCAGCGCCGCGGCGAAGGTGGACTCCCGCCGGTTCTCCGGACGGTAGAGCCAGCTGCGCAGCTCCCGTTCCTGGCCGCGGGCCAGCCGGGCCACCTCGCGCGGGGCGTCGGCGTGCCGCTGGATCAGCGCGAGCGTCTGCAGGACGCTGTCGTGCAGGTGCGCGGCCAGGTCGGCGCGCTCCTGGGACCGGATCCGCTCCCGCCGCTCCTCGCTCAGGTCGGCGAGCAGCCGCCACCACAGCGGCGCGGTGAGCAGCGCCAGCCCGGCAAGGACCGCCACCGCGGCGACCAGGCCGTCCCGGGCGGCGGACAGCGTGCCGGAGAAGAGCAGGAACGAGCCGACGCCCGCGGCGACCAGGAAGGTGCCGCCGGCGATGCGGGCGGTGGCCGCCCAGCGCGAGCGCTTCGTGTCCGGCGTGCTCAGGTCGAAGCCGGAGATCTGCCGCCACCGCTCCCGCTGGCTGGCGTCCGCCTGCCGCCACATGACGGCGAGCCCGGCGCCGCCGAGCAGCAGCGGGACGAGCAGCGGGTTCGTGCCGACGATGGAGGTGCCGCGCAGGGCGAGCAGGCCGCCGGCGACGAGCACGGCCAGCGCGATCGCGATGCCGCGCTCCATCGAGCGGCGCGCGCGGGGCGGGGCGTCGGGCGCGACCGGCTGCTGCTGGACCACCGCCCACAGCGCCAGGTAGAGCAGGATGCCGAAGCCCGAGACGAAGGCGAGCAGCGCGAAAGCGACCCGGACCCGGGTCGGCGGCACCGCGAAATGCACGGCCAGGCCCTGGGCGACGCCGGCCACCACGCGACCGTCGGCCGCGCGGTAGAGCCGGGGCGGCGCCAGCGCCGCGGTCTGCGTGATCGTCTGCTCCTCGGTCCGTGCTGGTGAGTCGATGGTTGCACCGGCGGGCGGGCCGCGGCCACGGGGACGTCCCGGGTGTTGGCACCCGCCGGTAACCAGGGTCGGGTCAGGGCCATCCCCCATACCGGTGGTGGCAGGCCGGCGACACCATCGGTGCCATGACCGAGCACGATCCTCCCCGCGGCACCCCGCCGGGCCCGCCGCCCTCGGACGAGGCCCGGCCGGGTCCTCCCGACTCGGCCGGCGCCGGCCGGGGTGCCCCGCCCGCCGCCCCCCCGGCGGACGGCACCGGCGACGGGGACCGCACCGAGGTCCTCGGCGCTCCGGCGGCAGGCACGACCTCGTCCGGTGACCCCTCGGCCGGCGAGACCAGCGCGGGCCTGCCGCCGGCCGGCGGGGCCGGCGCGCCGCCGTGGACCTGGTCGCCCGCGGCGGCTCCGGGTGCGGGCGGCGGTGGGGGATACGTCCCGCCGGGCGGTCCGGGAGGGCCGCCGGGCGGCTCGACCGGACCGCCGGGCGGACCGGTCCCGCCCCCGTACCCACCGATCCGCCGCCTGCAGCGCAGCAAGGAGCGCCGCGTGATCGCCGGCGTCGCCGGCGGCCTCGGCGAGTACACCGGGGTCGACCCGGTGCTCTTCCGCGTCCTGTTCGCGGTGCTGTCCGTCTTCGGCGGCGCCGGCATCCTGCTGTACCTGCTCGGCTGGCTCTTCCTGCCCGACGCGGACCAGCCGACCTCCACCGTCGAGTCGCTGCTCGGCCGCGGTTCCGGCCGGCGCAGCAGGGACATCGTCCAGGTCGTGCTGCTCGTCATCGTCGGGCTGATCCTCGCCGGCGTCCTCGCCCACGGCGACGGCGGCGACGTCGTCCTGCTCCTGGTGGTGGTGGGCGGCGTGGTGCTGCTGGTCCGCAACCTCGACCAGCGCCGCGGCGGCCTGCCGTCGGCCCCGCAGCCGGCACCTCCGCCGCCGACGTACCAGCCGTACGAGCCCGACCCGTACCCCCCGTACGACCCGACCAGGACCCTGGCGATGCCGGCGGGCCCCGCGACCGTGACGGCCGTCCAGCCGCCGGCGGCGGTGCCGGGCGCGCCGGTCCAGGAGCGCAGGGAGCGCTCCATCCTGGGCCGGCTCACGCTCAGCGCGCTGCTGCTCGTGCTCGGCGTCACCGCCGCGCTGGACGCGGCCGACGTCGTCGCACCGCAGTCGCGGCACTACCTGGCGCTGACGGTCGGCGTGCTCGGGCTCGGCCTGCTGGTCGGCGCCTGGCGCGGCCGGGCCCGTGGCCTGATCTGGCTCGGCATCCCGCTGACCGTCGCGCTGGTCGCGGCGGGCACCGCCGAGGTCTCGCTGGACGGCGGCGCCGGCGACCGGCACTACCGACCGCAGTCGATCGCCGAGGTGCAGCCGGACTACCGGGTCGGGGTCGGCAACCTGCAGCTCGACCTGACCGACGTCGACTTCACGGCGCGGTCGGTGAGCAGCTCGGTGTCGGCCGGCATCGGCAACGTCCAGGTGATCGTCCCGCGCGACGTCGACGTGGAGGTCGTCGGGCGGGCCGGCATCGGCGAGTCGGACCTTTTCGGCCAGCAGAGCGACGGTGGTCGCTCGCGGGAGCGGACGGTCGTCGACAACGGTCCGGACGGCGAGGGCGGCGGCAGTCTCCGGCTGATGCTCGACGTCGGGGTCGGACGAGTGGAGGTGGACCGTGCGGCGGCATGAGGTGGACGTGCTCTCCCTGGTGGCCGGGTTGCTCTTCGTCGGGGCGGCGCTGATCTGGGGGCTGGCCGACGACCCGGGCGCGGCGCTGCGGGGCTGGCCGTTGCCGGTGCTGCTGATCGCGGTCGGTGCCGCCGGGCTGCTGACCAGCCTCGGTGGCTGGCGCGGCCGGGGGCGCGCGGCCGGGTCGGACGCCGACAGCGTCGAGTAGCGGACGCCCTAGGCTGGGCCGGCCGCGGGCAGGGTGCCGGCGGCCCGCTCGGCCGGAGGAGGGTGGGATGACGTCGCAGGACGACCTCACCCTGCTCAAGCGGATGTACCAGCGGGGGGAGATCAGCGACGAGCAGTACGACGTGCTCCGGCGGCACGTGCTGTGGGGGACGCCGCTGCCGCAGCTGATCGGCGAGGTGCCGGCGCCGCCGGTCCCGCCGGCTCCCCGGACCCTTCCGCACGCCGACACCCCGGCCGCCCGCGCCGGGAGCGAGCGAGCCGGACCGCCGACGGGTGCGCTCGCCGCCCCCGGCCGCGGCGGTCGCGTCCGGGACCGGGGCGCCCCCACCTACCCGGAGGAGTCCGGCCCCGGCTGGTCCGCCCGGCGCCGGGCGGGTGAGGCATACCTTCCCGTCCGGGCGGAGGACGGGAGCGCCGGTCCCGGCGGCAGGTCGTCCCCTGCGTACCCTGCGGAGGAGCCGACGGCCGACGAACCGGCGCGATCCCGCAGCCGCCGGCGCGAGCCGACCCGGGAGGCGCCCCCGGCGCCCTAGGCTGGCGGCCGGCGGACGCGGCGGCCCGCCGGAGAGGGGTGCGGATGACGTCCCAGGACGAGCTCACCCTGCTCAGGCGGCGGTACCAGCGCGGGGAGATCAGCGAC
>JBJMII010000104.1:0-10643 GCA_045806925.1 Mycobacteriales bacterium
CCCACCCGCGGCAGCGCCGCCGGCGGGCACCCGCGTCACCGGCCGCCCGCTGGTCCCGTAGCCGGGTCAGCCAGCGGGCGCCCGTGTCGCCGGCGGCGGTCACCCCACGGCCAGGTCAGCCGGCGGGCGCTCGCGTCACCGGGCGCCCGCCGGCCCACGGCCGGGTCAGCCGGCGGCGACGGCGGCCGAGAGGGCGGGAGCGAGGTCGCCCTTGGGCTCGACGACCACGTCGTCCAGCCCGAGCCAACGCGCCGTCACCGCCAGCTCGGCCGCCAGCTCCTCCGCGACCTCGGGTGGCGGGGCCGGCTGCTCCGCGTGCGCGGCCCGGACCAGCAGCCGCCCGCCGGCCCGGTCGGCCTTGAGGTCGACGCGGCCGACCAGCCGCTCCCCCAGCAGGAACGGGAGCACGTAGTACCCGTGCACCCGCTTCGCCGCGGGGGTGTAGATCTCGATCCGGTAGCGGAAGTCGAAGAGCCGCTCTGTCCGGGTCCGCTCCCAGACCAGCGAGTCGAACGGGGACAGCAGCGCCCGCGCGGCCACCCGGCGCGGGATCCGCGCCCCAGCCCACAGGTATGCCGGGTCCTTCCAACCCTGCACCGTCACCGGCAGCAGCTCGCCGGCCTCCACCAGCTCGGCGACCCGCAGCCGGGTGCCATCCGCCCGGAGCCGGAAGTAGTCGGCCAGGTCGGGGATCGTCGCCACCCCCAGCGCCCGCGCCGACACCCGCACCAGCTCCCGCTGCGCGTCCTCGGCCGGCGGCGTCGGCTGCGCGAGCACCTCGGGCGGCAGCACCCGCTCGGTCAGGTCGTAGAGCCGCTCGAAGTGCGGCCGCCCCGCCGTCGCCACCTCGCCGCTGACGAACAGGTATTCCAGTGCGACCTTGCCGGCCGACCAGTTCCACATCTGGCCGGGCTGGTTGGGCCGGGCCTCCCCGGTCACCCCGGCGCCGATCGGGCCCTTCGCCGCGACCAGCGCCCGCACCTCGTCGACCAGCTCCGGCCGCTCCCGCAGCGGGCGCCACCAGGGCCGGTCCAGATCGCGGCTGCGCTGCATCCGCCAGCGCAGCTGCGGCTGCAGCCGCAGCGGGACGAGCGACGCCGCGTGCCCCCAGTATTCGAACAGCTCGGCCCGCGGGCCCCAGGACAGCCGGTCCAGCGCCTCCCGCGGGTACGCCCCCAGGCGGGCGAAGACCGGCAGGTAGTGGGACCGGCTCAGCACGTTGACCGAGTCGATCTGCAGCAGGCCGAGGCGGTCGAGCACCCGGCGCAGGTGCCGCAGGTCGACCCGGCCGGCCGGCCGCGGGTCGGCCAGGCCCTGCGCGGCCACGGCGATCCGGCGGGCCTGGTCGGCGGAAAGCGGGTCCCGAGCTGCCACGGACCGGATGCTGCCAGAGCCCTCCGACAGTTCCGGGGGTCCCGCAGTTACGGCGGTCCCGCCGGTCAGCTCGGGACCGGCGCCCCGTCCCGGGCGGCCATCGTCGCGGCCGCGGCCCGATGCTGCCGCCGGCTCTCCGCGGTCACCACCACGGCGATCGCGGCGAGCACGACCAGGCCGCCGGCCAGCGTCGCCCCGGTGAGCCGCTCCCCCGCCAGCAGCACGCCGAGCAGCACGGCGACCGCGGGGTTCACGTACGCGTACGTCGAGACCAGCGACACCGGTGCGTTGCCGAGCAGCCACACGTACGCGGTGAACGCGACGAGGGAGCCGAAGACGACCAGGTAGCCGAGCGCGAGCCAGGACTTCCCGGAGACCTCGGCCACCGAGAAGCCGGCCAGCTCGCCGTGCCCGGCGGCCGCGACGAGCAGCGCCGCCCCGCCGGCGAGCATCTCGATGGTGACCAACGCCAGCGGGTCGGCGGGCACCGGCCGGCGGGTGACCAGCAGCGAACCGATCGCCCAGGACAGCGCGGCCAGCACGCAGAGCGCCGCGTACCCGAGGTCGGTCTCGCCGGAGTCGCCGGGCAGGAAGATCAGCGCCACCCCGGCGAAGCCGAGCACGACGCCGCCGGCGGTGGCCAGCCCCGGCCGGTCGCCGAGCGCCGATCGCAGCACCACGATCCAGAGCGGGATGCAGGCCACCAGCAGCGCCGCCAGCCCGGAGTCGACCCGCTGCTCGGCGACGCTGACCAGCCCGTTGCCGCCGAGCAGGAGCAGCACGCCGGACGCCGCGGCGGTGCCCGCCTGCGCCCGGCTCACCCGCAGCGCGGCCCGGCGGCCGACCGCGACGACCACGGCGAGCAGGATCAGCCCGGCCAGCACGAAGCGGATGCCGGCGGAGAGCAGCGGCGGCATGGTCTCGATCGCGAACCGGATCGCCAGGTACGTCGAGCCCCAGACGACGTAGACGATCCCGAGCGCGACCCACACCCGCGAGCCCGGGCCGGCCGTCACGACCGCGGTCCCGTCGGCACCGCCGCCAGCCCGCGCGCCGCGCTGACCGGCCGGAGCCTGCCCCGGCCCGGCGCCGGGAACGGCACCCGGACCGGAACGAAAGCGCTACTCTGCTCTGTCATGAGCAACGGTAGCAGTACCGAGCGGGTGGTCGCCGACCTCCGCCGGCACGCGGCCGCGGGGCGGCCCGGCGACACGCTGCCGTCCACCCGCGAGCTGGTCGCCCGGCTCGGCGTCGGCCCGGTCACCGTCTCCCGCGCGGTGGCCCGGCTCGCCGCCCAGGGGGTCGTGGTCTCCGAGCCCGGACGCGGCACGTTCGTCGCGCCGCCGCGGCCCGGCGCCGCCACCGAGCCCGCGGACTCCGGCTGGCAGACGATGGCGCTGGCGGACCGCACGGTCGGCGCGGACGAGCTGCTGGAGCTGCTCGCCCCGCCGGAGCCCGGCTCGCTCGTGCTCGCCACCGGCTACCTGGACGCCGAGCTGCAGCCGGTCCGGCTGCTCGCCGACGCGGTGGCCCGGGCCGCCCGCCGGCCCGGCGCCTGGAGCCGCCCGCCGCTGACCGGGGTGCCGGAGCTGCGGGCGGCGCTCGCCGGCGTGTCCGGGGTGGATGCCGCGGACGTGCTGGTGGTGGCCGGCGGCCAGGCCGGCCTGTCCACCGCGCTGCGCGCGCTCGCACCGCCCGGCTCGGCGGTCGTGGTCGAGTCGCCCACCAACCTCGGCGTGCTGGTCCTGGCCCGGTCGGCCGGCCTGCGCCTGGTCCCGGTGCCGGTGGACGCGGACGGGCTGCGACCGGACCTGCTCGCCGAGGCGCTGGACCGGTCCGGGGCCCGGCTCGTCTACTGCCAGCCGTCGTACGCGAACCCGACCGGCAGCGTGATGCCGCCGAAGCGCCGGGCCGCCGTGCTGGCCGCGGTCCGGGACGCCGGCGCCTTCCTGGTCGAGGACGACTACGCCCGGCTGCTCGGCATCGCCGGCGACCCGCCGCCGCCGCTGGTCCTCGACGACCCGCACGGGCACGTGGTGCACCTGATCTCGCTGACCAAGGCGACCGCGCCGAGCATGCGGGTCGGCGCGCTGGTCGCCCGCGGGCCGGTCGCCGCCCGGCTGAGGACGCTGCGGGTAGTGGACGACTTCTTCGTGCCGGTGCCGCTGCAGGAGGCGGCGGTCGAGCTGCTCGCGTCGGCGGGCTGGCGCCGGCACCTGACCGCGCTGCGGCGGGCGCTCGGCGCCCGCCGGGACGCGCTGCTCACCGGGCTGGCCCGCGCCGCGCCGCAGCTGTGCGTGCCGCGGGTCCCGGCCGGCGGCCTGCACCTGTGGACCCGGCTGCCGGACGGGATCGACGACATGCAGGTGGCCGACCGGTGCGGCCGGCGCGGGCTGCGGGTCGGCGCCGGCACCCCGTACCACGCGGGCGACCCGCCGGCCGCCCACCTGCGGCTGTCGTTCGCCGCGGAGTCGCCGGACCGGCTGCAGACCGGCGCGCGGCTGCTGGGCGAGGTGCTGGACGGGATGGCCGGACCGGCTCGCCGCGGCTGACAGGATCGGCATCGTGACCGCGACCGTGACCTGCCGACCCGCGAGGGCCGGGGACCTGGACGCCGTCGCCGAGGTGCGGATCCGCAGCTGGCAGCGGGCGTACCGGGGGATCGTCCCGCAGGCGTACCTGGACCGGCTGAGCCCGGCCGCCGACGCCGACCGGCGCCGCGCCAGCTTCCCGGGGCCGCCGGGCCAGCACGTCGCCGAGGTCGGCGGCCGGGTGGTCGGCTGGGCCGCCGTGGGGCCGTGCCGGGACGACGACGGCGACGCGCCCCGGCCCCGGCTGCGGGGAGGTCAGGGCGATCTACGTGCTGCCGCAGTGGTCCGGGCAGGGCGTCGGGCGCCAGCTGATGGCGCACGTGCTGGGCGACCTGCGCCGGCGCGCGCTGGTGCCGGTGCTGCTCTGGGTCTTCGCCGCGAACGAGCCGGCCCGCCGGTTCTACGAGCGGGCCGGCTTCCGGGCGGACGGCGCCACCCAGGACTACCGGATCGCCGGGGCGACCCTGCCGGAAGTCCGCTACCGGCACGAGGGATAACGTCGTCGCCGTGGCGGACGTGGCGGTGCGCGCGGCGCGGGCGGACGACGTGTCGGAGATCGCGCGGATCCAGGTCGACACGTGGCGCACCGCCTACCAGCGCTTCCTGCCCGCGTCGGTGCTGTCGGCGCTGTCGGTGGAGCAGGCGGCCGAGGCGTGGGGTGCGGCGGTCGCGACGCCCCCGACCGCGGCACACCGGGTGCTGGTCGCGACCGAGCAGGACTTCCTGGTCGGCTTCGCCGCGGTCGGGCCGTCCGGCGAGGAGGACGCCCAGCCGGGCGAGGCGGCGTTCGCGGCGCTGCTGGTGGAGCCGCGGTGGGGACGGCGGGGGCACGGCAGCCGGCTGCTCGCCGCCACCGTCGACCACCTGCGGGCGGACGGGGTGACCCGGCTGGTCGCCTGGGTGCCGGACGGGGACCGGGCGTCGGCCGCGTTCCTGGAGTCCGCCGGCTGGGAGCGGGACGGCGCCGTACGCATGCTGGAGGCGGCCGGCGGTACGGTGCGGGAGACCCGCTGGCACGTGTCCCTTTCGGACCCGGGGGTGTGACCATGAGCGAGCGCGAGGGCTCGCAGCGCGAGCGGGCACAGAGCGAGCGCGAGGGCTCGCAGCGCGAGCGGGCACCGCGTTTCAGCGGCTTCCCGGAGCGGGCGCTGATCTTCTACGAGGGGTTGGAGGCGGACAACTCCAAGCCCTACTGGACCGACCACAAGGCGGTGTACGAGGAGTGCGTGCGGGCGCCGATGCTGGCGCTGCTCGCCGAGCTGGAGCCGGAGTTCGGCGCCGGCAAGCTCTTCCGGCCGTACCGGGACGTCCGGTTCAGCAAGGACAAGACGCCGTACAAGACCAACGCGGCGGTCAGCGTCGGGGACGGGCCCGGCGCCGGGCGGTACCTGTCGCTCGGCGCGGACGGCCTCTTCGTCGGCGGCGGCTATTACCACACCGCGCCGGACCAGGTGGAGCGGCTGCGCCGCGCGGTCGCCGACGACGTGCAGGGCCCGGCGCTGGAGCGGATCCTCGGTGCCGCCCGGAAGGCCGGCTTCGAGCCGCACGGCGAGCGGCTGACCCGGCTGCCGAAGGGCTACCCGGCCGACCACCCGCGCGCCGACCTGCTCCGCTACAAGTCGCTGACCCTGCACCGGCAGTGGGCCCCGGAGCCGTGGCTGCACACCCGGCAGGCGCTGACCCGGATCAGGACGGCCTGGCGCGCGATCGGCCCGCTCGGCGACTGGCTGGACGGCAACGTCGGGGCCAGCGACCGGCCGCGGGAGCGGCGCTGAGGCGGCCGGTCAGGGCAGGATCAGGTGCACGTCGCCGAACTCGTGCCACAGGTAGCCGGCGGCCAGCGCGGCCCGGTACGACTCGGCGAGCAGGCCCCGGCCGGCGACCGCGGCGAGCAGCCGCAGGTGCGAGGCCGCCGGTGGGTGCCAGCCGGTCAGCAGGCCGTCCACTGTGGACGGCTTGTCGGCCGGGGTGAGGACGAGGTCGGTCCAGCCCTCGGCCGGACCGCGGGCGGCCGACTCGAGCGCCCGGACCACCGTCGTGCCGACCGCGACCACCCGGCCGCCGTTGCCGCGCGTCTCGGTCACGGCGTCCAGAGTGGACCGCGGGACCGAGTACCACTCCGCGTACGGGACCTCGTCCGCCTCGGGTGAGGACAGTCCGCAGTGCAGCACGACGGCGGCGGTGCGGACGCCGCGCATCCGCAGCCGGCGGAAGGTCCGGCTGGTCAGCGGCCGGCCGGCGCTGGGCATCTCGGCGCTGCCCGGCGTGTCCGCGTGCTCCGTCCGGTAGGCCGACAGCGGCCAGGGTGCGGCGGTGTAGCCGTAGCGGACCGGCTCGCCGTTCACGGTCAGCCAGCGGCCCAGCGGGTCCGGCGTGGTCAGCTCGGCCGTCCACAGCCGACGCCGGGTGCTCCGGTCCGGGTACGGGTCGCGGACGGCCAGCTGGCCGCCCCCGGCGAGGGCGACGGCGGCGCCCGCCCGGTCCACGGTGGACGGCTCGCCGCCGAGCCGGGCGGACGGCTCCCGGAGCTCGACCGCCCAGCGGGAGGCCGAGCTCCGCAGCGCCCCGCGCGGCTCCTCCCCGCTGGCGGGGTCCACTGTGGACAGATGTACCTCGACCCGCTCGCCGGCGGTGGTGACCCCGCGCAGCGCGGCCGGCAGCGTGTCGGAGGTGTTCACCACCAGCAGGTCGCCGGGGCGCAGGACCGCCGGCAGGTGGTAGGCCCGGCGGTGGCTGAGGCCTTCGCCGGCCGAGGCGACCAGCATCCGGACGCCGTCGCGGGGCAGGCCGCGGGCCTCCGGTGGAGCGGTGGCGACCGCGCCTTCGAGCAGCGCGGGCGCCGGCGCGCTCATGCCGGCACCGTGGACAGATCGGCGGCGACGTACCGTCCGCTCGGCAGCTCCCCGCCGACCAGCCGGCGCAGCGCCGGCACCACGGTCTCCGGCTCCGGCCGGTCCGAGATGTCCTCCCCGGGGAAGGCGTCCTGGTGCATCGCGGTGCGCATGTCGCCCGGATCGACGGCGTAGACGCGGAGGTCCGGCTCCTCGGCGCCGAGGACGTTCACGAGCTGGTCCAGCGCGGCTTTGCTCGCGCCGTAACCGCCCCAGCCCGGGTACGCGCCCAGCGCGGCGTCGCTGGACAGGGCGAGCAGCCGGCCGCGGGCCGCCCGCAGCGCCGGCAGCACCAGCTGGGTCAGCGCGAGCGGGGCGACGGTGTTGGTCTCCAGCACGTCACGGAGCGCACCGAGGTCGTACGCGGCCAGCGGTGGCAGCGGCGAGGTGCCGAGCGTGGAGGCGTTGAGTACCAGCAGGTCGAGCCGGTCGCCGGCGGCGGCGGCGAGCTCGCGGCGGTGGCCGGCGTCGGTGACGTCGCCGGCGACGGCGACGACCTCGGCCGGTCCGGTGCCGATCGCGGCCGCGGCTGCGTCGAGATCGGTGGCGGTGCGGGCGTCCAGGACGAGCCGCCACCCGTCGGCGGCGAGGCCGGCGGCGAGCGCCCGGCCGAGGCCTCGGGACGCTCCGGTGATCAGTGCGGTGGGCATGCCTCCACGTTGCTCCCGCACGGCCGCCGGCGCATCGGCCGGCGGCCCGCACCCACCCCCGACCCCGGTCCTAAGCCCCCGGTCCTAAGCCCCCGGTCCTAAGCCCCCGGTCCTAGGCCCCCGGTCCCAGCCCTGGTCCCAGCCCCCGGTCCCGGCCCCCGGTCCCGGGCCCCGGTCGCACGCCCCAGCCCGGCGCGCCCGCCGGCCCGGCCGGGTGCACCACGACGTGTCCATCCGCCACGAAGCCGGCGTGCCGGCCGGAGCCGAGCCAGGAGCCGAGCGCCGGCCCGCTGGCGTCCACAGTGACCAGTGCGGCCCGGACGGTGCCCCGGACCGTGACGAGCGTCCAGCGGTCCCCCTGCGCCGAGCGCACCGGCGCCGCGGCCGGCAGCCGCGGACCGTACGCGCGGGCCGCGACCTCGACCGACCAGCCGGCACCGTCCACCCGCACCCGGTCCCGGACCGACCCGGTGAAGCCGGCCAGCGCCTTGGGCAGCTTCCAGTGCGCCCGGCCGGCCCGCAGCGACGGCAGCGAATCCACCGCGATGAAGGGCACGTGCACGGTCGGCAGCCCGAGCCGGCGCAGCAGCACAGCGCCGAAGACCTCCCGGTACGGCCCCACCGGACCGTCCAGGTAGTCCACGACCGCCCCCACCGTCACCGGCCACGCGCGCTGCGGGGCCGGCCGCGGCCGGCCCCTCGCCACCCAGACCACCGCCCGGGTCCGCAGCCGCCACGGCGGTGGCGGCGAGCTGGCCGGCAGCCGCTCCAGCACGGATGCCGGGACGGCGGTCTCCGGCAGGCCGGGAACCGCCGCGAGGGCGTCAGTCCCGGCCACGAAGCAGCGCCACCCGGAACGGCCGCAGCTCACCGCGGGCGATCCCGCTGGCGATGGTCGGGTCCTCGGTCATGATCTGCCGGGCCGCCTGCTCGTCCGGTGCCTCGAAGATCGCGATGCCGGTGTTGACCGGGCCGAGCGTCGGGCCGGCCAGGATCAGCACGCGCTCGGCGGTCAGCCGCTGCAGCCGCTCGAAGTGGTCCGACCACACCGCCTGCTCGCGCTCGGTCATGGTCGCCCCGAAGTTGTCCCGGGGGGCGTGGATGAAGTAGATCCATTCGGCCATGCCGCCATGCTGCCAGGCCGCGCCGGCGGCTCAGCCGTCCTCGGCTCGGGCGCCGGCGGCTCAGGCGGGCCGGCTCAGGCGTCGTCGGTCAGACCGTGCCGGACCGCATGCAGCGCGGCCTGGGTCCGGTCCGCGACGCCCAGCTTGGCCAGCACCGCGCTCACGTGCGCCTTCACCGTCTTCTCCGACAGGACCAGCTCGCGCGCGATCAGCCGGTTGGACAGGCCGCGCGCGACCAGCCGGAGGACCTCGTGCTCGCGGGGCGTCAGCGGGTCCCGTACGGGCGCGGCGACGCTCTGCACCACGGTCGCCGCCACCGCCGGGTCGAGCGACGCGCCGCCGGCGTGCACCGCCCGCAGCGCGTCCGCCAGCTCCCCCGGCCCGACGTCCTTGAGCAGGTAGCCGGAGATGCCGGCCCGCACCGCCGGCAGCACCGAGTCCTGCCCGGCGTAGCTGGTGAGCACGACGACCTTGACCTCCGGGTGCGCGGACCGCAGCCGGCGCACCGCCTCCAGCCCGGACATGCCCGGCAGCACCAGGTCGAGCAGCACGATGTCCGGCCGCAGCCGCGGCACCAGCGCCAGCGCCTGCTCCGCGGTGCCGGCCTCACCGACGACGTCCATGTCCGGCTGCAGCCCGAGGAACGTGCGGAGCCCGGCGCGCACCATCTCGTGGTCGTCGACCAGCAGCAGCCGGACCGGCGCCTCAGCAGGCACCCGGCACCTCCAGCGTCACCCGGGTCCCCGCGCCCGGGGCGGTGTCGATGTGGACGGTCCCGCCGAGCGCCTCGGCCCGCTCCCGCATCGACGTCAGCCCGAGCCGGCGCGACTCGCGCAGCGTGCCGGCCAGGTCGAAGCCGGTCCCGTCGTCGGCCACCAGCAGCCGTACGGCGTCCCCGCCGGTGTCCAGCGTGACCTCGATCGCCGTCGCGCCCGCGTGCTGCAGCGCGTTGCCCAGCGCCTCGCTCGCCACCAGCAGGACCTCACGCTCGACCGTCCGGTCCTGCAGCCGCGCCGGGCCGCGGGCCCGCAGCGAGAGCCGGACGTCGTGGACGCGGCGGAGCAGGTCCACCCGCTTGCGCAGGGCCTCGGCCAGGCCGTCGGTGCCCGGGTCGACCGGGCGCAGCGTGCCGACCATCGAGCGCATCTCCGCCAGCCCGGTGCGGGCCAGCTCGCGGACGCGCCCGAGCTGCTCGGCCAGCCCCGGGTCGCCGGACTCGGCCAGCGCTGCGGCGCTCTCCGCGGCGAGGGTCAGGCTGAAGAGCGTCTGGGTGACCGAGTCGTGCAGCTCGCGCGCCAGCCGGGCACGCTCCTCGGCGACGGACAGCTCACGGGTCCGCTCCGTCCGCTGCGCGTTGGCGACCGCGAGCGCCGCGTGCGCGGACAGGGTCTCGATCAGCCGCTGGTCGGAGTCGGTGAAGGCGCCGCCGTCCGGCCCGGTCTTGTCGGCGAGGAAGAGCTCGGCCAGCACCTCGCCACCGGCCACGATCGGCACCCCCAGGAAGGACCGCATGTCCGGGTGCGCGACCGGCCAGCCGCCGAACCGCGGATCGGTCCGGATGTCGTCCAGCCGGATGGTGCGCGGGCAGTCGAGCAGCGCGCCGAGCAGGCCGTGGGTACGCGGCAGCGCGCCGATCGCGGCCCAGGTCGCCGCATCGATGCCGGCGGTGAGGAAGAGCGAGTAGCCGCCGGCGCCGTCCGGGACGCCCAGCGCCGCGTACCGGGCGCCGGCGAGGTCCCGGGCGGCCTCCAGGATGACGCGCAGCACCGGCTCGGTCCGCCGCTCCGCGGCCAGCGCGAGGGTGACGTCGAGCAGCCGGCGCAGGGCGACCGCCTCGGAGCTTCCCACCGCGCCATTCTGCGCCCTGCTCGAGAGCGTCTCGTGCCCGAAGCCGTCTGGCTGGACCCACGTCGGCGGGCTGGGCGGGTGGGCAGGGGGCGTCAGCCGGCGGCGACGTGACCGGTGGGTGGCGCGGCCCCGGGGCCGCGCGGCGGGGCCGGGGCGGCGGCGGGC
>JBJMII010000105.1:0-22033 GCA_045806925.1 Mycobacteriales bacterium
GGTGCGGCCGGCGGTGCGGCCGGCGGTGCGGCCGGCGGTGCGGCCGGCGGGGGCGCGAGCCGTGGGGCCGGCGGTGGCGCGGGAGGCGGGGCGCGCTGAGGGGTCACCCGGCGCGGGCTCGACGGGCACCGGCTCGACGTGCAGGACCGAGCGGAGGCGGGCGATCTCCCGATCCCGGGTGTCGACCTGCTCGGCCAGCCGGTCGAGCACCCAGTCCACCTCCTCCATCCGGTAGCCGCGCAGCACCACCGCCAGCCGCAGCGCCCGCAGGTCGGCCCCGGTGGCGAGCCGGTCGTCGGGCAGCTCCACCGGGGTTCCCTCGGGCAGCGCCGGCGCCATCTGCTCGTCCCGGCCGAAGGCGAACGACGCCGCCAGGAACAGCAGCCCGCCGACCACGAGCAGGGCGAAGACATAGATGAGCAGGGTCCGCACGCACCGATGGTGCCACCCCGACCCGGCCGCCCGGGACGCGCCCGGCCCGTGCGAGGCTGGCGGGGTGCCGCTGCGCCTGGGCCGCCGGACGTTCGGCGACGACGAGCTCGCCGTCATGGCGATCGTCAACCGGACCCCCGACTCCTTCTACGACCGTGGCGCGACGTACGCGCTGGGCGCCGCCCTGGACGCGGTCGGCAGCGCGGTGGCCGACGGCGCCGCGATCGTCGACATCGGCGGCGTCAAGGCCGGTCCGGGCGACCACGTCGACGCCGGGGAGGAGCTGCGGCGTACGGCCGAGGTGGTCGCCGCCGTCCGCGGGGCGCACCCCGACCTGGTCATCAGCGTCGACACCTGGCGGGCCGAGGTGGCCCGGGTGCTCGCGGCCGAGGGCGCGGACCTGCTCAACGACACCTGGGGCGGCGTCGACCCCGAGCTCGCCGGCGTCGCCGCGGACACCGGCGCCGGGCTGGTCTGCGCGCACGCCGGCGGCCATCGGCCGCGCACCCGGCCGCACCGGGTCGCGTACGACGACGTGGTCGGCGACGTCGTCGCGACGGTCACCGGGCTGGCGGAACGGGCAGTGGAACGGGGCGTGCGCCGGGACGGGGTGCTCGTCGACCCGGCGCACGACTTCGGCAAGAACACCCGGCACTCGCTGGAGGTCACCCGCCGGCTCGGCGAGCTGGTCGCCACCGGCTGGCCGGTGCTGGTCTCGCTGTCCCGGAAGGACTTCGTCGGGGAGACCCTGGACCTGCCGCCGGACGACCGGCTGGAGGGCACTCTCGCCGCCACCGCGGTGTGCGCCTGGCTGGGCGCCCGGGTCTTCCGGGCCCACGACGTGACGGCGACCCGGCGGGTGCTGGACACGGTCGCGTCGATCCGCGGCACCCGGCCGCCCGCGGTCGCCCGCCGCGGCCTCGCCTGAGCCGCGCCACCGCCCGGCCGGGCCGCGCCGCCCGCGAGGCCGGTCAGCCGGGCAGCCGGCCGGTCTCCACCGCGGCCAGCGCGTCGGCCACGGTCTTCACCCGGAGCACCGAGTCCAGCGCCGACCGGCGGACGAAGGCCCGCGCGACCAGGTGCTCCAGCCATGCCCACAGCGGCTCGTAGAAGCCGTCCGGGTCGAGCACCACCACCGGCTTGGCGTGCATCCCGAGGCTGCCGGCGGTCCACACCTCGAAGAACTCCTCCAGCGTGCCGATCCCACCCGGCAGCACCAGGAACGCGTCGGCCCGGTCCTCCATCCCGGCCTTGCGCTCCCGCATGGTCCGCACCACCACCAGCTCGTCGCTGTCGTGGTCGGCCACCTCCATCGCGACCAGGTGGTCCGGGATGATCCCGACGGTGTGGCCGCCGGCCTCCCGGGCGGCCCGCCCGACCGCGCCCATCATCGACACCGATCCGCCGCCGGTGACCAGCACGTGCCCGTGGCGGGCCAGCTCCGCGCCCACCTCGGCGGCCAGCTCCAGGTACGGCGTGGCGATCCGGGTCGAGGACGAGCAGTAGACGCAGACCGCGGTCATTCCCCGTCGTACGCCGGCCGGGCGCGCTCCTCGCGCAGCGTGTCGGCCTCCTGGATCAGCTTGACCGCCTGGTCGACGTCGTCGGTCACGGTGAGCAGGTCCAGGTCGGCGGCGGCGATCTTGCCGGCCGGCACCAGCGTGTCCCGGAACCAGCCGAGCAGCCCGGACCAGTAGTCGCTGCCCATCAGGATGACCGGGAACCGGGTGACCTTCCGGGTCTGCACCAGGGTGAGCGACTCGAACAGCTCGTCCAGGGTGCCGAAGCCGCCGGGCAGGATGACGAACGCCTGCGCGTACTTGACGAACATGGTCTTGCGGGCGAAGAAGTAGCGGAAGTTGAGCCCGACGTCGACCCAGTCGTTGAGCCGCTGCTCGAACGGCAGCTCGATGCCGAGCCCGACGCTCACCCCACCGGCCTCGGACGCGCCGCGGTTGACCGCCTCCATCGCGCCCGGCCCGCCGCCGGTGATCACCGCGAAGCCGGCCCGGGCCAGCGCCCCGCCGAGCGCCCGGCCGGTCGCGTACTCCGGGTGGTCGGCCCGGGTCCGCGCGCTGCCGAAGACGCTGACCGCCCGCGGCAGCTCGGCGAGCAGCCCGAAGCCCTCCACGAACTCGGACTGGATCCGCAGCACCCGCCACGGGTCGGTGTGCACCCAGTCGGACGACCCGCGGCTGTTGAGCAGCCGCTCGTCGGTGGTCCCGGACTTGATCTGGTGACGGCGCAGCACCACCGGGCCGCGGTGGCGTTCCGGCAGCCGGTGGTCCGGCCGCTCGCGGATCGGGTCCTCGCCCCGGTCGCCGACGTGGTCGGTCACGGTACGGACGCTACCCCGGGACCGGAGGTTGACGCCGTCACCGGACCAGGGCCCGCGGCCGGGTGAGGTACGCCCGCAGCGCCGCCTCGCACTCCGCGATCCGCGGCAGCAGCACGTGCTCCTCCCGGGTGTGCGCGAGGTCGGGGTCGCCGGGGCCGAAGTTCACCGCCGGGATGCCGAGCGCGGCGAAGCGCGACACGTCGGTCCAGCCGTACTTGGCGACCGGCGCGGTGCCGACCGCCGCGACGAAGTCCCGGGCGGCCGGCGCGGCCAGCCCGGGCAGCGCGGCCGGGGCACTGTCCACGATGGACACCTCAGCGGCCAGCCCGGCGAAGACGGACCGCAGGTGCGCCGCGGCGTCCGGTTCGGACCGGTCCGGGGCGAAGCGGAGGTTGACCGTCAGCACGCACTCGTCCGGCAGCACGTTGCCGGCGACCCCGCCGGCGATGCCGACCGCGTTGAGGCCCTCCCGGTAGGTGCAGCCGTCGATGTCCACCGACCGTGGCTGGTACCCGGCCAGCCGGGCCAGCACCGGTGCGGCGGCGTGCACGGCGTTGACGCCGAGCCAGGACCGGGCGCTGTGCGCCCGGCGGCCGCGGGTCGTCACCGCCGCCCGCAGCGTGCCCTGGCAGCCGGCCTCCACCCGCCCGGAGGTCGGCTCCAGCAGGATCGCCAGGTCCGCGGCCAGCCACTCCGGGCGGGTCCGGGCGACCCGGCCCAGCCCGTTGCGGGCCGCCTCGACCTCCTCGTTGTCGTAGCAGACCAGGGTCAGGTCGTCGGCCAGGTCCGGCGCGGCGGCCAGCGCCGCACCGAGCCGGAGCAGCACCGCGACCCCGGACTTCATGTCCGAGGTGCCGCAGCCGTGCAGCACGTCACCGTCCAGCCGGGACGGCAGGTTGTCCGCGACCGGCACGGTGTCCAGGTGCCCGGCCAGCAGTACCCGGTGGGGCCGGCCGAGCGCGGTGCGGGCGAGCACCGCGTCGCCGTCCCGCACCACCTCCAGCCCGGCCACCGCGCGCAGCGCGGCCTGCACGGCGTCGGCCAGCGGGCCCTCGGTGCCGGACACCGACGGCAGGTCGACCAGCGCGGCGGTCAGGGCCGCGCCGTCCGCGGCCAGGTCGAGCGCGGTCACCGGGCGGACCCGGCCGGGCGGGGCCGCGGCACCGGGCGGCGGGCGGGCGGGCCGGTCCTCGGCCGGGTCGCGGTCACCGTGCCACGGTAGCCACCGGTAGCGCCGGTAGCCCCGGTAGCCCCTGGTGACCGGCGGAGCCGGACGGATCAGCCGTCCGGGACCGGTACGGTAACGGGGTGAGTGCGAGTGCCTGGGGGGACGGCCTGGCCACCGTCACCGACAGTGGTCAGGTCCTCGACGTGTGGTTCCCGGTGCCGGCGCTGGGCCGGCGGCCGTGCGACGCCACCCCGCCGCCGGCGTTCCTGGCGCTGGCCACGGCGGACGACCGGCGCCGCACCCGGCGGCGACCGCTGACCGTCGAGATCGAGGACCTGGCCGCCCCGCCGGCCGACGCCGCCGACGCGTACCTGCGGCTGCACCTGCTGAGCACCCGGCTGGTCCGCCCGCACGGGCTGTCGACGGCCGGCATCTTCGGCGTGCTGCCCAACGTGGTGTGGACGTCGGCCGGCCCGTGCCCGCCGGAGGCCTTCGAGGAGACCCGGCTGCGGCTGCTCGCCGATGGGCCGGTCACCGTCCTCGGGGTGGACAAGTTCCCCCGGATGACCGACTACGTGCTGCCCGCCGGGGTGCGGGTCGCCGACGCGGCCCGGGTCCGGCTCGGTGCCCACCTGGCCGAGGGCACCACGGTGATGCACGAGGGCTTCGTCAACTACAACGCCGGCACCCTCGGCCGGTCCATGGTGGAGGGTCGGATCTCGGCCGGGGTGGTGGTCGGCGACGGCTCGGACATCGGCGGCGGCGCGTCCATCATGGGCACCCTCTCCGGCGGCGGCACCGACGTGGTCTCGGTCGGCGAGCGGTGCCTGATCGGGGCGAACGCGGGGATCGGCGTGTCGCTCGGCGACGACTGCGTGGTCGAGGCGGGCTGCTACGTCACGGCCGGGTCGAAGGTGACGCTGCCGGACGGGCGGGTGCTCAAGGCGCGCGAGCTGTCCGGCCGGGACGGGCTGCTGTTCCGGCGCAACAGCGTGACCGGCGCGCTCGAGGCGGTCCCGCGGGGCGGGCCGGCGGGGCGGTCCTGGGCCGGACTCAATGCCGACCTGCATGCGAACGCCTAGGCGGGCCGGCCATGACCCGCACCATCCGCCGCGTGCTCGCCGTCCTCGCCGTGATCGGGGTGGTCGTCGGGCTGGTCGCGGTCGGGGTGCGGTCGCTGATCACCAGGATGCAGCTGCCGGCGGCGGCGCCGTCCCGGTGCGACGTGGTCGGCTCGCCGTACACGCTGAGCACCGAGCAGGCGGCCAACGCGGCGACCATCAGCGCGGTGGCGGTCAGACGCGAGCTGCCCGCGCGCGCGGTCACCATCGCGCTGGCCGCCGCGCTGCAGGAGTCCAAGCTCAACAACGTGGAGTACGGCGACCGCGACTCGGTCGGGCTGTTCCAGCAGCGGCCGTCGCAGGGCTGGGGCAGCGCCGGGCAGATCCTCGACCCGCGCTACTCGGCCGGGAAGTTCTTCGACGCGCTGGTCAAGGTGCCCGGCTGGCAGCGCAAGAAGCTGACCGTGGCAGCGCAGGCGGTGCAGCAGAGCGGGCACCCGACGGCGTACCAGCAGTGGGAGGACCAGGCCAGCACGCTGGCCGAGGCCTTCACCGGCGCGCAGCCGGCGCTGCTGTCCTGCTCGTTCCCGGAGCCGACGGTCGCGGCCACCCCGGACAAGGTGATGCAGCTGCTCGGGCTGGAGCTGCCGCACACCCGGCTGGCCGCCTCGACCCAGGCCGGCGAGCTGCGCCCGGTCGCGGCGTGGGCGACGGTCGGCTGGCTGGTCGCGAAGGCGGACCGGCTCGGCATCGACGCGGTCGCGCACGCCGGCCGGCGGTGGACCCGGACCGAGGGCTGGCGGGTGGACGCCTCGGCCCGGCCGGACCGGATCCGCTTCGAGGTGACGAAGATCCCTCCCTCGGCGTAGAGACCGGAGGTATCAGGCCGGCCGCCGCCCGGCTCGTACCGCAAAGGCTCGGCCAGCCGAGGTTCTGCGGGGGACCGCCATGGACGCCACCACCTGCCCGGAGTGCGCTGCACCGGCCGAGGTGACCGGTCGGGCGGTGCTGGCGAGCACCGACGGCCCGATCGAGCACGTGCGGGTGGTCTGTGCGCGGCGGCACTGGTTCCTGATGTCCACCGCGACGCTGGACCGGGCGCGGCGGGCGCCGGTGCAGTGCCCGGCCCCGGTCGGCGGGTCAGCTCCGGGGGCGCGCTGAGCGGGCGCAGCTCGCCAGCCGGGCCGCCGCGGCGGCGACCCGTTCGTCGGTCGCGGTCAGCGCGACCCGGACGTGCCGTCCACCGGCAGGGCCGTAGAAGGAGCCGGGCGCGACCAGGATGCCCAGCGCGGCCAGCCGGTCCACCGACGCCCAGCAGTCCTCGCCGGCGGTCACCCACAGGTAGAGCCCGGCCTCGGAGTGCTCCAGGGCGAAGCCGGCCGCCTCGAGCGCCGGGCGCAGCACCGCGCGGCGGGCGGCGTACCGGCCGCGCTGCCCGGTCACGTGCCGGTCGTCGCCGTACGCGGCGGTGGCGGCCGCCTGCACCGGCGCCGGCACGATCAGCCCGACGTGCTTGCGCACCTCCAGCAGCCCGGCCACCAGCGCCGGGTCGCCGGCGACGAAGCCGG
Source organism: Mycobacteriales bacterium (assembly GCA_045806925.1). Lineage (GTDB taxonomy): Bacteria > Actinomycetota > Actinomycetes > Mycobacteriales > CADCTP01 > CADCTP01. The sequence continues at coordinate 6,568 of JBJMII010000105.1, forward strand.
CCCGGTAGCCGGCCAGGTTGGAGCGCTTGGACAGCGAGTGCACCGCCAGCAGCCCGGTCACCTCGACGCCGCAGACCGACGGGTGCAGCACCGAGACCGGCTCGGCCTCCCAGCCGAAGTCCAGGTAGCACTCGTCGCTGACCACCACCGCGCCGCGCTCCCGGGCCCAGTCGACCACCTTGCGCAGGTGGGTGGCCGGCAGCACCCGGCCGGTCGGGTTCGCCGGCGAGTTCAGCCAGACCAGCCGGACCGGCGCCGGGCCGGCCCCGACCAGCCCGTCCGACCGGACCGGCTCGGCGCCGGCCAGCCGGATCCCCACCTCGTACGTCGGGTACGCCAGCTCGGGCAGCAGCACCCGGTCGCCCGGGCCGAGCCGCAGCAGCAGCGGGAGCAGCGCGACGAGCTCCTTGGAGCCGACGGTCGGCAGCACCGCATCGGGGTCCAGGCCGGTCACCCCGTGGGCGCGGCGCAGCCAGCCGGCGGCCGCGGCGCGGAACGCCGGCGTGCCGGCGGTCGGCGGGTAGCCGGGCGCGTCGGCCGCCCCTTCCAGCACGGCCCGGACCACCTCGGGGGTCGGGTCGACAGGCGTGCCGACCGACAGGTCGACCAGCCCGTCCGGGTGGGCCGCGGCCCGGGTCCTGGCCGGTCGGAGCAGGTCCCAGGGGTAGTCCGGCAGCCGGCCGGCCCAGCCTGCGTCCCGGGTCAGTGCTCGTTCACCTGCGGGGGCAGGGCGGCCACCAGCGGATGGTCCTTGTCGATCTTGCCGACCTTCGCCGCCCCGCCGGGGGAGCCCAGGTCCTCGAAGAAGTCGACGTTGGCCTGGTAGTAGTCCTTCCACTTCTCCGGGGTGTCGTCCTCGTAGAAGATGGCTTCCACCGGGCAGACCGGCTCGCAGGCACCGCAGTCGACGCACTCGTCGGGGTGGATGTAGAGCATCCGGCGGCCCTCGTAGATGCAGTCGACCGGGCACTCCTCGATGCACGCCTTGTCGAGCACGTCCACACAGGGCTCGGCGATAACGTACGTCACGGGCGCGGTCCTCTCTCGCTGGTCTTCCCTAGTATGCCGCGCGTGGCGGCCGGCGAACTGGTGGGGCGGAAGGTGGTGGTCCGCCGGATCACGGGCGGCTCCGGCAGCGGTGCCGGAGGTCGGCCCCGGTACGCCGATGTGGTCGGGGTCCTGGTGGCGGCCGGACCGGCGATGCTGTCGGTACGGCGTCGAAACAGAAGCTTAGTGGACATACCGCGTTCCGAGGTTCATCTCGTCAAGCCGGTTCCGGCGGCCGCGGCGGACGTGCTCGCGCTGGAGGAGATCGCGGTGCACGGCTGGCCGGCGCCGGACACCCGCTGGCTCGGGCGGTGGCTGCTGCGGGCCGCGGCAGATTTCACCGGCCGGGCCAACTCGGTGCTCCCGCTCGGCGATCCCGGCCGGCCACTGGACCGGGCGCTGGCCGAGGTCGAGGCCTGGTACGCCGAGCGCGGGCTGCCGGCCCGGGTGGTGATCCCGACACCGGCGCGGGAGGCGCTGGACCGGGCGCTGGCCGACCGCGGCTGGACCGACTACAACCCCACCGAGGTGCTCACCGCGGACGTCGAGGTCACGCTGGGGGCGCTGCCGGCGCGGACCGACCTGCCCCCGGTGGAGATCGAGGACACGCCGTCGGATGACTGGATCGGGGCGTACCACTACCGCGGCGGTGGCGGGCTTCCGCAGGTCGGGCGGGCGATCCTGACCGGCTCCCGGCAGCCGGGCTTCGCCCTGGTGCGGTCCGGGGGCGCCGTGCTCGCGATCGCCCGGGCCTCGGTCGACGAGGGCTGGGTGGGCGTCACCGCGGTCGAGGTCGACCCGGCGCACCGCCGGCGCGGGCTCGGCCGGCACGTGATGCGCGAGGTGCTGCGGTGGGCAGCCGAGCGGGACGCGGCCAGCGCGTACCTCCAGGTCGCCGGGGAGAACGCGGCGGCGCTGGCGCTGTACGACCGGCTCGGGTTCGCCCCGCACCACCGCTACCACTACCGGATCGCCCCCGGCCCGCCCTCCCCGGGGTGACCCCGACGCGCCTCAGCCGAACGGGGCGAGCTCGACCGAAGCGGCGACCAGCGCGTCCCGCACCGCGCGGGCGAGCGCGGCCGCGCCCGCCGTGTCCCCGTGCAGGCACATCGACCGGGCGTCAAGTCGCAACAAGCTGCCATCCGCCGCGACCGCCTCGCCGGCCGCCAGCCGGACGGCCCGGGCGGCAACCTCGACCGGGTCGGTGCGCACCGCGCCCGGCTCGCCGCGCGGCTGCAGCCCGCCGTCCGGCCGGTAGCCACGGTCCGCGAAGCACTCCGCCACCCCGGTCAGCCCGGCCGACCGGACCGCGTCCAGACCGGCCGAGCCGGCCAGCAGCAGCACCGGCAGCGCCGGGTCGTACCGGAGCACCGCCTCGGCCAGCGCCCCGGCGGTGACCGGGTCGCGCGCCACCCGGTGGTAGAGCGCCCCGTGCGGCTTCACGTACGCCACCCGGGTGCCGGCCGCCCGGGCGATCCCGGCCAGCGCGCCGACCTGGTACAGCACGTCGGCGGTCACGTCCTCGGGGGCCAGGTCCATGTCCCGGCGGCCGAAGCCGACCAGGTCCGGGTACGACACCTGGGCTCCCACCACGACCCCGCGCTCCGCAGCGGCGGTCACTGTGCGCAACAGTGTCCGGGGGTCGCCGGCATGGAAGCCGCAGGCGACGTTGGCGCTCGTCACCACGTCCAGGACGGCCTCGTCGTCGCCGAGCGTCCACGCGCCGTAGGACTCGCCGACGTCCGCGTTGAGGTCGATCACCGGCACCTCGGCAGTGTCCCGCATCGCCGGCCGGCCCGGGTCGGCACGGTCCTCGCCCGGCCCGACTCCGAGTCCGGCTCAGCCGACCGGGTCGGTCCTCGACCCACCACTCCCGGCCGCCTGCCGGGCCCGGCGCACGCCCTCCTGGTAGTCGTCCAGCCGGCTGCGCACCTGCTCGGCCGAGCGCAGCGTCGCCGCCGCCTCGCCACCGCTGAACGCGCCGGGCACCAGGTGCGCGGCCGGCACCCGCCGGGGCAGCCCGGCCCGGGTGCCGGTCGGGCTCGGCGTGGACAGCCGCTCCGCCACCCGCGCCGCCTCCTCCAGCGGCGTGCCGGGTCCGGCCGGCTCCGACGGGCGGCCGGTGTCCGCGGGGAGGGCAGCTGCTCCCGGCCGTGCTCTGCCCGACCGCGCCCTCTTCGCCATCTGGTGCCTCCCGTCTCCCCGCCACCCGCCGTCACACCCTGCAAGGTCGGAGCGCCGGTTTGGGGGGGACACGCCGTATTGATCACGTACCCGGAGGACCCGTGACCGACACCTGACCCACCGTTGCCGGGAAGGGTCACCGCTGCGGCGACCAGTGCCGGCGCGGGCCGGGCGCCAGGTGCCGCCGGCACCTCGGGTGAGGCGGTCGGTCGGGCCCGGTCCTCGGGTCAGATCAGGCGGAGCTGGACGGTCCGGCGGCGCTCGGCGCGGGTGCTGCACTGGAGCAGCTCCGCCGGGACGTCGGCGAGGAACGGCGACGGCCGCGGCTCGCGGACCTCGCCGCGCAGCGTGCGCCGGCGCGCATGGCTGAGCAGCAGGTGGGTGCGCGCCCGGGTCATCCCGACGAAGAGCAGCCGGCGCTCCTCGGCGACGTCCGCGTCGACCCGCTCGCCGGCGCCGGTGTCCGCACCCCCGCCCGGACCCCCGCCCGGACCCCCGAAGCGCAGCGGCAGCAGCCCGTCCTCGCATCCGACCAGGAACACGACCGGGAACTCCAGCCCCTTCGCGGCGTGCAGGGTGAGCAGCGAGACCCGGTCCGCCCGCGGGTCCCACACGTCCACCTCGGCACCGAGCGCGAGCTCGGCCAGGAACCGGTCCGCGTCCACCCCGGCCCGCTCCGCCAGCGGGCTGAGCAGCTCGACCGCGGCCCGCAGCTGGGCCACCCGCAGCTCCGGGTCGGTGCCGTCCGCGGGCCCGGCCGGACCGTCCGGCACCGCGCGGGCGGTGGCCGGCACCAGCCGGGACCAGTCATCGGCACCGATCGCGCCGCCGGGCAGCCCGCCGGCCCGGTCGATCGCCACCTGCGCGGCGGCCCGCACCCGGGCCAGCACCGGGCGCGGGTCGCCGGCCGCCCTGGACAGGTCGGCACGCAGCACCGCGAGCAGCTCGCGGACGCCGGGCTGGTCGCCGAGCCGGTGGTGGGACCGCTTCTGGTACGGCACGCCGGCCGCCTCCAGCGCGTCCACCAGCGCCCGCGACTGCGCGTCGGTGCGGTAGAGCACCGCCACGTCCGCGTACGAGTGGACCGGGTCGTGCCAGGTGTCCGCGGTGCCCCGGAGGAACGACGTGAGGTCCGAGCCGCCCAGGAGCCGCTCGATCGAGCCGACGACGTGTGCGGCCTCGGCCGCCTCGTCGGCGGCGGTGTGCAGGGTGATCCGGTCCGGCCCGGCACCGGGCGCGACCGCGGTCAGCTCGCGGTCGGGCACCAGCGTGCCGGGCGCGACCACGGCCAGCGCGGCGGCCAGGACGGTCCACGTGCTGCGGTAGTTGCGGCCCAGCTGGACGGCCCGCGCAGCCGGGAAGTCCGTCGTGAAGCGGAGGAAGAAGCCGACGTCCGCGCCGCGGAAGGAGTAGATCGCCTGGTCCGGGTCGCCGATCGCACACAGGTCGCCGTCCGGCCGGCAGAGCAGCCGCAGCAGCGCGTACTGGGCCGGGTCCACGTCCTGGTACTCGTCGACGCTGACGTGCGGCCAGCGCCGCTGGTACGCCGCGGCCAGCTCGGGATCGCCGGCCAGCAGCGCGACGGGCAGCGCCAGCAGGTCGTCGAGGTCGACCAGGCCGCGGGCCCGCTTGCCGGCCCGGTACCGGGCCAGCGGGCCGACCGCGTTCCCAGCCGCATTCCCAGCCGTGGGCCCGGCCGTGGGCCCAGAAGCGTGCCCGGCCGCGTTCCCAGCCGGCTCCGGTGGGGCGGCGGCCGGCTCGCGGGCGAGCCGGGAGACCAGCTCCAGCAGCCGGCGGGCGTCCCGGGACGACGCCGGGTCGCCGAGCGCCTCCCGGGCCAACGCCAGCTGCTCCGCCTCGTCCACCACCCGGACGTTCTCGCCGAGGCCCAGCGCAGCCGCGTTCTCCCGGACGATCCGCAGTCCGAGGCCGTGGAAGGTGGTGACGAGGACCCGGCCGGCGCCGAGCGCGGCGAGCCGCTCGGCGACCTCGCCGGCGGCCCGCCGGGTGAAGGTGATCGCCAGGCAGTCAGCTGCGGGTACGCCGCGCTCGACGACCAGGTGCGCGATCCGGTGGCTGAGCGTGCGGGTCTTGCCGGTGCCCGGCCCGGCGACCACCAGCAGCGGGCCGGGCGCCCCGGCGGCGGCCCGCTGCTGCGGGTCCAGGCCGGCGAGCACGCCCTCCTCGACCGCCGCCGGCGCCGCCGGTGCCACCGGCTCCGGTGTCGCGAACAACCCCCCGTCCCCCGGCAGGTTCCCTCCCGGTTCGCTGCGTCTCTGCCCCCCCTCGCGAAGCACAGACGCAGTCGCGGCGGGAGGGCTGACCCGGGGGGACGGCAGCTCGAAGAGCGCGTCCGCCCCGGCGGCCGGTCGCAGGTCCGCCAGTTCCTTCGGCTCGAACAGCCGCACCACCCCGTACTCCCCGTCGTACCCGCCGGCCAGCACCACCTGCCCGCGCCGCAGCCGGCGGAGCGCCTCGGCCAGCACCGGCGACCCGGCGCCGGCGAGGTCGTCCAGCGGCACGTCCTGCAGCACGGTCAACTCGGACCCGAACCGGGCCACCAGCCGGCCGACCTCCGCGTCCACCGCCTTCGTCCGCGGGCCGACGCCCAGGATCTCGCCGACCACCTGCGGCAGCTGCACGAAGCAGAACCACGGCGGCGCGCCGTCCGGCAGGAACCCGGCGGCACGGTCGGCCAGCGCCTCCACCCGGTGCAGGACGCCCACGGTGACCGGCTTCCCGCAGGCCGGGCACCGCCCACCGAGCGCCCGGGTCTCGGCCGGCTCCAGCCGCACCTCGCAGCCGCGGTGCCCGTCCAGGTGGTACTTGCCCTCCTCCGGGAAGAACTCCAGCGTCCCGGCCAGCCCGACCCCGGTCTCCAGCGCCGACCGCACCCCGGCGTACGACAGCTCGGTGTCCAGGACGGTCGCCTCCCGGCCGAGCGCCGGCGGTGAGTGCGCGTCCGAGTTGGACACCAGCCGGTAGCGGTCCAGCGCGGACACCCGGTGGTTCATCGCCGGGTCGGACGACAGCCCGGTCTCGATCGCGAAGACGTGCCCGGCCAGGTCGGCGTAGCAGTCGGCGACCGAGTCGAAGCCGGACTTGGAGCCGAGCGCGGCGAACCACGGCGTCCACACGTGCGCCGGCACCAGGTAGCCGCCCTCGCCGGAGTCCAGCAGCGTCTCCAGCAGGTCCCGGGAGTCCAGCCCGAGGATCGGCCGGCCGTCGGAGGCGATGTTGCCGATCCGGGCCAGCCGCCGGGTCAGCTCCGCGGCCACCCCGAGGTCCGGCGCGTAGAGCAGGTGGTGCACCTTCCGGGTGCGGTCCCCGCGCTTGTAGATGGTGGAGATCTCGACCGACAGCTGGAAGCGGACCGGTGTCCGGACCGACGCCGGCAGCGTGGCCAGCACGTCCCGCTCCAGGTCCGGCCGCAACCGGAGGAGGCCCGGCTCCGCCGGCACCAGCTTGTCCCGGATCTCCGCCGCCCAGGCCGGGTGGCACAGGTCGCCGGTGCCGATCAGCGCGATCCCCTTGCGGGCCGCCCACCAGGCCAGGTGCTCGAGGTCGGAGTCGCGGCTGCACGCCATCGAGTGGCGCGAGTGCACGTGCAGGTCGGCGACGAACCGCATGGGGCCCCATCCTGGCCCGCCGCCCCGGCCGGCACGAACCGGGCGCGCCGGAGGTCACCCGACCGGAGGGTCCGGGGCGCGACCCGGCCGGCGACCCCGAGCCGGCGACCCGGGCCGGCGTCAGTGCCCGGCGACCCGGGCCGGCGTCAGTGCCCGGCGAGCCCCGTGTAGCGGCCGCGGTGCCAGACCAGCGGCGGCAGGTCCAGCCGCGGCGTGGTGACCGCCAGCACCTCGCCGATCACCACGGTGTGGTCGCCGCCCGGGTGGGTCGCCCAGGTCCGGCACTCCAGTGTGGACAGCGCGCCGTCCAGCAGCAGCGCGCCGGTCAGCGGCCCGCGGTGGTGCGGCACCGCGGCCAGTGCGTCGGCGGTGCTGTGCCCGCGGCGGGCCAGCCGGCGGGACAGCGGCTCGGCGTCCGCCGGCAGCACCGAGATCCCCCACCGGCCGGAGGCGAGCAGCGCGCCGTGCAGCCGGGAGGCGTGCTCCACGCAGACCAGCAGCAGCAGCGGGTCGAGCGACACCGAGGTCACGCTGTTCGCGGTCATGCCGTGGTCCATGCCGTCCGGCGCCCGGGTGGTCAGCAGCGTGACCCCGGTCGGGAAGAGGCCGATCGCGTCCCGGTAGCGCCGCTCTCCGACCGGGCCCGCCTCGATCGGCAGCGAGGTCACCGGGGCGGCCCGCTCGAACGCGGGCTCGATCCGCCGGGCTGCGCTCTCCACGTCCCGAACTCTACCCTCCGGCCGTAATTGTCGGGTTCGGTCGGCGAATCACGGTCGACGCCGCCCCGTACGCCCCGGCGACCGCGCCGGCGAAGAGGAAGACCAGCCCGGTCACCGTGCCCGGCACGATCAGGTCGCCCTCGGCCCGCGGCGCGGCGAGCAGCAGCACCACCGCCATCCACAGCACCGGCGGCAGCAGGCCGAGGACCGGCCGGCCGGTCAGCCGGCCGGCCAGCCGGGCCGCCACTACGTTGCCCACCACGGCCATCGGCACGGACAGCGGCAGCGGCAGGGTGCCAACCCGCAGCGGCACCAGGAAGCACTCGAGCACCGCCAGCGCGACCGCGGCGACCCCGACCAGCACGCCCGAGCCGATCCGGACGACCAGCGGCACCGGTGCCGGCGGCGCCGCCGATATCTTGCCGGTCCGGCCGGCTCCCAGCGCGGCCCCGGTCACGCGAGCCCGGCGAACAGGTCGGTCTCCCGGCAGTCCGGTCCGTCCGCCGGGGCCGGCCGGCCGCGGACCAGCCGGAAGTACTCCATCCCGAACGCCTGCTCGCCCACCTTCTCGGCGAGCGAGAAGAACGGCCCGTCCGCGCTGATCTGGGTGGCGTGCGCCCGCATCGCGGCCAGCTTCGCGGCCAGGTACGGCCGGCCGTCGACGCAGTTGGTGACCAGCTCGTCGGCCAGCACGAACGGCAGGTCGTCGACGGAGTCGGTGCCGAAGAAGCCGCTCTCCCCCGCCTCGATCATCAGCTCGATGCCGCGCTGCAGCGCCGAGCGGGGCACCGCGGTCCAGTAGACCTTCGCCACCGCCCACGGCTCGCCGGTCTCCGGCGCGAACCCGGGGTCGGCCGCCGCGTCCACCGCGGCCATCGCCACCCGGTGCGCCTGGATGTGGTCCGGGTGCCCGTAGCCGCCGTTCTCGTCGTAGGTGACCAGCACCTGCGGGCGCACCTCACGCACGATCGCGACCAGCTCCCGGGTCGCCTCGGTCAGGTCTGCCCGCCAGAAGGCGCGGGGCGCGTCGTTCTCCGGCAGCCCCATCATGCCGCTGTCCCGCCACCGGCCCGGGCCGCCGAGGAAACGGTGGTCGGTGACGCCGAGCGCGCGCATCGCCTCGGTCAGCTCGAGCACCCGGTAGCCACCGAGCTGGTCGCCCTCGGACCTGGCCAGCTGCCCCAGCGCCGGCACCAGCACCTCGCCCTCCTCGCCGAGCGTGCAGGTGACGAGCGTGACCCCGGCGCCCTCCGCCGCGTACCGCGCCATCGCCGCACCGGTGGCGATCGTCTCGTCGTCCGGGTGCGCGTGCACCAGCAGCAGCCGGCGGGCGGGAGCAGGCGTGGGCATGCGCACCAGGCTAGGCGGCGACCCGCGGTTCCAGGGCGTCGCCCCGGGGGTCCGGGGCCCGCCCCCGGCTAAAGCAGCGTCAGCGCCTCCGCATAGTGACACGCGCTCGGGTGCCCGTTCCCGCGGTCGATCAGCGGCGGGTCCTCGTTGATGCACTTCTCCCGCTCGTCGTCGGTGAGCTGGTTGGCGAACTTCGGGCACCGGGTGCGGAACCTGCAGCCGGACGGCGGGTTGGCCGGGCTCGGTACGTCGCCGGTGAGCAGGATCCGCTTCCGCCGGCGCTCCCGCTGCGGGTCCGGGATCGGGATCGCGGACAGCAGGGCCTGCGTGTACGGGTGGGCCGGCCGGTCGAACAGGTCGTCAGTGTCCGCGACCTCCACGATCTTGCCCAGGTACATCACCGCGACCCGGTCGGAGGTGTGCCGGACCACGGACAGGTCGTGCGCGATGAAGAGGTAGGACAGCCCGAGCCGGTCGCGCAGGTCCTCCAGCAGGTTCACCACGCCGGCCTGGATGGACACGTCCAGCGCGGACACCGGCTCGTCCAGGATCAGCACCTTCGGCTCCAGCGCGAGCGCCCGGGCGATGCCGATGCGCTGCCGCTGCCCGCCGGAGAACTCATGCGGGTAGCGGTTGTTGTGCTCGGGGTTGAGCCCGACGATCTCCAGCAGCTGGTTGACCCGCTCGCGCAGCTGCGACTTCGGCACCACCTTGTGGATGATCAGCGGCTCGCCGACGATGTCGAGCACCGGCAGCCGGGGGTTGAGCGACGCGTACGGGTCCTGGAAGACGATCTGGATGTCGCGGCGCAGCGGGCGCATCGCCCTCCGGTTGAGCTCGGTTAGCTCGCGGCCGTTGTACTTCACCGAGCCGCCGGTGGCCGGCTGCAGGTGGAGGATCGCCCGACCGGTGGTCGACTTGCCGCAGCCGGACTCGCCGACCAGCCCGAGCGTCTCGCCCGGGTAGAGGTCGAGGTCGATGCCGTCCACGGCCTTGATCTGCCCGACCGTGCGGCGGATCAGGCCACCACCCTTGATCGGGAAGTACTTCTCCAGGCCGCGCACGGTGAGTACCGGCTCGGCGTCCACCCCTCGCTGCCGGGACGGGACGGCAGCCGTCGCGCCGGTCATGGGCGCTCCTCCTCGTCGCGGCGGGCGTCCGGCTCGACACCGGGAATCGGTGGTGGCTCGTCCGGGCTCAGCTCGCCGACCTCCGCCCGCTCGCCGATCGCGGCCTCGGCCGCGAGCGTCAGGTCGCTGGAGTCGTCGGTGAAGATGTCCTCCGGCGCGACGTCCGTCGCGACCAGCTCGTCGACCCGGATGCAGGCGGCGCTGTGGCCGGCACCGTCGACCGGGTAGAGGTCGGGCTCCTGCTCGTCGCACTTCGAGTAGTGCAGCGGGCAGCGCGGGCCGAACGGGCAGCCCGGTGGCGGGTTGATCAGCGACGGGGGCGAGCCCTTGATGGGGGTCAGCCGCTGCCTGTCGCCGGCGTCGACGCGGGGCATGGAGCCGAGCAGGCCGATCGAGTACGGCATCTTCGGCCGGTAGAAGACGTCGTCGACGGTGCCCTTCTCGACCGCGCGCCCGGCGTACATCACCAGGACCCGGTCCACCATCCCGGCGACCACGCCGAGGTCGTGGGTGATCAGGATGGTGGCGGCGCCGGTCTCGTCCTGCGCGGTCTTGAGCACCTCGAGCACCTGTGCCTGCACGGTGACGTCCAGCGCGGTGGTCGGCTCGTCCGCGATGATCACCTCGGGCTGGTTGGCGATCGCGATCGCGATGACCACGCGCTGCCGCATCCCCCCGGAGAACTCGTGCGGGTAGGAGTTGACCCGCTCCGCCGCGTGCGGGATGCCGACCAGCTTGAGCAGGTCGACCGCCCGGGCCTGGGCGCCGGCCCGGGAGACGTTCTTGTCGTGCTGGCGGACCGTCTCGGCGATCTGGTTGCCGATCTTGTAGACCGGGTCCAGCGAGGTCATCGGGTCCTGGAAGACCATCGCGATCGCCTTGCCGCGCACCGCCGAAAGCTGCGCGTCCTTGAGCCCGAGCAGCTGCCGGCCGCGGAACAGGACCGACCCGGTGATGTTCGCGCTGCCGGGCAGCAGGCCCATCACCGCCATCGAGGTGACCGACTTGCCGGAGCCCGACTCGCCGACGATGCCGAGCACCTCACCGGGTCGCAGGCTGAAGCTCACCCCGCGGACCGCATGCACCACCCCGTCCTCGGTCGGGAAGCGCACGTTGAGGTCGTCCACCGCGAGCACCACGTCGGTGCCCGGCTCACGCTGCTCACCGGTGGTGTCGATCAAGGTCGCCATGGTGCTCCGCTTCGGAAGGTCCGGTGGGACGGGAGGCGCGCGCGGAACGGGACGCTCAGGTGCGGACCCGGTTGGCCGACGGGTCGAAGGCGTCCCGGATGCCGTCGCCGATCAGGTTGATGCACAGCACGATGACGAGGATCGCGATACCCGGGAAGTAGAACAGCCACGGCCGGCTGTCCGCCGCCGAGGCGCCCTCGGCCACCAGCCGGCCGAGGGAGGTGTCCGACCCCTGTACGCCGTAGCCGAGGTAGCTCAGCGCCGCCTCGGTGATCACCGCGGTCGCCGTGCCCAGCGTCGCCCAGACGATGATCTGGCCGAGCGAGTTGGGGATCAGGTGCTTGCGGATGATCCGGCCGTTGGACGCGCCCAGCGCGTGCGCGGCCTCGACGTACTCCCGCTCGCGCAGGGACATGAACTGGCTGCGCACGATACGGGACAGGTCCATCCACCCCAGCAGGGCGATGAACAGGGCGATGCCGAGCGGGGACCGGGCGGACGGGAAGTTGTTGGCGACCACGATGATGAAGACCAGGATCGGCACGGTCAGGATGATGTCGACGATGCGCATCAGCACGTTGTCCACATAGCGGCCGAAGTAGCCGGCCATGGCCCCGATGAGGACGCCGAGCAGCCCGGCGATCAGCACGAAGATCAGGCTGATGTAGGTGGAGCGCTGGATGCCGCGCATCATCAGCGCCAGCACGTCCCGGCCGATGGTGTCGGTGCCGAACGGGTGGCCGTTGGTGCCCGGAGGCGCGGACAGCGTCTCGGAGCCCTCGTCGAAGGAGAAGCTGTAGAAGAGCGGCCCGATGAACGCGACCAGCAGCAGCAGGCCGTAGACCACCAGGGCGCCGACCGCCAGCCTGTTGTGCAGGAAGCGACGCAGCGCCTGCTGGCCCTGGCTGCGCGACTTGACCGTGAACTCGCGCTCGACCGGGGGGGCGGCGGTGGTCGGCGGGGCGGTCACCTGGGGGGTGGTTGTCATGGCGGCCTCACTCCATCTGCGGCGGTCAGCTCAGCCGGATGCGCGGGTCCAGCACCGCGTACAGCAGGTCTGCGATGAGGTTGAACAGCACGACGAAGAACGCCGAGACGATCAGCCAGCCGAGGACCACGTTCAGGTCGCTCTGGCCGAGGCCGTCCTGGGTGAAGTAGCGGCCCATCCCGTTCCAGTTGAAGACCGTCTCGGTGAGGATCGCGCCGCCGAAGATGGCGCCGACACCGATGGCGACCACCGTGGTCAGCGGGATGAGAGCGTTGCGCAGCCCGTGCTTGATCAGCACCCGTCGCCACGGAACCCCCTTGGCCCGGGCGAACCGCATGTACTCCGAGCTCATGACGTCGAGCATCGAGGCGCGCTGGAAGCGGCTCCAGGCCGCGTACGTGATGCCGGTGAGCGCGATGGTCGGCAGGATGAGGTGGGAGAGGCGGTCCTTCCACAGCTCCCAGCCGGACGCGTAGAGCGAGATGCCGGGCGACTCCTCGCCCTGGGTGTAGAGGACGGTCTGGCCGACCAGGTCGTTGAACCTGATCGCGACGAACTCCTTGAGCAGCACCGCGAACCAGAAGATCGGCAGCGCGATCAGCATGTAGGAGATGACGGTGGCGACGTAGTCGGCCGCATGGTTCTTCCGGACCGCTGTGTAGACGCCCACGATGACCGCCAGCAGGACCGACAGGACCATCGCTGCGATCACCATCCGGGCGGTGACCCCGAGCCGGGTGAACAGCGTCGGGCCGACCGGGTTGCCGGCGATGTTGTTGCCGAAGTCGCCGTGCACCACCCCGCTGAGCCAGTCCCAGTAGCGCTGGAAGATCGGCTTGTCCAGCCCGAGCTCCGCCCGCTTCTGCTCGAAGAACTGGGGGGGCGGCGGTGGCTGCCTCGTCCGGTACTGCGCGAGCGGGTCGATCGTCGTGGCGACCAGCACGAACACGAGCGCTGAGCTGGCCAGCAGCACGAGCACCGAGGCGATCAGGCGTCGCACGGTGTACAGCAGCATGAGCGTCACCTTACGCTGCGGGGTCGCCCGGCGGGGAGACGGAACGGTGGGGGGAACGCGGCCTCCCGGGACAGGGTTCCCGTCCCGGGAGGCCGCCTAACTACCTGCTCGTCACTGCCTGCTCGTGCTCAGCCCTCCGGCCGGTCACGCCGTGCGCGCGAACTTCGTCGAGTCCCACAGCGGGCCGGCGTTCGAGGCGTTCTCCTCGATGCCGGTGTAGTTGCTGCTGTAGGCGATGAAGGTCGGCTTCTGGTACAGCGGGATGGTGTAGAGGTCCTGCCACAGCTGCTTGTCGATCTGGTTGCCCAGGTCCTTGATCTGGGACTCCTCGGTCGCCGCGTTGAGCTGCGGGAAGAGCGCGTCCACCTTGGGGTCGCCGGCCCGGCTGTAGTTCTGGCCGATGGTGTCGCCCTTCGGGGTGATGTAGATCGACTGGTTGCCGGAGACGAACGGCGAGCTCACCCAGGCGAAGAGGGCGATCTGGAACTGGCCGCCCTCGAGGCTGCGCGGCTTCTCCTTGCCCGCGAAGATGTCCGGGTTGAGGAACTTCTTGATCTCGATCCCGACCGGCTTCAGCTGCTGGGTGATGACGTCGATCGTGTTCTCCCGCAGCGGGTTGGCCTGGGTGGTCATCAGCTCGAAGGACAGCCGCTTGCCGCCCTTCGCGTAGATGCCGTCGGCACCCTTCTTGTAGCCGGCGCCCTCCAGCAGCGACTGCGCCTTGCCGATGTCCTGCTTGTCGTAGAGGCCGCCGCTGTTGTCCTGGTACTCGGGCTGGTTGTTCACGAAGTAGCGGTTGTTGAGCACCTGGGCCCGGTTGTCGAACTGGCCCACGGTCTTCGCCACGATGTCCGGCCGGTTCAGCCCGTACGCGATCGCCTGCCGGACCTCCTTCTGGCCGAGCTGCTCGTCCTTGGTGTTCATGTCGAGGTGCTCGAAGGAGAGGCCGAAGTTCGTCTTGCTGACGATGTTCGGCTCCAGGTCCTTGATGTTCTTGACCAGGTCGAGCTGCGGCTGCGGGTAGATCATCTGGACTTCGTTGTTCCGCAGCGCCTTGACCGACACGCCCGGGTCGTTGCCGATGCCCTGCAGGATGAGCCGGTCCAGCTTCGGCTTCTCACCCCAGTACTTGTCGTTGCGGGTGAGCGTCATGATCTTCTTGTTGACGTCGATGCCCGACTTGTCCAGCAGCCAGGGACCGGCGGAGACCGGCACGCCCTCGCTCGGCTTCCAGCCCTTGACCATGTTCGCGCAGTTGGCCTTCGCGTCGCCCTTGTCCATGATGTGCTGCGGCAGCAGCTGCCCGCTCGCGAACAGGCCCTTCCAGTCCACGAACGGCTTGAGGGTCACCGTGACGGTCTTGTCGTTGTCGGAGCCCTCGACCGACTGGATCTGGTCGTAGCCGGTCGTGCTGATGACGTCGGGGCAGCCGCCCTTGGCCGGGTCGGCGCTGCGCTGCAGCCGCCAGCTGAACTCGAAGTCCTTGGCGTCGATGGGGTCGCCGTCGCTCCAGACCGCGGCCGGGTTGATCTTGTACGTGACGACCTGCTTGCCGCCGGTCGTCTGGCTGGTCGGCTCGCCGACGACCAGGTCGGTGTCCGGCTTCACGGTGAAGTCCGGGTAGACCCGGTAGACCTGCGGCAGCACCCGGATCTCCGCGTAGGCCGTGGCGACCGAGTTGCCCGCGGAGATCAGCGGGAACAGGTTCTCCGGGAAGGCCGTCTCGAAGCCGTAGACGAGCTGGCCGCCGGTGGCCCCGCCGCCACCACCACCGCCGCCGCCGGCATTGTTGTCATTGCCGCCGCACGCGGCCGCCGTCATCGCGATGATGACCGCGGGCGCGAGTAGCGCTGTCTTCCTCCGCAACTTCACGATCTTTGCGCCTCCTCCGTCCCGCGATGCGCGGGAGCACACCGGACCCGGCGGGGTGCCGCCAGACCCTGGCGACACTAGCCACGGGGGTCCGAAGTCATCACGACCGGCCCCGCAATCGTGACCAAGGAGAGACCGAACCGTCGTACCCCCGTGCCGTCCACCCCCGGAAGGCCGAGCGCCGACCCCGCTAGCCGGCTCAGTCGGGACTGCGCTCAATGCACGCCTCTTGATCGCCTCGCGCGCAACTTCTCCCGGTCCTGACCCGACAGGGCCACCTTGCGAAGCCGCACGGCGGCCGGAGTCACCTCGACGCACTCGTCCTCGCGGCAGAACTCCAGA
>JBJMII010000106.1:0-9861 GCA_045806925.1 Mycobacteriales bacterium
CCAGCTGCGGGGAGACCTCGACGAACATCTCGGGCTGGAGCTCGGAGAGGTACTCCAGGTATCGGCTCATGCCGCCGGCGGTGTGGTGCTCGGTCAGCCGGCTGGTGGTGAAGATGTGCGGGTAGACCTCGCTGTGCAGCTCCGGGGGGCTGGGGTTCATCCGGTTGTCGCTGCGTTCGTACTCCTTGCGGGTCGGGTTGGCCTGCTGGCGGTAGATCGGGTTGCGGAACGGTGACTCGACCGGCTCGTAGTGCGTCGACAGCGGCCCGTCCTGCAACCCGTTCGGCACGTAGAGCCAGCCCTTGCCGTCGGCCTGCATGACGAACGGGTCGTCGCCGCGCAGCGCCGCCGGGCCCACCGCGTCGTCCGGCGGGACGTACGACGGCGGCTTCGTCTTCTCGAAGTCCGGCACGTCGTAGCCGGTCCACTCGCCCTTCGTGTCGTCCCACCAGACGTACTTCTTGCGCTCGCTCCAGGGCCGGCCCTGCGGGTCGGCGGAGGCGCGGTTGTACAGGATGCGGCGGTTGAGCGGCCAGACCCAGCCCCACTCCAGGTACGCCGGCTGCTGCTCGGTGCGCGGCTTGCGGCGGGCCGCCTGGTTGACCCCGCCGGCGTACACCCCGCTGTAGATCCAGCAGCCGCACGAGGTGCTCCCGTCGGCCTTGAGCTGCAGGTAGCCGTCGAGGAGGTTGCCGGTGCCCAGGTCGTAGCCGTTGATCGCGCGCAGCACGGAGTCGGCGCTCGGCTCCCCCTGCAGGCCGGAACCGCCGTGCACCCCGTAGTCCCACCGCAGGTCCTGGACGGGGCGGTCACGTTCGTCCGTGGACTCCGCCAGCCGCTGCCTCACCAGCCGGCCGAGGTGGTAGAAGAACCACAGCTCGGAGCGCTGGTCGCCCTTCGGGTCGAGCGCCTTCTCCCGCCACTGCAGCATCCGCTGGGTCTGGGTGAAGCTGCCCTCCTTCTCCACGTGCGACGCCGCCGGGAAGAAGAACACCTCGGTACGGCACCGCTCCGGCACGATCTCACCGGTCTCGATCTCCGGCGAGTCCTTCCAGAAGGTGGCGCTCTCGATCATGGCGAGGTCGCGGACCACCAGCCAGTCGAGGTTGGCCAGGCCGAGCCGCTGCAGCTTGCCGTGCGCCGAGCCGACCGCCGGGTTCTGCCCGAGCAGGAAGTAGCCGGAGATCCCGCCGTCGAGCATGTCCATGACCGTGCGGTAGGTGCCGTGGTCGCCGGTCAGCTTCGGCAGGTGGTCG
Organism: Mycobacteriales bacterium; assembly: GCA_045806925.1. Classification (GTDB taxonomy): domain Bacteria; phylum Actinomycetota; class Actinomycetes; order Mycobacteriales; family CADCTP01; genus CADCTP01. Next base: position 1,257 of record JBJMII010000106.1, read on the forward strand.
AAGCACCAGTCGTTGTCCGCGGTGGCCGCGTCCCCCCAGTACTCCTTCAGCAGCGAGACGACGTACGCCTCCGCGTTGCGCCAGAAGCCCTTCTGCTTGTCACCGACGATGGAGTCCACGTAGTCGCGGAAGGTCCGGTGCCCGGTGGCCCGCGGCATCGGGAGGTAGCCGGGCAGGATGTTGAACAGCGTCGGGATGTCCGTCGAGCCCTGGATGCTGGTGTGCCCGCGCATCGCCATGATCCCGCCGCCGGGCCGGCCCATGTTGCCCAGCAGCAGCTGGATGATCGCCGCCGTGCGGATGTACTGCACGCCGGTGCTGTGCTGCGTCCAGCCGACCGCGTAGACGACCGCCGTGGTGCGCTCGCGGCCGGAGTTCTCCGTCCATGTGCGACACACGTCGAGGAACCTCTCCCGCGGGACCCCGCAGACCTCCTCCACCACCTCCGGCGTGTAGCGGGCGAAGTGTCGCTTGAGGACCTGGTAGACGCAGCGGGGGTGCTGCAGCGTCGGGTCCCGCGGCGGCTCGGTCCGCTCGTGCCCGATCGCCGGCCCGCCGGACTCGTGCTGCAGCCCGGACGCGGTCTCCTTGTGCTCGGCGCCGGTCTGCCGGCTGTCCCGGGCGGTGCCGCCCATCCCCTCGTACATCCAGGACGCGGGGTCGTAGCTCGCGGTCTCGCCGTCGTAGCCGGAGAACAGGCCGTCCAGGTCCTCGGTGTCCCGGAAGTCCTCCGACACCAGGAAGGACGCGTTGGTGTACGCCGTCACGTACTCCCGGAAGTCCTTCTCGTTGCTGAGGATGTGGTTGACCACCCCGCCCAGGAACGCGATGTCACTGCCGGCCCGCAGCGGGACGTACGTGTCCGCCAGGGCGCTGGTGCGGGTGAACCGCGGGTCGATGTGCATCACCTTGGCGCCACGAGCCTTGGCCTCCACCACCCACTGGAAGCCGACCGGGTGCGCCTCGGCCATGTTGGAACCCATGATCACGACGCAGTCCGCGTTCGCCAGGTCCTGCTGCGTGCTGGTGGCGCCGCCGCGCCCGAACGAGGTCCCCAGACCGGGGACCGTGGAGGAGTGTCAAATACGGGCCTGGTTCTCGATCTGGATCGCGCCCAACGCCGTGAACAGCTTCTTGATCAGGTAGTTCTCTTCGTTGTCCAGGGTCGCGCCGCCCAGGCTGGCGATGCCCAGGGTGCGGTTGACCCGGTTGCCCTTGCCGTCTGTGTCCTGCCAGCCCCTGCGCCGCGCGTCCAGGACCCGGTCGGTGACCATGTCCATCGCCGTCTCGAGGTCGAGCTCGGTCCACTCGGTCGCGTAGGGGGCCCGGTAGCGGACCTTCTGCTCCCGCTGCGGGCCGGTGACCAGCTGCTTGCTGGCGCTGCCCTTGGGGCAGAGCCGGCCCCGGCTGATCGGGGAGTCCGGGTTGCCCTCGATCTGGACGACCTGCTCGTCCTTGACGTACACCTTCTGCGCGCAGCCGACCGCACAGTACGGGCAGACCGAGTGGGCGATCCGGTCCGCGGTCGCGGTACGCGGCGTCAGGGTGGCGGAGCGGGGCGACTGCGCCGCCTTGCCCCGGCCGAGCGGGTCGGGTCCGGTGAGCTGCCGGTAGACCGGCCAGCCCTCGATCCAGGTGCGGACACCCACCTGAGCAGCCTTCCACTCAGCCGGCCGGCCAAAACGTCGCCGGTCAGCGCTTCTTGTTCTTGACCTCCACCCCGCCGAAGACCGCGGTGGAGACCACCTTGAGCACCGGTGCCTCCGGGTCGAGCCGGTCGTGCGCCTCGGTCTTGTCCCCGAGCCCGCCGAACAGCGGCACCCGGGTCACGCCGAACAAGGGCGTAGCGTTCGAGGAGCGGATCCACGACCTGCTGGCAAGCATCGCGGTCGGGCTCGGCGACGAGTACGCGGACACGACGTCGCAGGACGGGCTGCTGCCCCGCAGCAAGAAGGGCGACGGAGTCCTCAGCGTGCAGGGCGGCCCGACCCGCGTCGTCCTGGAGATGACCGACTCGCGGCGCACCGGCTGGAGCGACTACCTCGACGAGGCCGAGCGGAACCGCGGGGCAGCGGCTGCCCTCGGGATCGTCCGTACGCCCGAACAGAACGTGAGTCAGACCATCCGGGTGCTGGGACCGCGCCGGATCGTCATGTCCTTCAACCCCGACGAAGACGACCCCGAGCTGCTGCGGACCGCGGTGATGCTGTTGCGCACCGTGGCGCTGGTCGCCACCGGGAGGACGGGCTCGGCCGAGGTCACCACGGCCGAGGAGAGGATCGCCGAGGCGCTCGCCCACCTGGACAAGCTCGACACGGTGAAGAAGCTCGCCAACGGGATCCAGAGAAACGCGACGAAGATCGACGGCGAGTGTGCCGGGATCAGCGCCGCGATCCACCGGCTGCTCGCAGAGGCGCTAGCCGCCCTGGGTGGACCCGAAGCTGCGCAGACCGAGCCGGCGGCCTGGGAGGCCGACGTCGCCTGACGGTGGAACCTAACCCGGCATCACTCGTCCAGCAGCCCGGCCTCGTACGCGAGGATCGCCGCCTGGGTGCGGTTGGCCAGGCCGAGCTTGGTGAGCATCCGGGACACGTACGTCTTCACCGTCGCCTCGCTCATGTACGCCGCCCGGGCCGCCTCCGCATTGGACAGTCCCCGGCCGACCAGCAGCAGCACCTCGCGTTCCCGTTCGGACAGCGGCGCCAGCCGGCGCAGCGCCAGCGCCCGGCGGGAGCCGTCGTCCCGGTCCCGGACGTAGTCGCTGATCAGCCGACGGGTGATCGCGGGGCTGAGCATCTCCGAGCCGTCCGCGACCGCGCGCACCGCGGCGACGATCTGCCGCGGCGGGGTGTCCTTGAGCAGGAAGCCGCTGGCGCCGGCGACCAGCGCGGCCACCACGTACCGGTCGGTGTGGAAGGTGGTGAGCATGGCGACCTTCGGCGGGTCCGGCCGGGACAGGATCGTCCGGGCGGCGGCCAGGCCGTCCACCCGGGGCATCCGGACGTCCATCAGCACCACGTCCGGGCGCAGCTCGCCGGCCAGCGCGACCGCCTCGGCGCCGTCCGCCGCCTCGCCGACCACCTCCAGCCCGCCGGCCTCCAGCACCGTACGCAGGCCGAAGCGGACCAGCTCCTCGTCGTCGGCCAGCAGCACCCGGACCGGCCGGCCGCCCTCCGGACCGGTCATCCCGGCATCACCGCGTCCACCCCGAAGCCGCCGTCCAGCCGCGGCTCGGCCCGGAACGTGCCGCCCACCGTACGGACCCGCTCCCGCAGCCCGATCAGGCCCAGTCCACCGCTCGGCAGCGCCGCCGCCGGCCGGGTGGCCCGCCGGTTGACCGCGGTCACCGCGATCTCCCCGGCCCGCAGGTCGAGGGTGACGGCGACCGCGCCGCCGGGCGCGTGCTTGCCCGCGTTGGTCAGCGCCTCCTGCACCACCCGGTACGCGGTGCGCCCGGCTGTCGGGTCCACCTCACGGGGTTCGCCGAGCCGGGTCAGCTTGACGTCCAGACCGGCCCGCCGGGCGTCCTCGACCAGCTCGTCCAGGTCGGCCAGGGTCGGCTGCGGGGCGAGCGGCGCGTCCCCCTCCTGCAGCAGGCCGATCAGCTGGCGCAGCTCCTCCAGCGACCGGCGACCGGCGTCCTGCAGCTGCCCGGCCAGCCGGCGGACCTGGTCCGGGTCGTCCGCGGCCATGTCGATCGCGCCGGCCTGCAGCACCATCAGGCTCACCCGGTGGCCGACCACGTCATGCATCTCCCGGGTGATCCGGGTCCGCTCCTGCAGCACCGCCTCCCGAGCGCGCAGCTGCTGCTCGCTCTCCGCCCGCTCGGCCCGGTCCAGCAGCGCGGCCACGAGCTGGGCGCGGGTGCGCACCCAGGCGCCGACCACCGCCGGCAGCACGAGCAGCAGGGCGACGCCGAGGACGTTGTTGAGGCCCTCGTCGAACGAGACGAACTGCCACGGCCCCAGCGCCACCGCCGCGGCCGGGACCAGGGCCAGCCACCGCTGCCTGGCGTGCGGGTGGTAGCGGGTCACCGCGTACGCGGCGAACGGCATCGCGAACGAGGTCTCGCCGCGGAAGACACCGTCGACCACAGCCACCGCGAGCAGCGCCAGCGGGAACCGGCGGCGCACCAGCACGCCGGCCGCGGCCAGCGCGCCGAGCACCGGCCAGCCGACGCGGAGCGGCGCCGGCTGCTCGCCGGTCCCGACCACCACCGCGCCGATCTCGACGGCGAGCACCAGCAGCGCCAGCGCGGCGTCGAGCACCAGCGCCCGCCGCCTCGGCCACCACGCCACCGGTCCCACGCCGGCAGCGTAGGCGCGCGGGGCCGGCCGCCGGTCCGCCGAACGGAGACGGAGGAGTCCACTTTCGATGACCGGTGACCGCCGTCCGATGGCGGCGCCGCGGCCGGCGGCGGCGGACAGTCGTCGGCGTCACCGATCCGGAAGGACACGAAGATGATCAGCGTTGCGGGACTCACCAAGCGGTACGGCGGCCGGCCGGTCGTCGACGGCGTGAGCTTCACCCTGGAGCCAGGCACCGTGACCGGCTTCCTCGGGCCGAACGGCGCCGGCAAGACCACCACGATGCGGATGATCACCGGGCTGGTGCAACCGACCGCGGGTGAGGCGCGGGTGGACGGCCGCCGGTACGGCGACCTGCCCAACCCGGCTGCGGTGCTCGGCACGCTGCTCGACGCGAGCGCCGTGCACCCCGGCCGGACCGGGCGGACGCACCTGCGCATCCTGGCCGACACGATCGGCGTGCCCGGGAGCCGGGCGGACGAGCTGCTGGACGTCGTGGGCCTCGGCGGTGCTGGCCGGCGCCGGGTCGGGGCGTACTCGATGGGCATGCGGCAGCGGCTCGGCATCGCCGGGGCGCTGCTCGCCGACCCGCCGGTGCTGATGTTCGACGAGCCGGCGAACGGGCTGGACCCGGAGGGCATCCGGTGGATGCGCGAGCTGCTGCGCGGGCACGCCGCCCGCGGCGGCACGGTGCTGCTGTCCAGCCACCTGCTCGGCGAGGTGGAGCACACCGTCGACCGGCTGGTCGTCATCGGCGCCGGCCGGGTCGTCGCGGACGGGCCGATCGGCGAGCTGCTCGCCGGCCACGACGTGCTGGTCCGGGCGCTCGACCCGGGCGCCCTGGCCGCCGACCTGTTCCGGGCGGGCTTTGCCGCCGCCCCCGGCGTCCAGCCCGCCGAGCTGCGGGTGACCGGAGCGACCACCGAGCAGGTCGGCACGGTCGCCGCCCGCGGCGGTCACGTCCTGCTCGACCTCCGCCCCGCCGACCACGCGCTGGAGGACCTGTTCTTCCAGCTGACCGCGGCCTGACCCGCCGTCCGTCTACTTTCCACAGTCTACTGACGACACTGGAGACAGTCATGACCGAAGTCCTCGACCGCCCGCGGGCGGTCCCCGCGCTGTCCGAGCGCCGCCCGCCGCTGACCCGGCTGACCGCGCTGGAGATTCGCAAGTCGCTGTCCACCCGGTCCGGCCGCATCCTGGTCGGCACCGCCTCGGTGCTGCCGGCGGGCGGCGCCACGCTGATGTTCGCGCTCGGCGAGCACCCGCCCACCGCGCCGATCCTGCTCGGCGTGCTCGGCGCGCTGGTCGGCATGCTGCTGGTCGCGGTCGGCGTGCTGGCCACGGCGGCCGAGTGGACCCACCGCACCGTGCAGACCACGTTCCTGACCGTCCCGCAGCGGAGCCGGGTGCTCACCGCCAAGTACGGCGGGATGGCGCTGCTCGGCGGGACGATCGCGGCGGTCATCGTCGGCAGCACCTTCGCCGTCGCCGCGGTCGGCGCCGGGGCCGGCTTCACCTGGGCCGGGGCCGGGATGGCCGCCGTCGTGACGATCCTCGCGGGCGCCGCGATGACCGTCGTCGGCGCCGGGATCGGGGCGGCCGTCGCCAACGCCCCCGCCGCACTCACCGGCACCTACCTGGTGCTGCTGGTGGGGATCACCATCCTCAACGGGCTGCGGCCGGACTGGGGCCGCAACGTCGACCCGCTGGGTGCCACGTACGAGCTGATCGCCGGGAGCGCCACGGCGGCCCGGCCGATCGCGGTGCTGGCCGGCTGGGTGCTCGCCAGCACGGTGGCCGGCGCCCTGCTCACCCGCCGGCGGGCAATCAGCTGACCAGGCCCGGTCGAGCCGGCCTCCTACCCGGGGGCCGGCTCCCGGCGTCGCCGGGTCGCCTCGGCCCGGGCGGCCAGCTCGGCGTCCCGCGGGTAGCCAACGTCGACCAGCGTGAGGCCGTGGGCCGGCGCGACGGTGACCTCGCCGCTGCGGGCAGCGGAGGCGAGCAGCGACGCGGGCCAGTCCGGCGGGCGGCGGCCGTCGCCGACCGCGAGCAGCGCGCCGACCAGGCTGCGCACCATCGAGTGGCAGAACGCGTCCGCGCGGACGGTGGCGACCAGCACGCCGTCCGGCTCGCGGGCCCAGTCCAGCTGCAGCAGCCGGCGGATCGTGGTGGCCCCCTCCCGGCGGCGGCAGTAGGCGGCGAAGTCGTGCTCGCCGAGCAGGCGGGCCGCCGCAGCGGCGAGCGCGCCCTCGTCCAGCGGCCGCGGCCAGGCGAGCGTGTCGTGCCGGCGCAGCGGGTCGGCGCCGGCCGGGTGGTGGGTCACCCGATACGCGTACCGGCGCCAGAGCGCGGAGAACCGGGCGTCGAAGCCGTCCGGGGCCGGCCGCACCGCCCGGACCATGACGTCCGGCGGCAGCACCCCGGCCAGCCGCCGCACCAGCCCGTCGCCGAGGGCCGCCCAGGTCTCCGCCGGCAGGTCGGTGTGCGCCACCTGTCCGGTCGCGTGCACGCCGGTGTCCGTACGTCCGGCCACGGTCAGCGCGACCGGCGCCCCCAGCACCCGGGCCAGCCCCTCCTCCACCGTGCCCTGCACGGTCCGCCGCCCCGGCTGCGCCGCCCACCCGGAGAACCCGCCCCCGTCGTACGCCAAGTCGAGCCGTACGCGGGCGAGCCCGCCGTTCCGGGAGGGAGCGGCGGGCTCGTCCGTGCCGTTCAGCGGCTCAGGCCTTGACGTCACCGGTCGGCTCGTCGTCCGACGGGATGGAGTCCAGCGCCTCGGCCAGCTCGGTCTCCTCCTCGGCGTCCGCCGCGGCCAGTTCGTCGGCGTCCACCGCGACCGGGCCGGGTGGCTCGTCACCCTCGACCGTGGTCGCGGCCGCGGCGGCCGCGGTCGCCGCCGGGGCGGCCGCCGCGCCCGTGCCCGCCGCCCGGGTCCGCGCGCGACGGGAGATGAACCGGCTCCCCCGGGCCCGCTCCGCCTCCCCGACCGCCTCCTGCGCCACGGTCTGCGCCTCGACCAGCGAGATGACGGCCATCGGGGCGTTGTCGCCCTTGCGGGGCCCGATCTTCACGATCCGGGTGTATCCACCCGGCCGCTGCGCGAACTGCGGCCCGATCTCGGCGAAGAGGGTGTGCACGACGTCCTTGTCGCGCACCACCGTCATCACCTGTCGCCGCGCGTGCAGGTCGCCCCGCTTCGCGAAGGTGATCAGCCGCTCGGCGAGCGGGCGCAGCCGCTTCGCCTTGGCCTCGGTCGTGGTGATCCTGCCGTGCTCGAACAGCGACGTCGCCAGGTTCGCCAGCATCAGTCGCTGGTGTGCCGGGCCGCCGCCGAGGCGGGGCCCCTTCGTGGGCTGAGGCATGACGGGTGTTCTCCCAGTCGAAAGGGTCGGTGTCTAGAGCTCGGTCTCGTGCCCTGGAGCGTGCTTCACAGCTGCTCCGTCTCGGCATAGTCGGAGTCGCCGGTGTTGTCGTAGTCGTCCGTGCCGTACGTGTCGACGACGTTCGACGGGTCGAACCCGGGCGGGCTGTCCTTGAGCGCCAGGCCCATCTGCCCGAGCTTCATCTTGACCTCGTCGATGGACTTGGCCCCGAAGTTGCGGATGTCCAGCAGGTCCGCCTCGCTGCGCGAGATCAGCTCGCCGACGGTGTGGATGCCCTCCCGCTTCAGGCAGTTGTACGAGCGGACGGTCAGCTCCATCTCCTCGATCGGCATCGAGAAGTTGGCCAGGTTCTCCTGCTCCTGCGGGGACGGGCCGACCTCGATGCCCTCGGCGTCCACGTTCAGCTCGCGGGCCAGGCCGAACAGCTCGACCAGGGTCTTGCCGGCGGACGCCATCGCGTCCCGGGGCAGGATCGAGGGCTTGGTCTCGACGTCCACGACCAGCTTGTCGAAGTCCGTACGCTGCTCGACCCGGGTCGCCTCGACCCGGTAGGTCACCTTGAGCACCGGCGAGTAGATCGAGTCCACCGGGATCCGGCCGATCTCCTGGCCGGGCTGCTTGTTCTGCGAGGCCGGCACGTAGCCGCGGCCGCGCTCGACGACGAGCTCGATCTCCAGCCGGCCCTTCTTGTTGATGGTCGCCAGGTGCAGGTCGGGGTTGTGCACGGTGACGCCGGCCGGCGGCGCGATGTCCGCGGCGGCGACCTCACCGGGGCCCTGCTTGCGCAGGTACATGGTCACCGGCTCGTCGCTCTCCGAGCTGACCACCAGCTCCTTGAGGTTGAGGATGAGGTCGGTGACGTCCTCCTTGACGCCCGGCACGGTGGTGAACTCGTGCAGGACGCCGTCGATC
>JBJMII010000107.1:0-12888 GCA_045806925.1 Mycobacteriales bacterium
CGGTGGAGGCGGCGGAGGCGGCGGCCGGCGATGGGCGGGCGGCCATCGACCGGGCGCTGCGGGAACGGCCGCCGGGTGGGCGCCGGCAGGCACAGCCGGCTCCCTCGACGCCGATCACGCAGAGTGACGAACCGCCGGGCCGGTGGAACGGCTTCGGCCCCGGCGCGCTGGTCCTGCCGGCGCCCCCGAACGGGACCGGCAACGGGGCCGGGACCGGGCGGCACGCGTCGCCCGAGGCGGTGAGCGGCCGGCCCGCCCCGGTGGACAACTTCCCCCGCGCGGACGACTGGCAGGTGCAGCGGCCGGCGCCGCTGCCCCCGGAGCCCGAGCCGTCGGCGCCGCCGGTCAACGGCCGGCCCGCGGCGGACGAGCCGCCAGCGCCGCCGGTCAACGGCCGGCCCGCCCCGGTGGACAAGTTCCCCCGCGCGGACGACTGGCAGGTGCAGCGGCCGGCGCCGCTGCCCCCGGAGCCCGAGCCGTCGGCGCCGCCGGTCAACGGCCGGCCCGCGGCGGACGGCCCGCCGGCCCTACGGGACAACGGCCGGCACGCGGCGGACGACCCGCCGGCGGGCAGCGGCTGGCACCCGGCGGAGCTCGGCCCGGTCGCCGGCAACGGGCGCGGTCCCGCGGCGCACCGGCTCGACGAGCCGGTCGGCCGCGTCTTCGACGGTGACTCCACCCAGCTGCTGCACCGCTATGTCCCGGCGAAGGAGACGCTCGACCGGGAGGTCCGGGAGCCGGCTCCGCCCCGGCCGGCGACGCTGCCCAGGCACCCGCCGCGGGCCGTGGTCCGCCGCCGCCGGGCCCGCCGGCGGCTGCTGGAGTGGCCGGTCCTCATCGTCCTGGCGCTGCTGAGCGCGTACCTGATCCGCGCGTACGTCGTCCAGACCTTCTACATCCCGTCCGGCTCCATGCACGAGACGCTGGTCGAGGGCGACCGGGTGCTGGTCAACAAGATCAGCTACCACCTGCACGACGTGCACCGCGGCGACGTGGTGGTCTTCCGCCGGCCGCCGGGCTTCCCGGTCGAGGACGAGGACTTGATCAAGCGGGTGGTCGCGCTGCCCGGGGAGACCGTCGAGGCCCACGACCGGCATGTCTTCGTCGACGGCAAGGCGCTCACCGAGCCGTACGTCGAGCGGGAGTGCAGGGGCACCCAGGACTTCCCGCCGGTGACCGTGCCGGCCGGTGACATCTGGGTGATGGGCGACAACCGCTGCAACTCCAGCGACAGCCGGGTCTTCGGGCCGATCGGCGCCGACCTGCTGGTCGGGCGGGCGTTCACGCGGGCCTGGCCGCTGGCGCGGCTGTCCTGGCTGTAGGCCCGGCGGCGCGGCCTGCCCGGAACTGTCACCCCGCGGCGCTAGGGTTCCCGGCATGACCAGCGCGGCGGTGGACGGGCCGGCGGCGCGGCAGCCGGTGCCGCTGCCGGCTCCGGTGGTCGGCTCGCTGTCGCCGTCCCGGGCGGCCGACTTCAAGACCTGCCCGCTGCTCTACCGGTTCCGCTCGATCGACAAGATCCCGCAGCGGCCGACCCGGGACAAGCTGCGCGGCACGGTGGTGCACGCGGTGCTCGACCGGCTCTTCGACCTGCCCGCCGGGCAGCGGTCATACCAGGCGGCCGCCGCGCTGGTCGAGCCGGAGTGGCAGCGGCTGGCGGAGGCCGGGCCGGAGGTGACCGGGCTGTTCGCCGACAGCGCCGGCACCGACAGCGCCGGCGAGCTGGCCAGCTGGCTGGAGTCGGCCCGCCGGATGCTCGCCGGCTACTTCGCGCTGGAGGACCCCGGCCGGCTGGAGCCGGCCGCCCGCGAGCAGCTGGTGGAGACCGTGCTGGAGCTCGGCGACGGCGGCCCCGGCCTGCTGCTGCGCGGCTACGTGGACCGGCTGGACGTGGCGTCGACCGGCGAGGTCCGGGTGGTGGACTACAAGACCGGTGGCATCCCCCGGGTGGCGTACGAGGCGAAGGCGCTGTTCCAGCTGAAGTTCTACGCGCTCGTCCTGTGGCGCACCCGGGGCGCGGTGCCGCACCAGCTCAAGCTGATGTACCTGTCGGACCGGGACACGCTGACCTACCGGCCGGACGCGGTGGAGCTGGAGCGCTTCGAGCGGACGCTGGTCGCGGTGTGGCGGGCGATCGAGCGGGCGGTGCAGCGCCGGGACTTCCGGGCCAGCCCGAGCCGGCTGTGCGACTGGTGCGACCACCAGGCGCTCTGCCCGGCGTTCGGCGGTTCGCCGCCGCCCTGGCCGGAAGACCTGGCCGAGCCGGCCGAGCCGGCCGAGGAGGCTCCCGGTCGAGCTGGGGTGGTCCGACCGGTGCAGGCGGGCCTCCCACCGCGGGAATTGGCCCGGATGGGCCGCCCGTAGCGTCGGTCCCGGACATCGGGCGGTGCCGCCCGGGAGGGCGGGTCGGGGCGGCAGGTCGGGGTGACCCCTGACGAAGTCGGGGGGAAACCCCAATGCCCGCGGGCTGCCGGCCCCTTAGCGTCCTTGCCGAGCGGGCCGGCCCGGCAGGCGGGCCGGGCCCGGAGAGGGGGAGCAGTCGTGACGAGTCCCGAGACCGGCACCGCCGGTGCGCCCGCGGCCCAGGCCGTCGAGCTGCGCAAGGTGTACGGCTCCGGCCCCACCGCGGTGACCGCGCTGGACGGGGTGAGCGCCGCGTTCCCGGCGGGCGAGTTCACCGCGATCATGGGACCGTCGGGGTCCGGCAAGTCGACGTTCATGCACGTCCTGGCCGGGCTGGACAACGCGACCGCGGGAGAGGTCTACGTCGGCGGCGACCGGCTCTCCGGGATGTCGGACAAGCGGCTGACCGAGCTGCGCCGGGACAAGGTCGGCTTCGTCTTCCAGCAGTTCAACCTGCTGCCGACGCTGACCGCCGAGGAGAACATCACGCTCCCGCTGTCGATCGCCGGCCGCAGGCCGGACCCGGCCTGGTTCGACGCGGTCGTCGACGCGGTCAACCTGCGCGACCGGCTGCGGCACCGGCCGACCGCGCTGTCCGGCGGGCAGCAGCAGCGGGTGGCCTGCGCCCGGGCGCTGATCACCCGGCCGGCGGTGGTCTTCGCGGACGAGCCGACCGGCAACCTCGACTCGCGCAGCAGCGCGGAGGTGCTGGCCTTCCTGCGCCGGTCGGTGGACGAGCTTGGCCAGACCGTCGTGATGGTCACCCACGAGCCGTCCGCGGCCGGGTACGCCGACCGGGTGCTCTTCCTCGCCGACGGCCGGATCGTCGACGAGATGCGGGCCCCGACCGCGGACACCGTGCTGGACCGGATGAAGGGCCTGGAGCCGGGCCAGGAGACGATGTACACGCGGGTCGGTGCGTGATGCTGCGCGCGACCGTCAAGTCCCTGCTGGCGCGGAAGCTGCGGCTGCTGCTGTCGGCGATGGCCGTGGTGCTCGGCGTCTCCTTCGTGGTCGGCGCGTTCGTGCTGACCGACAGCCTGGGCAGGACCTTCACCGACCTGTTCGCCACCGTGAACGAGAAGGTCGCGGTCGACGTCCGCGGCGTGGAGAAGGCGGAGGGCAGCGCGACCAGCGACGGCGCCGGCCGTGAGGTGGTGCCGGCGTCGCTGGTGGAGAAGGTGCGCGCCGTCGACGGCGTCGCCGAGGTCCAGGGCAACGTGGTCCGGGCCGACTACAACCAGGTCTCCGTGCTCGGCAAGGACGGCAAGGCGCTGAGCACGAACGGGGCCCCGATCATCGGCGGCAACTGGATCGACTCCCCCACGCTCAACCAGCAGCGGATCGTCGCCGGCCGGGCGCCGCAGGGGCCGGGCGAGGCGCTCTTCGACCCGAAGCTCGCCGAGAAGGCCGGCAAGCAGGTCGGCGACACCGCGGTGGTCTTCACGCCGGCCGGGCAGCAGGAGATGACGCTCGTCGGCCTCGTGCAGTACGCGAACGGCAAGGACACGCTCGGCGGCGAGTCGTACGTGCAGTTCACGACTCCGGTCGCGCAGCAGCTGCTGCTGGTGCCCGGCTACAGCGACCTGGTGGTCGCCGCGGACAGCGGGGTGAGCCAGGAGCAGCTGCGGGACCGGGTCGCCGCGGTCCTGCCGAAGACCGCCGAGGCGGTCACCGGCAAGCAGCTCGCCAAGGAGCAGGCCACCGACATCCAGGACGCGATCGGCTTCCTCAGCACGTTCCTGCTGGTCTTCGCCGCGGTCGCGCTCTTCGTCGGCGCGTTCATCATCTTCAACACGTTCTCGATCCTGGTGGCGCAGCGGACCCGGGAGCTCGCGCTGATGCGGGCGCTCGGCGCCAGCCGGCGGCAGGTGACCCGGTCGGTGCTGTTCGAGGCGCTGGTCGTCGGCGGGATCGCGTCCGCGATCGGCCTCGGCGCCGGCATCGGGGTGGCGCTCGGCCTGCAGGCGCTCTTCGGCGCCTTCGGCGCCGGCCTGCCGAAGGCGACCATCCTCATCGAGCCGCGCACCGTGATCGTCGCGTTCGCGGTCGGCATCCTGGTCACTGCGGCCGCGGCGCTGCTGCCGGCGCGCCGGGCGGCGAAGGTGCCACCGATCGCGGCGATGCGGGACGCGGCGACGCCGGACCGCTCGCTGGTCCGGCAGACCATCGGCGGCGCGGTGCTGGCGGTCGGGGGCACGGTGGCCATCACGCTCGGCCTCACCGGCAGCCCGCTGTGGGTGCTCGGGCTCGGCGCGGTGCTCGCCTTCCTCGGCGTCGCGCTGCTGTCCCCACTGGTCAGCCGGCCGGTGACCGGGGCGCTCGGCTCGCTGCTGTCCCGGCGGCTGCCCGGCCGGCTGGGTCGGCTGAACTCGCAGCGCAACCCGCGACGGACCGCGGCGACCGCTGCCGCGCTGATGATCGGCCTCGCGCTGGTCGCCGCGGTCGGCGTGCTCGGCGCCTCGCTCAAGGACAGCGTCCGCAAGACGGCCGACTCGGCGCTCGGCGCGGACTTCCTGCTCAACCCGGCCGCGGTCGGGATCAGCCAGCAGGCGGTGGACGCGGTGAAGCCGCTGCCCGGCCTCACCGAGGTGACCGCCTTCCGGTCGGCGCGGGTGGTGCTCGCCGGCGACGCCGGCTTCCCGGCGGCGATGCCGGCCAGCGCGATCGGCCGGACCGTGTCGCTGGACCGGGTCGACGGCTCGGTCGACCTGCAGCCGGGCGTGGTGCTGATCGACGAGGACCTCGCGAAGAACAAGTCGCTGTCGGTCGGCTCCACGGTGCCCGCGCAGTACCCGGACGGCACGAAGGAGGAGCTGCGGGTCGGCGGCACGTACAAGACCAACCAGCTGGTCGGCACCTACGTGCTCGACGCCAGCGCCGGGCGGCACTTCGAGCAGGAGCTGTACGTGGCGGCGCTGATCAAGATGGCGCCGGGCGCCGACGCCGGGCAGGTGCGGGCGGAGCTGGAGCAGGCGATCACGCCGTACCCGAACGTGCAGCTGCAGGACCGGTCGGAGTTCGTCGGCCAGATCACCAAGCAGATCGACCAGCTGATCCAGTTCTTCACGCTGCTGCTGGCGCTGTCGGTGCTCATCGCGGTGCTCGGCATCGTCAACACGCTCGCCCTGTCCGTGCTGGAGCGGACCCGGGAGCTGGGGCTGCTGCGGGCGGTCGGGATGAGCCGGCGGCAGGTGAAGCGGATGGTCCGGGTGGAGTCCGTGCTGGTCGCGGTCTTCGGCGGGCTGCTCGGGCTGGCCGTCGGCGCGGTCCTCGGAGTCGCGCTGCAGCGGGCGCTGGTGGACCAGGGGGTGACCGAGCTGACCTTCCCGGTCGGCCAGCTGGCGGTCTACCTGGTGCTGGCGGCGGTGGCCGGGGTGATCGCGGCGTGGCTGCCGGCCCGGCGCGCGTCCCGGCTGAACGTGCTGCAGGCCATCGCGGCCGAGTGATCCCGTCCCGGCGGTGCCGGGCGGTTCCCCAGCGGACCGCCCGGCGCGGTGCCGGGCGGTTCCCCAGCGGACCGCCCGGCGCCGTTACGGGGTGGGCTCGCACTGGAGCACCCGCCATCGTGCCGGGCCGCCTGGCGCTGCTCCGGGTGGGCCGGCCGCCCGGCGCTCAGGCGGCGCGGCGAACCAGGCGGACCAGGTCGGCGACGCCCACCTGCGCGAGCGAGGCGACGAAGGTGCGGTGCGGCCCCGGCGGCACCGGCACCTCGGCCGGCACCACCAGCACCGCACAGCCCGCCGCCTCGGCGGACGCCGTCCCGGTCGGCGAGTCCTCGACCGCGACCGCCAGGGCCGGGTCGACGCCGAGCAACGCCGCGGCCGACTGGTACGGCTCCGGGTCCGGCTTGGACCGGCGTACCTCGTCCCCGCACACCGACGCGTCGAAGAGCTCCTCGACCAGCGAGCCGAACGAGATCCGCACCAGCGCCCGCTCGGTGTTGGTGACCAGCGCGGCCGGGATCCCGGCCGCGCGGACCGCGTCCACCAGCTCCCGCGCGCCGGGCCGCCAACGCACCCCGGCGGCGAGCCGCTCGCGCACGTCCGCGACCAGCCGCTCCCCCAGCTGCACCGGGTCGGCGTCCGGCCGGCCGACGTCGAGCCGCACGATCTCCACGGACACCGGCACGTTGGTGCCCACCGTGGCCCGCCGCGCGCCCTCGGACAGCTCGCCGCCCAGCAGTCTGGCGAGCTGCCGCAACGCCGCGTCCCACACCGGCTCGGAGTCGACCAGGGTGCCGTCCAGGTCGAACAGGACGGCGGCCAGCGGCCGGCTCACGTGGCGAAGTACTTCGCCTCGGGGTGGTGCACCACGATCGCCGATGTCGACTGCTCCGGGTGCAGCTGGAACTCCTCCGACAGCTCCACCCCGATCCGCTCGAACCTCAGCAGCTCCCGCACCTGACGCTGGTCCTCCAGGTCCGGGCAGGCCGGGTAGCCGAAGGAGTACCGCGCGCCGCGGTAGCCGAGCTTGAAGAACGCCTCGACGTCGTCCGGGTCCTCGGCGCCGAAGCCGAGCTCCTCCCGGATCCGGGCATGCCAGTGCTCCGCGAGCGCCTCGGTCAGCTGCACGGACAGCCCGTGCACCTCCAGGTAGTCGCGGTAGGCGTTGCGCTCGAACAGCTCCGCGGTGAAGTCGCTGATCTTGCGGCCCATGGTGACGACCTGGAAGGCGACGACGTCGACCTCCCCGGACTCCTGGGAGCGGAAGAAGTCGGCCAGGCACAGCCGCCGGTCCCGGCGCTGCCGGGGGAAGGTGAAGCGCACCCGCTCGGCGCCGTCCTCGCCCAGCACGATGAGGGCGTCGCCCTTGCTCACCGCCGGGAAGTAGCCGTAGACGACCGCCGCCTCGAGCACGCCCTCGGTCTGCAGCCGGTCCAGCCAGTAGCGCAGCCGCGGCCGGCCCTCGGTCTCCACCAGCTCCTCGTAAGTCGGGCCGCGGGACCCGCCGCGCCGGCCGCCCTTGAGCCCCCACTGGCCCATGAAGGTGGCCCGCTCGTCGAGCAGCACGGAGTAGTCGGCGAGCGCGACGCCCTTGACCACCCGGCTGCCCCGGAACGGCGGAGTCGGCACCGGGTTGTCGGTGGCCACGTCGGACCGCACCGGCCCGGCGTCCACGCCCTGCTCGGCGTCCTCCGCGGCGCGCCGCTCGGCCGCGATCCGCAGCGACCGCTCCCGGCGCGCCTTCCGCTCCGCCCGGCGCGCGTCGTCCTCGGCGGTGGTCGTCGCCGACGCCGCCCCGGCCGCGCTGGGCCCGCCCGGGGTGGCGGCCGCCGGCACGCTCCCCCGCCGCGCCGCCATCAGTGCGTTCATCAGCCGGAGCCCCTCGAAGGCGTCCCGCGCGTACCGGACGTCGCCCGCATACAGCTCGGACAGGTCGTGCTCGACGTACGCCCGGGTCAGCGCCGCGCCGCCGAGCAGCACCGGCCACCGGTCGGCGACGCCCCGGGAGTTCATCTCCTCGAGGTTTTCCTTCATGACCACCGTCGACTTGACCAGCAGGCCGGACATGCCGATCACATCCGCGTCGTGCTCCTCGGCCGCGTCCAGGATTGCGGTGATCGGCTGCTTGATGCCGAGGTTGACGACCGTGTAGCCGTTGTTCGACAGGATGATGTCGACGAGGTTTTTCCCGATGTCGTGCACGTCGCCCTTGACGGTGGCGAGCACGACGCGGCCCTTGCCGGCGGACTCGCTGGTCTCCATGTGCGGCTCGAGGTAGGCCACCGCGGTCTTCATCACCTCCGCGGACTGCAGCACGAAGGGCAGCTGCATCTCCCCGGAGCCGAAGAGGTCGCCGACCGTCTTCATGCCGGCCAGCAGCGTGTCGTTGATGATCTCCAGCGGGGGCCGGGTGCGCATCGCCTCGTCGAGGTCGGCTTCCAGCCCGGTCCGCTCGCCGTCGACGATCCGCCGCTCGAGCCGCTCGGACAACGGCAGCGCGGCCAGCTCCTCGGCGCGCGACTCCTTCGAGGACTGCGTGGAGACGCCCTCGAACAGCTCGAGGAAGCGCTGCAGCGGGTCGTAGCCCTCGCGGCGCCGGTCGTACACCATGTCCAGCGCGACCTCGCGCTGCTCGTCGTCGATCTTGGACATGGGTAGGATCTTCGACGCGTGCACGATCGCCGAGTCCAGGCCGGCGTTGACGCACTCGTGCAGGAAGACCGAGTTGAGCACCTGCCGCGCCGCCGGGTTGAGCCCGAACGACACGTTGGAGACCCCGAGCGTGGTCTGCACCCGCGGGTGACGCCGCTTGAGCTCGCGGATCGCCTCGATGGTCTCGACGCCGTCCCGGCGGGTCTCCTCCTGGCCGGTGCCGATCGGGAAGGTGAGGCAGTCGACGATGATGTCCTCGACCCGCATGCCCCACTTGTCGACCAGGTCGCCGATGGTGCGGTCGGCCACCCGGACCTTCCACTCCGCGGTGCGGGCCTGGCCGTCCTCGTCGATGCACATCACGACCACCGCCGCGCCGTGCTCCCCGATGCTCGGCATCGCCCGGGCGAAGCGGGACTCCGGGCCGTCGCCGTCCTCGTAGTTGACCGAGTTGACCACGCAGCGGCCGCCGAGCATCTCCAGCCCGGCCTCGATCACCTGCGGCTCGGTGGAGTCGAGCATCAGCGGCAGGCTGGACGCGGTGGCGAACCGGCCGGCGACCTCCCGCATGTCCCCGGTGCCGTCCCGGCCGACGTAGTCCACGCAGACGTCGAGCATGTGCGAGCCGTCGCGGATCTGCCTGCGGGCGATCTCGACGCAGTCGTTCCACCGGCCCTCGAGCATCGCCTCCCGGAACGCCTTGGAGCCGTTGGCATTGGTCCGCTCGCCGATCATCAGCACGCCGGCGTCCTGCCGGAACGGCACCGACTGGTAGAGCGAGGACGCGGCCGCCTCGGACCGCGGGCGGCGGCGGGCCGGCTCCAGGCCGCGGACCGCCTCGATCACCTGGCGCAGGTGCTCCGGCGTGGTGCCGCAGCAGCCGCCGACCAGGCGCGTCCCGTACTCCCGCACGAAGGACGACAGCGCCACCGCCAGCTCGGGCGGGGTGAGCGGGAAGGTCGCGCCGTGAGGGCCCAGCTCGGGCAGCCCCGCGTTCGGCATCACCGACAGGTCCACCCGGGCATGCCGGGACAGGTAGCGCAGGTGCTCGCTCATCTCGGCCGGCCCGGTCGAGCAGTTGAGCCCGATCAGGTCGACTCCGAGGGCCTCCAGTGTGGTCAGGGCGGCGCCGATCTCCGAGCCCAGCAGCATCGTGCCGGTCGTCTCCACCGCCACCTGGGCCACCAGCGGCAGCTGCCGCCCGGCCGCCGCCATCGCCCGCTTGGCGCCGACGATCGCGGCCTTCATCTGCAGCAGGTCCTGGCTGGTCTCCACCAGCATCGCGTCCGCGCCGCCGGAGATCAGGCCGGCGACCTCCTGCTGGTACGCGTCCCGCAGCGTTGCATACGGCGCGTGACCAAGGGTGGGCAGCTTCGTGCCGGGACCGATCGAGCCAATGACCCACCGCGGCCGGTCCGGCCCGGCATAGCCCTGCGCCACCTCCTTGGCCAGCCGGGCCCCGGCCTCGGACAGCTCGAAGATCCGGTCGCCGATCCCGTACTCCCCCAGGTTGGCGAAGTTGGCCCCGAACGTGTTGGTCTCGACCGCGTCACAGCCCACCGCGAAGTAGGCGTCGTGGATGCCGCGGACCACATCGGGGCGGGTGACGTTGAGGATCTCGTTGCAGCCCTCGTGCCCCTCGAAGTCGTCGAGCGTCAGCTGCGCGTCCTGCAGCATGGTGCCCATCGCCCCGTCCGCGACGACAACGCGGTCACGCAGCGTGGTCAACAGGGAGGACCCGGGGCTGTCCGACATGGTTCGCGAGGTTACTCGGAACGCGGCCGGGGCCGGCCAGCCGTCCACAGGCACCGGCACGGTCCACAGATCGGGGAGCGGCGGCTTCCGCCCGGCAGGCGCCGCCGTACGCTGGGCCGCGTGACCGAGTTCGAGGACTGGCCGGAGCTGACCGAGCCCGTGCTCGTCGGCGCGTTCGAGGGGTGGAACGATGCGGGCGACGCCGCGACGGCCGGGGTGGAGCACCTCGAGCTGATCTGGGACGCCCGGCCGCTGGCCGCGATCGACCCGGACGACTACTACGACTTCCAGGTCAACCGGCCGACGGTCTCGCTGGTGGACGGGGTGTCGCGGCGGGTGGAGTGGCCGACCACCCGGTTCTCGGTGTGCCGGCCGCCGGGGGCCAGCCACGACGTGGTGCTGATGCGCGGCGTCGAGCCCAACATGCGCTGGCGCGGGTTCTGCGAGGAGATCCTGGAGATCGTCCGGGAGCTCGGGGTGCAGACGGTCGTGCTGCTCGGCGCGCTGCTGTCGGACACACCGCACACCCGGCCGACTCCGGTGACCGGCACGTCGTACGACACGACCTCCGCGGAGCGCTACGGGCTGGAGCACTCCCGCTACGAGGGACCGACGGGGATCCTCGGGGTGCTGCAGGACGCGTGCGTGCGGGCCGGCATCCCGGCCATCTCGTTCTGGGCCGCGATCCCGCACTACGTCTCCCAGCCGCCCAACCCGAAGGCGACGCTGGCGCTGCTGCACCGGGTCGAAGAGGTGCTCGACGTCGAGGTGCCGCTGGGTGCGCTGCCGGAGCAGGCGGACGAGTGGCAGAAGCTGGTCGACGAGATGGCCAACGAGGACGCCGACGTGACGGAGTACGTGCGGACGCTGGAGGAGCGCGACGGCGGCGGCGAGATGCCGCAGGCCAGCGGCGACGCGATCGCCAAGGAGTTCGAGAAGTACCTGCGCCGCCGGCAGCCACCCGGCCCGTCCGGCGCCTGACGGGGCTGGTGCGAGAAAGTGCTGCCGGGACGGCGGTTTCTCGCACGGGCCCGGGGCGCGCGGCGGCGGTCACAGCGGGATGCCGAGGAGGGCGTCGGTCAGCGTGCGGACCAGCGCCGGTGCGTCCGGGTCCGGCCCGCCGCGGGCCAGCGCCTCGTCCGCCCACCGGTCGACGGCGCGCAGCGCGGCCGGCGTGTCCAGGTCGTCGGCGAGCCGGGCGCGGACCCGGTCCAGCACCGGCGCCGCGTCCGGCCCGGCGGCGAGCGCGGCGGCCGACCGCCAGCGGGCCAGCCGCGTGACCGCCGAGTCCAGGTCGGCGGCGAGCCAGTCCCGGTCCGACCGGTAGTGCGCCGCGAGCAGCGCCAGCCGCAGCGCGGCCGGGTCGGTGCCGGACTCCCGCAGCCGGGACACCAGCACCAGGTTGCCCCGGCTCTTCGACATCTTCTCGCCGTCCAGCCCGACCATCCCGGCGTGCACGTACGCGCGGGCGAACGGCCACGAGCCGGTCGCCACCTCGGCGTGCGCGGCGGACATCTCGTGGTGCGGGAAGGCCAGGTCGCTGCCGCCGCCCTGCACGTCGAAGGACTCGCCGAGCCGGTCCAGCGCGATCGCCGCGCACTCGACGTGCCAGCCCGGGCGGCCCGGCCCGAGCGGCGAGTCCCAGGCCGGCTCGCCGGGCCGGGCCGCCTGCCACAGCACCGGGTCGAGCGGGTCCTTCTTGCCCGGCCGGTCCGGGTCGCCGCCGCGCTCCGCGGACAGCGCGAGCATGGTCGCGGCGTCCAGCCCGGACTCGTAGCCGAACCGCGGCGAGGACTGGACGGAGAAGTAGACGTCCTCGTCGACGTGGTAGGCGGCGCCGCTGTCGAGCAGCCGCCGCACCAGCGGCACGATCTGCGGGATCGCCTCCACGGCACCGACGAGGTGGTCCGGCGGCAGCACCCGGAGCGCGGCCATGTCGGCGCGGAAGAGCTCGATCTCCCGCTCGGCCAGCGCGGTCCAGTCCTCGCCGTCGCGGTCGGCGCGCTCCAGCAGCGGGTCGTCGACGTCCGTGACGTTCTGCACGTAGAGGACGTCCGAGCCGGCGTCCCGCCAGACCCGCTGGACCAGGTCGAAGGCCAGGTACGTGGCCGCGTGGCCGAGGTGGGTGGCGTCGTACGGGGTGATCCCGCAGACGTACATCCGGGCGGTGGGACCGGGCGCGGTCGGCCGGACCTCGCCGGTGGCGGTGTCGGCCAGCCGCAGCGGCCGGCCGCGGCCGGGCAGCCGCGGGACCGGCGGTGCGCCCCACGACTCCATGCCGCCCACCCTACCCAGCGGGTCCGGGCACCTGGCCGAGGTGAGATCGGTACGACGGTGGCACACGCCCGCGCCGCAGCGGGTGGCCGGGTGGGGCCGCTGACCGTCGCCGCTTCACCGGGTCGACCGGGTCCGCCGTCCCGGCGGCCATCCGCCGCTCCCCGGGGGCGCGGCCGCCGGCGGGGACGACCTCGGCGGTCCATGGGGGCCGGTCAGAACGGCGGCCAGGGCACCGCCGGCCAGTCCCCGGACGGCTCCGGGTAGCACCGGCGGGTCAGCAGCCGATCCACCCGCCGGCGGACCGCCGCCACCTCGCGCCGGGTGAGCAGCGAGGACAGCGTCCTGTCCAGCGGGC
>JBJMII010000108.1:0-6024 GCA_045806925.1 Mycobacteriales bacterium
AGCCCACGGGCGAGAAGACCCAGTTCGCGACCGGGCCGTAGACGAGGACCGACCAGAGCACGATGAACGTGACGAACGCGCCGAACTTCCACCGGTCCGCGGTGGAGCCGGTGATCAGCGCCGGCGTGATGATCGCGAACATGAGCTGGAAGACGACGAACGCCATCGGCGGGATCACCTGGGCGAAGTTGTCCACGTAGCCGGGCAGCGCCTCGCCGATGTGCTGCAGCCCGGCGAAGTGCAGGTCACCGACGAAGCCGTTGCCCTTGCCGAAGGCCAGGGAGAAGCTGACCAGCACCCAGACCAGGCTGACGAGCGCGATCGTGACGAAGTTCTGCATGAGCATGCCGAGGGCGTGCTTCGCGCGGACCATGCCGCCGTAGAAGAACGCCAGGCCGGGTGTCATGAGCAGCACCAGCGCAGCGCTGGCCAGAACCCAGGCGGTCGCACCCGAGTCCACCGTCTCGAAGTCGAACGGCACTGCTCCTCCTCTCCACTACGGGGTCGGAGGCCACCGTCGCAGCGCCCTGTTTCCCGGGCGGATCAGGGCTGTTTCCGGACCGTGAACTCAGCCGCCCGCCCGGGTCGGGTGTGTTTCCGCGCCGCCCCGGGCGGCCGCACGGCGGCGGCGGCCCTCGCCCGGACGGCCCAGGGGCGGCGCCGGCTCAGCCCGGCGGCGGGAAGATGCCCTGGCCGGGCGACAGCACCCGGTCCGGGTCCCAGGCCGCCTTCGCCGCGGCGAAGGCCGGGTAGTCGAGGCCGAAGTGGTCCACCCAGTCCCGGGCGGTCAGCGGCACCGACCCGATCGCGTACCGCTTGCCGCCGGCGTCCCTGGCCCGCTCGTACAGCACCCGGTTGTCCGCCCGCTGCCGGAGCGGGTCGGCCGGCGGCACGGTGGTGCGCAGCAGCGAGAAGAGGAAGCCCACCGGCTCGGTCGGCAGCTCGACGAACGGCGGCCGCACCAGCCCCGGCCGGAACGGGTAGAGCAGCACCGGGCCCTGCCCGGTGTCCGCGAGCGTCAACGTGGCCAGCGTCTCGGCGACCACCTGCCGGGTCCGGCTGGCCGGCAGGAAGACGTCGATCCACGGGTGCGGGAGGTCCCAGGCGCCGATCTGCTTGAGGAAGTCCACGACCGGCTTCAGCCGGTTGACCCAGTCCAGGTACGTGTAGTCGGTCACCTGGGTGCGGGCCGGGTCGAAGCGCAGCCCGGCGGTGATCGCCGCGTCGTCCGGCGGGGTGCCGTCATGGTAGGCCGCGGCATCGACGAAGTAGTCCCACCGGGTGTCCGCCGCGTCCCGGATCGCCTGCCCCTCCAGCGAGCTGAACCGGCGGGCGGCCAGCAGCCGCTGCTGGTCGCCCAGGTAGGTGTCCAGGTCGGTGTAGTAGAGCTGGTAGCCGCGGGCGGCGGCCGGCGCCGGCACCAGCCGGATGGTCGCCCGCACCACGATGGCCAGCTGGCCGAGGCTGCCCAGCACCGCGTCGAACAGCGCCCGGTTGCGGGTCGGCGAGCAGCTCACCAGGTCGCCCCGGCCGGTCACCACCTCCAGCTCGAGCACGGTGTCGACCTGCATCCCGTACGTCTGGGTGGTGCCGCCGATGCCGCCGGCCACCAGCGTGCCGCCGACGGAGAGCTCGACGTAGTCGGTGAAGACCGGCGGGGTGAGCCCGCGGGCGACGGTCGTGACGGCGAGGTCCAGCCAGGTGACGCCCGCGTCCACCACCGCGCGGTCGGCACGGATCTCGTGGATGCGGGCCAGCGACCGGGAGTCGACCACGACGCCGGCCCGCACCTGGGACTGGCCGTCGGTGCTGTGTCCCCGGCCGCGGACCGAGACGCCGATCAGGTGCCGGCGGGCGTACCGGACCATGCTCACCACGTCCCGGACCGACCCGGGCCGCAGCACCGCGACCGGGGTCCGGTGCACGATGTGGCCGAAGTCGTCCGCGGCCGCGGCCAGCACCGCCGGGTCGGTGGTCAGCTCGCCGTCCAGGTCGGGCACGGCGACCGAGCCGCCGGGTGCGCCGTCCGCGGCCTGCGCGGCGGTCACCCAGCCGCCGCGCAGCGGGTCGAAGGCGACGACCGCGGCCCCGGCCATGGTGGCGACGGTGGCGGCAAGGAAGCGGCGGCGGTCGAGACGGTCGGACATCGACTCCCCCTCGGGTCGGTGGATGCCACTCCATCACGGCCGGGCACGGCCGGGTACGCCGACACCCACGGCTCACCCGGTCGGGCGTACCACCGTTCAGACAGTCTCGCCGAGCAGCGCGTCCACGAACGCCTCCGGGTCGAACGGGGCCAGGTCGTCCGGGCCCTCCCCGAGCCCGACCAGCTTCACCGGCACACCCAGCTCCCGCTGCACGGAGATGACGATGCCGCCCTTCGCCGTGCCGTCCAGCTTGGTCAGCACGATCCCGGTGACATCCACCGCCTCGGTGAAGACCCGGGCCTGGACCACCCCGTTCTGTCCGGTGACGGCGTCCAGCACCAGCAGCGTCTCGTCCACCGGCGCCTGCTTCTCCACCACCCGCTTGACCTTGCCCAGCTCGTCCATCAGCCCGACCTTGGTGTGCAGCCGGCCGGCGGTGTCGACGATGACCGTGTCCACCCCGATGTTGTCCTCGGTCTCGGTGCCCAACCTGACCGCGTCGAACGCGACGCTCGCCGGGTCACCGCCCTCCGGCCCGCGCACCACCCGGGCGCCGACCCGGGACGCCCAGGTCTCCAGCTGGTCGGCCGCGGCGGCCCGGAACGTGTCGGCCGCGCCGAGCAGCACGGTCCGGCCGTCGGCCACCAGCAGCCGGGCGATCTTGCCGCAGGTGGTGGTCTTGCCGGTGCCGTTGACGCCGACGACGAGCAGCACGGCCGGCCGGCCGTCCACGTGCGGGATGGTGCGCAGGGTGCGGTCCAGGTCCGGCTGCAGAGCGCTGACCAGCTCGTCGGCGAGCAGCGCCCGCAGCTCGCCCTCGGACCGGGTGCCGAGGACCTTGGTCCGGGTGCGCAGCCGCTGCACGATCTCGGTGGTCGCGGCGACCCCGACGTCCGCGGCGAGCAGCGCGTCCTCGACCTCCTCCCAGGCGTCCTCGTCCAGCCGCTCCCGGGACAGCAGGCCGAGCAGGCCGCGGCCGAGGGTGGACTGGGACCGGGCCAGCCGGGACCGCAGCCGGACCAGCCGTCCCGCGGCGGTCTCCGGGACGTCCAGCTCGGGTCCGGGCACGCCGGTGGGCCGGGCCGGCGCCAGGTCTTCCCCGGCGAGCGGCGGCAGGGTCTGCGCCGGCCGGGCGGCCTCGGGCGGCAACGTGGTCGTCCCCCGCCGGCGCGGCACCACCAGCGCGACCACCGCGACCAGCAGCACCACCACGATGACGACCCCGAGGACCACGAACTCCATGCCGCCCAGTCTCCCAGGACCGGCGAGTCGATCACTGCACGGGCGTCGCGGTCTGCCGACGATCTCGGCAGCCGGCCCTGGCCGAACTGATGATGCCTACGGACGCGTCATGGCCGGAGAGCGAGCGATCAGCGATGCTATCGTGGGATAGCGGAGGTGATCACATGGCCGATGTGTTGATCCGCGACGTCCCTGAGGCCGTCATGGCTGCCGTCGACGCCCACGCCAGCCGCTTGGGGCTGTCGCGCAGCGAGTACGTGCGCCGTCGGCTGGCGCAGGACGCCGAGGTGTCCGGCTCCTCCGTCGAGGTGTCCGACCTGGCCCGGCTCGCCGAGCTGACCGCGGATCTCGGCGATCCCGACGTGATGGCCCAGGCGTGGCGCTGACGTCGTGGCTCGTCGACAAGTCGGCGCTGGTCCGACTCGCCGCGAGTCCGGACGCTGCTGACTGGGCCGCGCGCATCGAGCGGGGTCTGGTGCGGATCGCCACCGTGACCCGGCTGGAGGTCTGCTGCTCGGTGAGATCCGGAGCCGATCTACGGGTGGGCCTACGCCGCCCACCGTTGTCGTCGATGCCGGTCGAGTACCAGACGCCCGCCATCGAGGACCGCTCGGTGGAGGTGATGACGCTGCTCGCCGACCGCGGGCAGCACCGGGCTCCCTCCATCCCCGACCTGGTCGTTGCCGCCACCGCCGAGCTTGCCGGCCTGACGGTCCTGCACCTGGACAAGGACTTCGAGATCATCGCGGACGTCACCGGACAACCGATCGAGCGGCTGGCGTCGCACTGAGTTCAGTCAGGCGTGGTCGCACTGAGTCCCGGTCAGGCGTGGATGACGTGGGCGGGCAGCCGGTGGGTCAGGATCCGGTCGTCGGTGGTGACCAGCGGGCAGTCCAGCTCGACCGCGAGCGCGACGTAGAGCGCGTCGTACGCGTGCAGGTGGTCGCGCAGCGACCAGGCGCGTGGCAGCAGCGGCTCGAGGGCGTACCGCTCGACCGGCGCCTGCCGGAGGTCCTCGACGGCCTCCGCCGCCCGGCCGGGGGTGATGGTCCGGTTGCGCTCCAGCCCGCGCAGCGCGGACAGGATCTCCGCGTCGATCACCGCGGGCGCGACGAGCCGGCGGTCGTCGACCGCCGCCTGGACGGCCTCGGCCCGCAGGGTGCGGAGCAGCAGCTCGACGAGGGCGCCGGCGTCAATGACGCAGTACACGCCGGGCCCGGGAGTCGCGGTCCGCCCGCGACCCCTCGACCGCGCCGGTCACGTCCGCGTCCCGGACCGGCTCGCGGTAGGTGAGCGACGCCAGCCACTCCCGGGTGGACGGCCGGCCCACGTCGCGCTCCAGCAGCCGCAGCACGTACGTCGACAGGGTCACCCGCTCGGCCGCCGCACGCTGCCGGAGCCGGCGGTGCAGATCGGGCGGCACGTCGCGAACCTGGATGGCCGGCACGGTCGCCGACGCTAGCATGCGCTGCGCATGCGCAGGTTTCGCCGGCGTGACATCCGGCTGGCCGGTCAGGCCGACTCGCGCATCCGCTGGCTGATCACCGTGGTGATCCCGTCCCCGCGCATCGCCATGCCGTAGAGCGTGTCCGCGATCTCCATGGTGCGCTTCTGGTGCGTGATGACAAGGAGCTGGCTGGTCGCCCGCAGCTCCTCGACCAGGGTGAGCAGCCGGCCCAGGTTGACGTCGTCGAGCGCCGCCTCGACCTCGTCCAGGACGTAGAACGGCGACGGCCGGGCCCGGAAGATCGCCACCAGCAGCGCCACCGCGGCCAGCGACCGCTCGCCACCGGACAGCAGCGACAGCCGCTTGATCTTCTTGCCCGGCGGCCGCGCCTCCACCTCGACGCCGGTGGCCAGCAGGTCCTCCGGCTCGGTGAGCACCAGCTTGCCCTCGCCGCCGGGGAAGAGCGCGCGGAAGACGATCTCGAACTCCCGGGCGGTGTCCGCGAACGCGGCGGCGAAGACGTCGTGGATCCGCTCGTCCACCTCGCGCACCACGGTGAGCAGGTCACGCCGGGTCGCCTTGAGGTCCTCCAGCTGGGTGGACAGGAACGCGTGCCGCTCCTCCAGCGCCGCGAACTCCTCCAGCGCCAGCGGGTTGACCCTGCCCAGCAGGGCGAGGTCGCGCTCGGCCCGGGCGGCCCGCTTCTCCTGCACGGCCCGCTCGTACGGGGCCGGCTCCGGCGGCTCGGCGCCGTCCTGGCCCCCGTCCAGCCCGTCCAGCCCATCCAGCGCAGCCTTCGCGACCTCAGCCGCCGACGGCGGCACCGGCACCTCCGGGCCGTACTCGCCGACCAGCACGTCCAGGTCCACCCCGTACTGCTGGACCGCGACCGTCTCCAGCTGCTCGATCCGCAGCCGCTGCTCGGCCCGGGCCACCTCGTCCCGGTGCACCACGTCGGTGAGCCGCTCCAGCTCGGCGGACAGCTCCCGGCTGGACGAGCGCAGCGCGAGCAGCTCACCCTCCCGGACCACCCGGGCCTGCTGGGCGGCGTCCCGCTCCCCGGCGGCCAGCAGCAGCGACGCGGCGATCCGGGCCAGGGCGACCTCGGCGGCCTGCGCGACCGCGCGCGCCACCGACGCGCCCCGCGCCCGGGCCCGCCGGCGCTCCTCCTGCCGGGCCCGGGCGGCC
>JBJMII010000109.1:0-42935 GCA_045806925.1 Mycobacteriales bacterium
CCGGGGCAGCCGCCGTCGACCGAGACGACGGTCACCTGCTTGTCCTTGCCCGCCGCCTTCAGGGCCTGGTACGCGCCCGCTGCCGCCGGCTCGTTGATCGTGTAGACGAGGTTGATCGACGGGTCCTTCTGCAGCAGGTTCTCCATCGCGGTCCGGCCGCCCTCCTCGGCGCCGTCGGTCGCGTCGTGGCCGACGATCTGCGGGTCGGACTCGTCACCGATCTTGGTCTTGTCCTTGACGTCGACGCCGAAGCCCTCGAGGAAGCCCTGGTCGCGCTGGACGTCCACGGAGACCTGGTTGGCATTGAGGTCGAGCAGCGCGATCTTGGCCGGCTTGCCGGCCATCTTCGCCTTCGCCCACTGCCCGATGAGCAGGCCGGCCTGGTAGTTGTCGGTGGCGAAGGTGGCGTCCACCGCGTCCGGCGGGTCGGTCGGCGTGTCCAGTGCGATGACCAGCATGCCGGCCTGCTTGGCCTTGTCTATGGACGGGACGATCGCCTTGGAGTCGGCCGGCGTGATGAGGATGCCCTTGGCCCCGGCGGAGATCAGGTTCTCGATCGCCTGGACCTGGGACTCGTTGTCGCCGTCCTTCTTGCCGGCGAACGTCTGCAGCTGGACGCCCTCCGAGCTGGCGGCCTTCTGCGCGCCCTCCTTCATCTTCACGAAGAAGGGGTTGGTGTCGGTCTTGGTGATCAGGCCGACGATCGGCTGGTCACCACCACCTCCGCCGCCTCCCGAGGCGCTGTCGTCCCCGCACGCGGCGAGCGCGAGGGCGGCTGTCAGGCTCAGCGCCAGCAGCCCGGCCCGCCGCCCGCATGTCGATCCGGTCATCTCCGTACCTCCGCTTCTCGACAACGTTGTCAAGAACTGTGTGGGAAGTTGTGCGCTCACACAAGGCAAACCTGGCCGTAATTTTCATAACAATTAGGTAACGGTGTCGTCCGTCCTGACAACGTTGTCGGATCATGGGGCTCGATCCAGGGAGCACGATCGGCGGATGGAGGCCCGGACGCATGGGGAAGACCGGTATCCCGCCGGCGGACGGACGCCGACCGACGCTCCGGGACGTGGCGGCTCGCGCCGGGGTCAGCTTCAAGACCGTCTCCGGGGTGGTGAACGCCGAGCCGGGGGTGTCCCCCGCGCTGGCAGCGCGGGTCCGCCGGTCCATCGACGAGCTGCAGTTCCGGCCGAACGCGGGAGCCAGCAACCTGCGTCGCGGCCGCACCTCCTCCATCGGCCTGCTGCTGGAGGATGTTTCCAACCCGTACTCGGCGGCGATCCAGCGTGCGGTCGAGGACGAGGCGACCCCGCGCGGCCTGCTGGTCTTCTCCGGCAGCCTGGACGAGGACCCGGTCCGCGAGCGGGAGCTGGTCCGGGCCTTCGCGGCCCGCCGGGTGGACGGCCTGCTGCTGGTGCCGGCCAGCGCCGACCAGGCGTACCTGGAGCCGGAGGTCCGGGCCGGGACCGCGATCGTCTGCGTGGACCGGGAGGCACGCGGCCTGGCGGTCGACTCGGTGATCACCACGAACGCGACCGGCGCGGCGGAGGGGGTGCGGCATCTCGCCGTCGCCGGCCACCGGCGGATCGCCTACCTCGGCGACAGGGCCGGCATCCTCACCGCCCGGCAGCGGCACCAGGGCTACCGGGAGGCGCTCGGCCAGCTGGGCATCCCGGTCGAGGCGTCGCTGGTGGTGCACGACCTGCGGGACCCGCTGATCGCGGACGGCGCGGTGACCCGGCTGATGGACCGGCCCGACCCGCCGACCGCGCTGTTCACCGCGCAGAACCTGGTGACCATCGGCGCGGTCCGGGCGCTGCGCCGGCTCGGGCTGGAGCGGTCGGTCGCGGTGGTCGGCTTCGACGACTTCCCGACCGCGGACCTGCTCGACCCGGGCGTCACCGTGGTGGCGCAGGACCCGGGCGTGATGGGCCGGCTCGCCGCCGGCATCCTGTTCCGCCGGATCGGCGGGGACGCCGACCCGCCGGCCTCGCACGTGGTGCCGACCCGGCTGGTCCGCCGCGGGTCGGGGGAGATCCCGCCGCGCCCGGCCTAGGTGTAACGGGACACCGGCCGGCCGTCCGGGGGGCGTGCCGCCGACCCCGCGACGGCCAGGCTGAAGGCCGCCGGTGGTCAGCACCGTCCGTACCCGGCCTGCGGCCGACCGGGGCGGCGCCGTGGGAGAATCGGTGCGATGGAGCGCCCGCTGATCGAGCCCCGGACCCTGCGCGGCTTCGCCGACCTGCCGCCCGCCCCGGCGCTGCACCGCCGGCGGCTGCTGCGGGTCGCCGAGGACGTCTTCGGCTCGTTCGGCTACGACCCGATCCAGACCCCGGCGCTGGAGTACGCCGACGTGCTGCGCGGCAAGGGCGGCAGCGAGTCGGACAAGCAGATGTTCGAGTTCGACGACCAGGGCGGCCGCCGGGTCGCGTTGCGCTTCGACCTCACCGTGCCGCTGGCCCGGTTCGCCGCGCAGCACACCGAGCTGCGGCCGCCGCTGCGGCTCTACCAGGTCGGCTACGTCTGGCGGGGGGAGCGGCCGCAGCGCGGGCGGTACCGGGAGTTCTTCCAGTGCGACGCGGACGTCATCGGCGAGACCGGGCCGACCGGGGACGCCGAGATCCTCGCCATGTTCGCCACCGCACTGTCCGAGATGGACGTCGGACCGGTGCTGATGCGGGTCAACGACCGCCGTGTCCTCAATGGACTGCTTTCCGACCTCGGCCTGCTGGACTGCGCGGTGCCGGTGCTGCGTGCCCTCGACAAGATCGAGAAGGTCGGGCCGGAGGCGGTCCGGGCCGAGCTGGCCGCGTCCGGTGTGGACGGTGACGCGGCGGAGCGGGTGCTCGGCTTCGCCGCCGCCCGGGGCGACACCGACGAGGAGACCTTCGCCGCCGTCGGCGAGCTGCTCACCCCCGGCGGCGACGGTCGGGCGGCGCTGGACCAGCTGGGCCGCACGCTGCAGCTCGCGGTCGCCGCCGGCGCGCCGGCGGCGGCGCTGCGGGCCGACCCGGGCATCGCCCGCGGGCTGGACTACTACACCGGGCTGGTCTTCGAGACCACGCTGCTGTCCGCGCCGGAGATCGGCAGCGTCTGCTCCGGCGGCCGGTACGACGACCTGGCCGGCCTGTTCACCCGGCAGCGGCTGCCCGGCGTCGGCGCCAGCATCGGGCTGTCCCGGCTGCTCGCCGCGCTGGAGGGCAGCGGCGCGCCGGGGCCGGCCCGGGAGCGGCCGCTGGCGGTGGTCACGCAGGGCCCGGACGACGACCTGCGGACGCTGCTCGGCCTCGCCGGCCGGCTGCGGTCCACCGGTGCGCTGGACGCCGAGGTCTACCCGACGCCGGTCAAGCACGCGACCCAGATGAGGTACGCGGACTCCCGCGGGGCGCGCTTCGTGCTCACCCTGGACCGGGACGGCAGCGTGTCGGTGAAGGACCTGCGCACCGGCGAGCGCTCGTCCGCGGGGATCGAGGACGTGGCCGGCCTGCTGGCCAAGGCGGTCGGCCAGGGGTGACCCGGCCACCGGACGGGCCGGTGCGCGCCGTGCTGGACGCCCTGGCCCGGGACGACCGGACCGCGCTGCGCCGGCTGCTGCACCCGTACCCGCACTGGACCGAGGGGACCTGCTGACGGCTATGGCACGCCCGGCCGGCCCGGGTCGACGGTGTCGGCGTACGGCGCCGGGGCGGAGGCCGGCAGGTCCGCGGCGTCCGGGGCGGCCGGCGTCGCGTACTGGGTCGCCTCGGTGACCGGCGCAGTGGGCGCCGGCTCGATGTAGCTGCGCTCGGTGCCCTCGGTGCCCTCGGTGCCCTCGGTGCCCTCGGTGCGCTCGGTGCCCTCGGTGCCGGAGTTGTCCGACGACCCCTTCTTCGCCGCCGCGGCCGCGGCGACACCGGCGACCGCCGCCGTCGCTGCGCCGGCCGCGACGGCCTTTCCGGACACGCCGGCCTTGCCGCTGTCGCCCCGGGTCTCCTCGGCCGCCTCGATGTCCGGAGTGCCGACCGTGCCCTCGACCTCGCCCCGCCAGCCGCCGCTCGCGGTCCCGCGGCTCTCGATGTAGGCCTTGAACCGCTCCAGGTCGGACTCGGCCTGCCGGCCGACGATGCCGAGCTTGTCGCCGGCCCGCTCGACCAGGCCCTCCGGCTCGTACTCGAGGTGCAGCCGGACGGAGGTGCGGTCGGCGCCGGTCGGGGTGAAGAAGACCGCCCCGGCGTTGGTCGCGCCCTCGGTCGCCGCCCAGGCGACCTTCTGGTCCGGTACCTGCTCGATGATCTCGGCTTCCCACTCCCGCCGGACCCCGGCGATCTCGGCGACCCAGTGCAGCCGCCGGTCGTCGAGCTGGCGCACCTCCTGCACCCCGCTCAGGAACTCCGGGAACTCCTCGAACTGGGTCCACTGGTTGTACGCCGTGCGCACCGGCACGGCCACCTCGATGGTCTTCTCGACCTCGGTCGTCATCGACTCCTCCTCATCGACCAGCCCTGCCCCGGCAGGCCTCTTCCCCGTCCCGCCGCCCCTACCCCCGGCGACCGGGCCGAATCGGCCCGGACCGGGGCCGGGCGCCGCCGGCGGCCGGGTCCGCTGCCCGGAAGGGCAGACCTGGCGGCGTCGGCGTCGGGTGGGTAATCCGAATGCCGGGCTCCGGCGTCTTCCTCATGCCCGGACAGCCCGGGCGGGTGGGAAGGGGACACGGCGATGAAGAGATGGCTGGCAGCGGTGGCGGCGGCAGCGGCACTGGGAACGACCGCGTGGGTGGCGCCCGCGGCGGCTGACTCCGGCCCGTACTGCGGGATCCGGTGGGGGTCGCTGACCAAGGAGGCGGGGACGTTGAGCCCCGCGCACCTGACGAACGTGCGGGCCGGCCGGCACGCCTGCTACGACCGGCTGGTGCTCGACCTGGACGGCCGGGCTCCCGGCTACCTGGTCGGCTACGTCGCCCAGGTGACCCAGGACGCGTCGGGCGCCGTGGTGCCGCTGCGGGGCGGGGCGAAGCTGCAGATCGTGGCGCGGGCGCCGGCGTACGACGCCGCCGGCCGGCCGACCTACCGCCCGGCGAACCGGGCCGAGCTGGTGAACGTGGCCGGCTTCAGCACGTTCCGGCAGGTCGCCTGGGCGGGCACCTTCGAGGGCCAGACCACGATCGGGCTCGGGGTGCGGGCGCGGCTGCCGTTCCGGGTCTTCACGCTGTCCGGCCCCGGCACCGGCTCCCGGCTGGTGATCGACGTGGCGCACTACTGGTGAGCCTGGACGGGTACGGGCCCCGGCGGCGCCGGGGCCCGTACCCGTGCCCCGGCCGGCGTCAGTGGCCGCGGAACGCCTCCTCCAGCCACCACGCACCCCGGCGCCGGCTGATCTTCGCGTCCAGCAGGATCGGCCGGTCCCGCGGGCCGGCCAGCCAGGCCGACAGGCTGGCCAGGTCCGCGGGTCCGCGCACGGTCACCCCTTCGCAGCCGAAACCGCGCCCGATCGCGGCGATGTCGGTCTCCGGGAACAGGACCGTGCCGAGCGGGTGACCGTCCGGGCCGAAGTGGTGCACCTCGGCGCCGTACGCGGAGTCGTCGTAGACCACGATCACCATCGGCAGCCCGAGCCGGACGACGGTGTCCAGCTCGGCCGCCGCCATCAGCGCGCCGCCGTCGCCGAGCGCCGCGACCGGCAGCCGGTCCGGCCGGGCCAGGGCGGCGCCGATGGCGCTGGCGAGCCCGAGCCCGATCGACTGGAAGGCCTGGGTGAAGCAGAAGCCCGCCTCGTCCGGGACGGACAGGTAGGCGCTCGGGTAGCCCATGAAGTTGCCCGAGTCGACGGCGACGACGCGCTCGGCCGGCAGCGCGTCGTCCAGCGCGATCGACAGCGTGCGCGGGTCGATCAGCTCCCCGTCGGACTCGTCGTCGTACGGCACGTCCCGCCAGCGTCCCTCGGTGGCGAGGCGGTCCGCCAAGGCGGCGGTGCGGTACCCCGGGGCCGGCGCCGCCGGCAGCAGGGCGGTCACCGCCGCGGCCGTCTCGGCCACGTCGCCGAGGACACCGAGCGAGACCGGGTGGTGGGCGCCGAGCGCGTCCGGGTCGAGGTCGACCTGGGCCACCGTCGCGCCCGCCGCGATCAACCGGCCGTGCCGCAGCGTCCACATGCTCAGCGCGCAGCCCCAGCCGACGACCAGGTCGGCACCGCCGATCAGCTCAGCGGCCAGCGGTGAGGCGAAGCCGCCGGAGATGCCCAGCGCCCACGGCGAGCCGTGGAAGAGGCCGTGCGCGACCGCGGACGTGGCGAGCAGTGCACCGGTGCGGTCGGCCAGCTCCAGCAGCTCCGCACGGGCGTGCCGGGCGCCGCGCCCGGCCAGGAAGACCGGCCGCCGCGCCGCGGTGAGCAGCGACGCCAGGTCGGCGGCGGCGGTGGCCGAGGGCCGGGGCAGCGCGGGCACGGTCAGCTCCGGCTCCGGTGGCCCGGCCGGGACCTGCTCGGCCTGCACGTCGAGCGGGAGGTTCAGCACCACGGTCCGGCGCTCGACCAGCGCCCGCCGGTACGCCCGGACGGTGTCGTCCACAGCGGACGGTGCCGAGTGCACCCGCTCGGCCACCGCCCCCACCGCCGAGGCCAGCCCGGCCTGGTCGATCCGGAAGTTGGACCGGACCGCGGAGCCGGCGACATCCGCGGCCAGCACCACCAGTGGGGTCCGGCTCTTCGCGGCCTCGGTGATGCCGGTCGTCGCATTGGTCAGCCCGCAGCCCTGGTGCACGGTCAGCACCCCGACCCGACCGCTGAGGCGGGCGTACGCATCGGCCATCGTGGCCGCGCCGCCCTCGTGCCGGGCGGCGACGAAGCGGGCACCGCCGGCCACCAGCGCGTTGGCGACGTGGAAGTTGCCGCTGCCGACCACGCCGAAGACGTGGTCCGCGCCGAGCTGCGCCAGCGTCCGCCCGACGGCTTCCGCGACCCGCACCGCTCAGCGCTCGACCAGGGCGAGCACCCGCGCCGGGCTGCCGGACCCGCCGACGATCGGCAGCGGCGCGGCCAGCACGGCCGCCCCGGTGGGCGGCAGCGAGGCGAGGTTCTGCAGCTGGGTCAGCCCGTACTTGCCGGCGCCGAGCAGGAAGGAGTGGCACGGGAAGGCGGGGTCGAAGGAGTGCGCGGCACCGGCGTCCGTGCCGACCGTCTCCACCCCGACGCCGATCACCGGTGCCTCCTCGGCGAGCCAGCGGGCGCACTCGACCGAGATGCCGGGCGTGTGCGGCCCGGTCCCGTCGGCGTTGAGGAAGTCGGCCTGGTCGGCCGAGCGTCGGTCCCAGCCGGTCCGGTAGAGCAGCCAGCCGCCCTCCGGCAGCGGGCCGTGCTCCTTCTCCCAGTCGCGGATGTGCTCGACCTCGAGCAGGAAGTCGGGGTCGGCGGCGGCGCGCCCGGTGCAGTCCAGCACGGCGGCGGGCCCGATCAGCCGCCGCGGTGGCACCTGGGCGACGTCGTCGCCGTCCCGCCCGGTCACCCAGTGCACCGGCGCGTCGAAGTGGGTGCCGACGTGCTCACCGGTCGAGATGTTGTTCCAGTACCAGGCCGGCCCGCGCTCGTCGTACCGGCTGATCTCCTCCAGCCGGAACGGCCGGGTGTTCGCGAACGGCTCCGGCAGCAGCAGGATCGGCGTCGTCTCGGCCAGCGGCGCGGTCAGGTCGACCACCTCGATCCGGCCGTCGGCGACCGCCGCGAGCAACTCGTCGAGCACTGCCATGCGTCTCTCCTAGGGTGTGGTGGGCGGGACGGAGGGCGCGGACGTCTCGGCTGCGCCGGCCCTTCCGGGGCGCCAGCGGGTGTGCCGGGTGCCGGTGCCGGCGGTGCGGATCAGCTGGAGCCGGGGCCGGGGGCCGTCGGTCCGCCCGACCTGCGGCCGGCGGCTGCCGGCCCGGAACGGCGCCGGCCAGACCGCGCCCGGCCCCGCGTACCCCTGCTCGGCCGCGGCGTGCAGGGTCCACTGTGGATCGTAGAGGTGCACCCGGCCGAGCGCGCACAGGTCGGCCCGGCCGGCCAGGATGACCGAGTTCACGTCGTCCCAGGACGACAGCGCACCGACCGCGACGACGGCGGTGCCGAGCTCCCGGCCGACCTCGTTGCGGATCCGGTCCGCGAACGGGGTCTGGTACGACCGGCCGTACGCGGGCCGCTCCTCCTTCACCACCTGTCCGGTCGAGACGTCGACCGCGTCCACGCCGTGCTCGGCGAAGGCCCGCGCGATCAGCACCGCCTCGTCGATGTCGACCCCGCCGTCGCACCAGTCGGTCGCGGACACGCGCACGCTCGCCGGGCGGTCGGCCGGCCACACCGCCCGTACCGCGTCGAGGACCTCGAGCGGGTAGCGCAGCCGGTTGGCCAGCGAGCCGCCGTAGTCGTCGGTCCGCCGGTTGGCCAGTGGCGACAGGAACGACGACAGCAGGTAGCCGTGCGCGCAGTGCAGCTCGAGCAGGTCGAAGCCGACCCGCGCGCCGCGGACCGCCGCGGCCACGAACTGGTCCCGGATCTCGGCCAGCTCCGCGCGGGTCAGCTCGCGCGGCACCTGGTTCGCCGCCGAGTACGGCAGCGGGGACGGGCCGCAGACCTCCCAGTTGCCCGCCGGCAGCGGCTCGTCGATGCCCTCCCACATCAGCCTGGTCGAGCCCTTGCGGCCGGAGTGGCCCAGCTGCAGGCCGATCGCGGCGCCGGAGCAGGCGTGCACGAAGTCGACGACCCGCTGCCAGGCCGCCTCCTGCTGGTCGGAGTAGAGCCCGGCGCAGCCCGGGGTGATCCGGCCCGTCGCCGACACGCAAGCCATCTCGGTCATCACCAGCCCGGCCCCGCCGAGCGCCTTGCCACCGAGATGCACCAGGTGGAAGTCCGACGGGACTCCGTCGACCGCCGAGTACATGTCCATCGGGGACACGATCACCCGGTTCGCCAGCTCCAGCCCGCGCAGCCGGAACGGGTGGAACATCGGCGGCGTGGCTGCAGGCACGGCGATCCCCGTGCCCCGCTCCGCCGCCGCGGAGAAGCGACGCTCCACCCAGGACACGAACTCGGGGTCGCGCAGCCGCAGGTTGTCCAGCGTCACCCGCCGGCTGCGGGTCAGCAGGTTGAACGCGAACTGCGCCGGCTCCTGGTGCACGTACCGGCCGAGGTTCTCGAACCACTCCAGGCTCGCCTGCGCCGCCCGCTGGGTGGACACCACCACCGGCCGCCGCTCGGCGTCGTACGCCGCCAGCGCCTCGTCCACATCGGACTGCTCGTGCAGCGACGCGGCGAGCGCGAGGGCGTCCTCCATCGCCAGCTTGGTCCCGGACCCGATGGAGAAGTGGGCGGTGTGCGCGGCGTCGCCGAGCAGCACCACGTTGCCGTCCCGCCAGGAGCTGCACCGGACGGTGCCGAAGCTGATCCAGCGCGAGTTGTTGGCCACCAGCGGCTGCCCGTCGAGCAGGTCCGCGAACAGCTCCCGGACCACCGCGATCGACTCGTGGTCGCTCTCCCCGGGGCCGAAGGAGCGGGCGGCGGAGACGTCGAAACCGGCCCGGCGCCAGACCGAGTCGTGCATCTCCACGATGAACGTGCTGCCGGTCGCGTCGTACGGGTAGGCGTGCACCTGCATGACCCCGTACGGGGTGCGGCGCACGTCGAAGGTGAAGGCGTCGAAGACCTTCCCGGTGCCCAGCCACATGTACTTGCAGTGTCGCGTGTCGACGGTGGGACCGAAGCGGTCGGCGTACTTGGCCCGGGTCGCCGAGTTGACCCCGTCGCAGGCCACCACGAGATCGTTGGTGCGGCTGAGCTCGTCCGGGTCCGGGGCCTCGGTCCGGAAGAGCAGCCGCACGCCCAGCTCCCGGCAGCGGTCCTGCAGGATCCCCAGCAGCCGGCGGCGGCTCATCGCGGCGAAGCCGTGGCCGCCGGAGGTGATCACCTCCTCCGGCCGCCCGTCCCGGGGCCGGAAGTGGATGTCGATGTCGTCCCAGCGCGCGAACTCGCGCTGCATCGCCCGGTGCACCGCCGGGTCGGCGTGCTCGATGCCGCCGAGCGTCTCGTCCGAGAAGACCACCCCGAAGCCGAACGTGTCGTCCGGGGCGTTGCGTTCCCACACGGTGATCTCGTGCCCCGGTCCGAGCTGCCGCGCCAGCAGCGAGAAGTACAGGCCGGCCGGGCCGCCGCCGATGACCGCGATGCGCACCGGCGTCAGACCCCGTCCCCGGCGGCGTCCCCGGCGGCGTCTGCGGGTGTGTGCCGGGCGAGCTCGCGCAGCTTGAAACGCTGCAGCTTGCCGGTCTGGGTGTGCGGCAGCTCGGGCAGGAACTCGACCAGCCGGGGGCACTTGTACGGCGCGATCTCCCGCTTCACCAGCTCCTGCAGCTCGGCGGCCTTCGCCGCGTCGCCGGTGACACCCGGCCGCAGCACCACGTACGCGGCCACGACGTTGCCGCGGGCGGCGTCCGGCTTGGCCACCACCCCGCACTCGAGCACGTCCGGGGACTGCAGCAGCGCGTTCTCCACCTCCGGCCCGGCGATGTTGTAGCCGGCCGAGATGATCATGTCGTCGCTGCGCGCGACGTACCAGAAGTAGCCGTCGGAGTCCCGGCGGTAGGTGTCGCCGGTGAGGTTCCAGCCGTGCTGGACATAAGCCTGCTGCCGGGGGTCGGCCAGGTAGCGGCAGCCGGTCGGCCCGCGGACGGCGAGCCGGCCCGGCTCCCCGTCCGGAACCGGCCGGCCGGCGGCGTCCAGCACCGCGGCCTCGTACCCGGGCACCGCTCGGCCGGTCGATCCCGGTCGGATGTCGTCGTCCGCCGCGGAGATGAAGATGTGCAGCATCTCGGTGGCGCCGATCCCGTCGATGATCCGCAGTCCGGTCGCCTGGTGGAAGGCGTCCGACACCGACCGCGGCAGCGGCTCGCCGGCCGACACGCAGCGGCGCAGACCGGCCAGCGCGGCCGCCTTCCCGGTCGCCAGCATCGCCCGGTACGCGGTGGGTGCGGTGAACAGGACCGTCACGCCGTGCTCGGCGACGGCGTCGGCGAGCAGGTCGGCGGTGGGACGCTCGATCAGCAGGCTCGCGGCACCGACCCGCAGCGGGAAGACGACCTCGGCGCCGAGACCGTAGGTGAAGGCCAGCGGAGGGCTGCCGAGGAAGAGGTCGTCGGCGGTCGGCTTGAGCACGTGCCGGGAGAACGTGTCGGCGATGGCCAGCACGTCCCGGTGGAAGTGGGCGGTCGTCTTGGGCACCCCGGTGGTGCCGGAGGTGACGGCCAGCAGCGCGACGTCGTCGGCGGAGGTGTCGACGGGCCGGAACGGCGTCCGGTGCAGGGCGGCCCGGGCGACCAGGTCGCCCTCGCCCTCGCCGCCGTAGTGCATCAGCCGGAGCCCGGGGATGCCGGCTCCGACGAGGTCGGCGGCGAACCGGGCGTCGCAGAGCGCCAGCCGGGGCTGGGTGATGGCCCCGATCGACCACAGCTCGCCGGGGCGGAGGGCGGGCATCGTCGCCACCACCACCCCACCGGCCGCCAGCACCCCCAACCAGCAGGCGACCAGCCACGGGCTGTTGGGGCCGCGCAGCAGCACCCGGTTTCCCGGCACCAGGCCGAGCTCCTCCACCAGGACGTGGGCGACCGCGTCCACCTTCTCGCCCAGCTCACCGTACGTCCACCCGCCGCCCGGCCAGACCAGGCAGCGACGCTCGGCGGAGGCCTGCGCGAGCAGGACCTCCGCGCAGTTCAGCCGCGGCGGGTAGTGCAGCTCCGGCAGCGTGAAGAGCAGCTCGGGCCACTGCTGCGGGGGCGGCAGCGAGTCCCGGCAGAACGTGTCGGCGTGCGCCGACGGACCGAGTCCTGCCGTGGCCACCTGCGCGACGCCCATGGCGCGTCCTCCCCGTCCGGGTAGGGCCAGTATGCCGATCCGGACCCTGCTCCGGACCCTGCTCCGGTCAGGGCAGCACTGCGGCGCCTTGAAGCTCGACGAGCGCGGCGGCGTCCCACAGGCGGGAGACCCCGATGCCCGCCATCGCCGGGTAGTCGCGCCCGGCGAGCCGCCGCCAGACGGCGCCGATCTCCCGGGCCCGGCTCCGGTAGTCCTCCATGTCCACGATGTAGACGGTGAGACTGGCCAGCTGGTCCGGCCGCCCGCCCGCGGCGGCGAGGGCGGTGAGCAGGTTGCCGAGCGCCTGCTCGAACTGGGCGACGAGACCGCCCCCGACGACCGCACCGGTGCCGTCCGTCCCGGTTTGACCGGCCAGGAAGACCACCCGCGACCCCTCGGCGACCGCAGCTACGACGGCGTGCGAGAAGCCGGACGGCGTTGCCAGTCCGGGCGGGTTGACGCGGTGCACCGGGGTCGCCATCGCCGAACCTTGGCAATCCTCCGACCCGCCCGTCAACATCGCAGCACCCACCACCGCAGAGCAGGAGGCCCGGCGTGCGCCTGGACGAGCTGACCGACGTCCGCTACGTCGTCGATGACCGCTGCGCCGTCGTCACCATCGACCGGCCGGACCGGATGAACGCCTTCCGGGGCCGTACCGTCGATGAGCTGATCAGCGCGTTCAAGCACGCCTGGGCGGACGCCTCGGTCGGCTGCGTGATCCTCACCGGTGCCGGCGACCGGGCCTTCTGCGCCGGCGGCGACGTCAAGGAGCGGGCCGAGACCGGCGGCTACGGCGAGACCGAGTGGGGCACCTTCGAGATCGAGCGGCTGCACCGGATCATCCGGGACATCCCGAAGCCGGTGATCGCCGCCGTGAACGGCGTCGCCATCGGCGGCGGCCACGTCCTGCACGTGCTGTGCGACCTGACGGTCGCGGCCGAGCACGCGAGCTTCGGCCAGTCGGGACCGCGGGTGGGCTCGTTCGACGC
The DNA here is from genome assembly GCA_045806925.1 of Mycobacteriales bacterium. GTDB lineage: Bacteria > Actinomycetota > Actinomycetes > Mycobacteriales > CADCTP01 > CADCTP01. The sequence continues at coordinate 12,834 of JBJMII010000109.1, forward strand.
CGGTTTCGGCTCGGCCTACCTGGCCCGGGTCGTCGGGGAGAAGCGGGCCCGCCAGCTGTGGTTCCTGCTCGACCGCATCGACGCCGCGACGGCCGAGCGGTGGGGTCTGGTCAACGCGGTGGTGCCGGCGTCGCAGCTGCTCGAGACCGCCCTGGCCTGGGGCCGGCGGATGGCCGGCTACTCGCCGACCGCGCTGCGCTTCCTCAAGCACTCGTTCAACGCCGACAGCGACTCGATCGCCGGCCTGTCGCACCTGGCCTTCGACGGGCTGGAGCTGTTCGCGCACAGCGAGGAGGGCATGGAGGGGGCGCGGGCGTTCGCCGAGCGGCGCGAGCCTGACTTCTCCCGCTTCCGCGCCGGCCCCTGACGCCCGCGCATCCGGGACGGCCGGGCCGTACGGCCCGTCAGCTGCTGGCGGTGAGGTGCCGCAGCGCGCCAGGGCGACGCTCGAGGTAGTCCGCCAGCGAGGTCGCCGGCCGCCCGGTGAGCCGGGGCACGGCGTCGGAGACGTGGGCCAGCTCGCCGGTGGCGATCGCGGTGTACGTGCTCACCCAGGCGGTCACCTGCCAGTCCGGCGCGCCGTAGGAGGCCCGCGAGGCGTACGCCTCCTCGACCGTCTGGTCCCGGAACACGACCGGCCGGCCGGCGGCCCGCGCCATCTGCTCGGCCGCTTCGCCGAGGGTGATCGCCTCCGGGCCGGTCAGGTCGTACGTCTCGCCGTCGGCGTCGTCGGCGGTGAGCAGCGCGGTCACCGCGGCGGCCAGGTCGGCGCGGGCGACCACGGCGGCCCGGCCGTCGCCCGCCGGGCCCTCGATGACGCCCTGCCCTGCGACCTGCGAGACCATGAACGGCAGGAAGTCGAGGTAGAGGTTCATCCGCGGAAAGGTCCAGGCAACGCCGGACGAGCGGATCCGCTCCTCGGTCGCCCAGTGGTCGCGAACCAGCGTGAAGGTGGCGTCCGGGCGGGCGTCCACGAAGGACAGGTAGACGATCCGGCGCACCCCGGCGGCGACCGCGGCGTCGACGGCGGTGAGGTGCTGCTGCCGGCGGTTCTCGGACTCCGCGCCGGGCACCAGGAAGAGCGTGTCGATGCCGTCGAGGGCCGCGTGCACGTCATCGCCGGCGCCGTACGAGGCGATCTGCCGGACCTCGGCGCCCGGCAGGTTCGGCGCCCGGGACGGGTCCCGGACCACCAGCCGCTGCCGGATGCCGCGCTCGGCGAGCAGGACCGCGACCCGCCGCCCGACCACCCCGGTCGCCCCGGTCACCGCGATCAGTCCACTCATGGGCCCATCCTGCCCTGCCGCCGCTCAGCCCCCGCCGCCCCAGGCCGGCGCCGGCGGGTCGGGCGTGCTCGCCTGCTGGGATCACGTTCACCAGCTGGGGGACCGGTTCGCGGGGGCGGGGGCGGCGTGTCGTGGTCGGCTGCTTGGTGAACGTGATCGGGACGGGAGCTGGTGGTCGGTGATCGGTGGGTCGGGGTGTCGGCGGTCGGTGGGGCCGGGCGGCGGGTCGGGCGGCCGGTGGCGGGCCGGCGCGCCGGGGGCGGCGGTACCCCGGCCGCCCGAGGGCCGGACGGGGCGGGCCGCCGGCAGCCCGCGGGTACCCTCGTCCGGTGGAGTCCGGGACGACGCTGCGGGTGCGGCGCGCGGAGCGGCCGCTGGGCGACCTGCGACCGCTCGAGGCCTTCACGCCCAAGGTGCTCTACGCGGTGGACGGCGTGCTCGGCGACCCGGACCTGACCGCCGACCCGGAGGAGCTCGCGGCAGCCGCCCGCGCGGCGGTCGACGCCGGCGGCGGGCACGTCCTGGACGAGACCGCGGTCGTCTTCCCCAACGGTGCGGTGACGCTCGTGCTGGTGCTCGCCGAGTCGCACCTGTCCGTGCACACCTGGCCGGAGGAGCGCCTCGTGGCCGTCGACCTCTTCAGCTGCGGCGCGATCGACGGGCCGGCGGTGGTGGACGGGCTGGTCCGCCGGCTGCGACTCCACCAGGTGGCGGTGCGCCGGGTCGACCGGGGCCTGGCCGCGCCCACGCCGTGAGCACGCCCCACCCGGCGCCCGGCGGCCCTCCGAGCCGGGAGCCGGCCGCTGCCGAGGCCGAGCGGATCGCGGCGGAGGTGGCGTCCGCGGTGGGCCTGGCGGAGGGACCACCCGGCGTCCGCGCCGTGATCCGCTCCATCGCCCGCGGCGCCGGCTCGACCCGGGCGGTGGGCCGCGAGACCTCCCTCCCGCTCCCGCTCGTCGCCGCCGTGTGCGGCGAGCTGCGCGCCCGCGGCGTGCTCACCGCCGACCGCCCGGCCCGGCTGAGCGCCGCCGGTGCCAGGACCTTCGCCGGCGGCCGGGTCGCCTCGACCGGCCGCTGCCCCACCTGCGCCGGCCGCGGGTCGGTGGTGACCGACGAGGCCGAGCTGGTCACCGCGCTGGCCGGCGCGGCGGCCGCCGTCCCGCCGGTCCGGGTCGAGCTGGACCAGACCCACTGCACCGTCGAGACCAAGGTCCGCCGCGTCCTCGCCCTGCACGACGCCGGCGCCCTCGCCGGCCGCCGCCTGCTGGTCCTCGGCGACGACGACCTCGTCTCGGTCGCGATCGCCGCCTTCGCCGCCCGGCACGGCGCCGCCGCCGGGCCGTCCTCACTCGCGGTCGTCGAAGTGGACCGGGCGCTGGTCGGCTACCTCCGCGAGCGGCTCCGCGACGCGCCGTTCCCGGTCGACGTCGTCGAGCACGACCTGACCGAGCCGCTGCCGGACCGGCTGCTCGGGACCGCCGACACCGTGCAGACCGACCCGCCGTACACGGTGGCCGGGGCGACGCTCTTCCTCACCCGCGCGGCGAGCGCGCTGCGCCCCGGCGCCGGTGCCGACCTCTTCCTGTCCCTCGGCGTCCGCCGTCCGGCCGAGACGGTCCAGCTGCAGGAGGTCATGGCCCGGCTCGGCCTCGCGGTCCGCTCGCTGGTTCCCGGCTTCAACGAGTACGCCGGCGCAGGCGTCCTCGGCGGCACCAGCGCGCTCTGGCACCTGGTCACCGCGGCACCCGCCGAGCCCGCCGCCTCGACCGTCTACACCGGAGCCGGCCGGTCCCGCCGGCGGTACGCCTGCGCCGACTGCGGCACCGTGCAGACCGTCGGCGAGGGCCGCCGCTGGCGTTCGGTCGGTGAGCTGAAGCAGGCCGGCTGCCCACGCTGCGGGGGCCGTACGTTCCGGCCGCGGTCCCGGCCGGACCGGGGGACCGCGCGTGCCCGCTGACACCACGGTCCGGCCGGCCAGCACCGCCGACCTCGACCCGCTGATCGGGTACGAGATCGAGATCGCCCGGATCTCCTTCGGCGACGAGGCGGTCACCGACCCGGCGCTGCACCGGCGCCGGGTGTCCGGCGCGCTCGGCAAGCCGGACGAGATCGCGCTGGTCGCGGTCCGCGACGGCGCCGTGGTCGGCTGGGTATGGCTGTCCGGGCGGACCAACTCGCTGACCGGCGACCGTTACGGCAACCTGCGCTCGCTGGCCACCAGCGACTTGCCGGGCCGCGGTGCCGTCGCCGAGCAGCTGCTGGACGCCGCGCTCGAGGCGGCCCGGACCCGCGGGGTGTCCGAAGTGGTGGGCAAGGTGCACATGCGCAACGTCGCGATGCGCTCGGTCTACGCGAAGCTCGGCTTCGCTGCCGAGCACCTGTCCATGCGGAAGGCCCTGTGAGCGCGCAGGGGCGCCGGTGACCGCCGACCGGCTGGTCAAGGTGGTGGTCTGGGACCTGGACGGCACGGTCTGGCCCGGCGTCGCGCTGGAGTCCGCCGCGCTGCCGGCCGCCCACCCGCAGGTGCTGTCCGCATTGGACACTCTCGCCGGTCGCGGGATCCTGCTCAGCGTCGCCAGCCGCAACCCGGCCGCGATCGGCGTGCTGGTCGAGGCATCGCCGGCGCTGGCCGGCCGGTTCGTCGCCCCGCAGTACGGCTGGGGCCGCAAGGTCGACGCGCTGCGCCGCATTGCGGACGAGCTCGACGTCCGGCTGGACGCGCTGGCCTTCGTCGACGACGACCCGCTGGAGCGCGCCGACGTGGAGCGGACGCTGCCGGAGGTGGTGGTACTCGCGCCGGAGGAGGTGCCGGGCGCGCTGGACCGGCCGGACTTCGACCCGGGTCCGGTCACCCCGGCGGGACGGTCCCGGCTGGACAGCTACCGGCGGCGGGAGCGGCGGCGGGCGGCCCGGGCCGGCTTCGCCGGCGACGAGCTGGACTTCCTCCGCTGGTGCGACCTGCGCGCGGTGCTGCGCCGGGCCGTGCCGGACGACGCCGACCGGCTCGCCGAGCTGGCCCGGCGGACGACGCAGTACAACTCGAGCGGCGCCGCGTACGTCGCCGACGGGCTGGTCGCGGTGCTGGAGCTGAGCGACCGCTTCGGTGCCGACGGCCTGGTCGGGATGGCGACCGTGTCCACACCGCACGGTCCTGAGTGGACCGCCGAGCTGGTGGCGGTGTCCTGCCGGGCCGGCGGCCGGGGCGCGGTGCCGGTGCTGCTCACCGGGCTGGCCCGGCTGGCGCGGGCGGCCGGTGCGGAGCGGCTCGCGGTGCCCTGCCGGCTGACCGAGCGCAACGTCCCGGTCCGGCTCGGGCTCAGGCAGGCCGGGTTCGCCGCCGCCGGCCGGGCCGGCGACACCGCCGTCTTCGTCCGGGACCTGGCCGCCGAACCGTCCTACCCGGACTGGGTCACCGTCGATGACCGGATGGGTACCGGATGAGCACGGTGGGCGAGGTGCGCCGGCTGCTCGCCGACGTGGTCGGCGACCCGGCCGCGGCGGCGCTGCCCGCGGGCACCCCGCTGCTAGCCGGTGGCCTCGGCCTCGACTCGGTCGCCGTGGTCCGGCTGCTGACCGCGATCCGGACCGAGCTCGGCGTCGATGTCGCCGACGAGGACCTCGACCTCGACTCGCTGGCCACCGTCGGCAGCTTGGCCGACTTCGTGGCCGCCCGGCGGGCTGAGGGCGTGGCCCGCTAGGGCAGCGCGGCCGTGACCACCTCGCGCAGCGTGATCAGCGGCAGCCCGCCCTGCCCGAGCACCACGTCGTGGAAGCGGCGGACGTCGAAGCGGCCGGCCTGCCGGGCCCGCGCCTCCTGGCGCAGCGCGGTGATCTCCAGCTGCCCCAGCTTGTACGACAGCGCCTGGCCGGGCCAGGCCAGGTAGCGGTCCACCTCGCTGGCCGCGGCGCGCTCGGCCATCGTGGTGCGCTCCTCGATGAGGTCGATCGCCTGCTGCCGGCTCCAGCCCAGCGCGTGCAGTCCACTGTCGACGACCAGCCGGCAGGACCGCAGCGCGTCGAAGGTCCGCGCACCGAGCCGGTCCAGGTCCGCGGAGTAGAGGTCCATCTCGTCGGCGAGCAGCTCGGCGTACAGGCCCCAGCCCTCCGCGTACGCGGGTGCGATCGAGTTCCGGCGGAACGCGGGCAGCCCGGTCAGCCGCTGCGCCACGTCCAGCTGCAGGTGGTGGCCCGGTACCGCCTCGTGGTACGCGGTCGCCTCCAGCGAGAAGCGCGGCCGGCTGGCCGGGTGCAGCGTGTTGACCAGGAAGCGGCCGGGGCGGCTGCCGTCCGGGGCCGGCGGCCGGTACTGCGCGGGCGGTGAGTCCGCCTCCTCGTGCGCCGGGGTGGGCAGCACCTCGCAGGGCGCGCCGTGCCGCAGTCCGAACCAGGCCGGCACCGCCTCCTCGGCCCGGGCCACCGCGGCCCGTGCCGCCTCGACCATCTCCTCGCGACTGCCGAAGCCGAGCTCACCGGCGACACGGAGCCGGTCCAGGGTGGCCGCCAGGCCGGCCGTGCCGAGGGTCCGGCCGCCGAGCTCGACCAGCTCCTCGCCGTTGCGCGCGACCTCGCGCAGCCCGGTGGCGTGCACCTCCTCGGCAGACAGCTCGACCGTACCGAAGCCGCGGATCGCCTGCTGGTAGAGCTCCGCGCCGCCCGGCAGGTGCCCGATGCCGGCCCGGTCGTCGGGCCGTGCGGCCGGCAGGATCTCCTCGGCCAGGGTGGTGCGCAGCCGGGCGAACGCCGGCAGCACCCGGTCATGGACCACGTCGCCGAGCTCGGCGTCGAAGCGCTCCCGCTCCGTGGCCGTCCACTGCGGACGGTCCCGCCGGGTCGGCTCGAGCAGCGCGGACTCGGCCGGCGGCCGGGCCAGCAGGTCGTCCAGCTGGGCGACCACCTTGCGGACCAGCGCGGCCGCGGGCGCCCGGCCGCCGGCCAGGGCGGTCCGAACGTTCGCCGCGTGCTGGTCCACGTACGGCCCCATCCGCCGCCACCGCCGCAACGCGGCGGCGGCCTGGTCCGGCTCGGCGAGCGGCTGGTAGGAACCCACGGTGAGCAGCGACACCTGGGGTCCGAGCATCGGGTCGACGCTCCACTCGGCACGCAGCGGCACCTGCTGGGCCAGCTCGGCGTCGAGGAAGGCGACCAGCGCGGACCGGTCGACCCGCTCCATGGTGGTGAGCTCGGCCGCCGGCAGCGCCTCGACCTGCCGGCGCAGCCCGCGCAGCTCGCGGTCGGTCCGGGCCAGGCCGTCCGGGGTGTTGTCCGCCAGCAGCGCGTCGTACCGGCGCTCGCCGACGGCGGTGCCGCTGAGCGGCTCCGCGTCCAGGGAGGCGGTCCAGGCCCGGTCGGCGAGCGAGGCGAGCGCCGCGGACGCGTTCCGTGCGGAGTCGGACACGGGCGCAGGGTACGCCGCGCGCGGCCGGCCGCACGCCGCTCGGCCCGCCCGCTATCCGGTCTGGACGGTCACCAGGTCCCCGTCCGACGCGCCGAGCTCGGCGGCCGCGCTGCCGCCGTTGACGGCGATCGCGACCTGCCCGGCGGAGTCGGCGAGCACGACCAGGCCGCCCGGCTCGGTGTCGGCGAAGGTCCGGCCGACGGCCGCCGGGCGGGCGGTGGCTCCGATCCGGACGGTGGCCCGGGTCCGCAGCCCGGCCGCGGCGAGGTCGGCAGCGGTGGCGGCCAGCTGCACGTTGCCGAAGGCGTCGATGGACAGCACCTCCGCCCGCAGCGCTCCGGCCGTGACGGCGACCTCGGGAGCCGGCAGCCGGTGCAGCTGGTCCGGCGGCACCGCCGGTCCGAGCCGGGCCGGCTGGATGCCGCGGCAGAGGTGTGCGGCGACCGGGGCGAAGACGTCCCGGCCGTGGAAGGTGCCGGACACCTCCGGCAGCCAGAAGGCCCGCTCGGTCAGCGCGTACGCGGCGGTGGCGGCACCGAGCGCGCCGGCGGCGGGGACGAGCAGGCCGTTGTCCGGGCCGACCAGGATGCCGCGCGGGGTGACGACGGCGATGCCGCGCCGGTCGGTGCCGACGCCGGGGTCGACCACCGCGAGATGCACCGCGGGCGGCAGCCAGGGCACCGCCTGCGCCAGCACGGCCGCACCGCGGCGGACGTCCTGCGGCGGCACCTGATGGCTGACGTCGATCACCGTGACATCCGGCGCGATGGTCGCCAGCACGCCCTTGCAGATGGCGACGAAGCCGTCCGAGGCGCCGTAGTCGGTGGTGAACGAGACCCACCGGAAGCCGGCGCCCAGCGGAGCACCGGGAGGCCCGGGAGACCCGGGAGACCCGGGAGACTCAGCCACCGCGCCTCCAGCTTGCCGTTGCCGGCCAGTGTGTGGACGGACCGCGCTCGGTCCCGGCCTGCGGAGGCCGACTCTAACCGCCCGCCACCGGCACGCACCACGCGGCCGGGCGCACCATGGAGTGGTGACACTGTCCTGGCAGGGCTCGCTCTTCGACGGCGGGTCGCCGGCCGAGCCGCTGTCCTTCGACCGGCTCACCCGGCACCGGCTGGACGAGCGATCCTGGCTGGACGAGGTGACCGGCTGGCTGCCCGACCACGGTGCGCTCTTCGACCTGCTGCTCGCCGGCGCGTCGTGGCGGCAGCGGGAGCGCCGGATGTACGACCGGACCGTGCCGGAGCCGCGGATGGTGGCCGGCTGGTCCGGGCCGTCGCTGACGGACCTGCCGGCGCGGCTGGAGGAGCTGCGGGCCGCGCTGTCCGCGCACTACCGGGTCGAGTTCGACTCCGTCCTGGTCAACCTCTACCGGGACGGCCGGGACGGGGTGGCCTGGCACGGCGACACGGTCCGCAGGACCCTGCATGACCCGCTGGTCGCCACCGTCTCGCTTGGGGAGCGGCGGCGCTTCCTGCTCCGGCGCGGCACCTCCGGCCCGGCCACCCGCACCTTCACCCCGGGCGGCGGAGACCTCCTCGTCATGGGTGGGGCGTGCCAGCACTCGTGGCAGCACACCGTCCCCAAGACCGCCCGAGCGGGTGCCCGGATGTCCATCACCCTCCGCCACTCCGCCGAAGGCCGGTGGGTGCAGGAGCGGTAGGCCGGCATCATGGGCCGAGCACTGCCAGTGGCCGCCCGGCCGCAGCCTAGGTGGGGCGCACGGTACGCATCGGTCCGCGACAGCTGACGACCGGGGCGTCGCCGTCACAGGCCGGGAGGCGGCCAGGGAGCTCCCACCGGGGTGACCGCCGGGATGCGCCCGGCCTCGATCAGGGCCCGGGACAGCTCGGCCGTCAGCTGCCAGAGCCGGCGGGTGCCGGCCGGGCCGAGCCGTTCGTACGGCGCCGCCGAGGCCCGGTCGGTCGCATCCTCCACATCGGACCGGAGCGTGCGGCCGGCATCGGTGACACCACCGGCCCCGGTGAGCAGGCCGCGCGCGGCGAGCGAGGCCTGACCGGCGGCCCAGGCCGCGTCGTCGATGCGCCGGGTACGCCGGAGCATCGCCAGGTCCACCCGGCCGCCGGCCCAGGCCGCGGTCAGCACCTCGGACTCGACCAGCCCGAGGCCGGCGGCGACGAGCGCGGCGACGTGCGCGTCGCCGCGGTGCTCGCGCAGGGTGGTGAGCGCCCGCCACAGCCGTGCCCACGGCTCGTCCGGCGCCGGCACGGCCTGGTTCGCCGCCGCGAGCGGCCGTCCCACTGTGTCCACTTCGGACACCAGGGTGACGATCTCGGCGGCCGCCCGGACCGGCGCCGGCCGGTCCGCGAAGGCGTCCGCGCACCACGCGGTCACCACCTCGTGCGTCCGCCGCACGGCGTCCTCAGGAGACAGACGCGTCCAGGCGACCGGCAGGATGTCGAAGGTGCTGCGCGGGAAGGACCGGAAGACGGCGGTGACGACCGACGGGTGCGCGGCACCCAGCGGTGCCGCGCGCATCACCACGTACGAGGAGATCGACGGCAGGCCGGCGTCCCGGACCGCCGCCCGGGCCTCGGCACTGAACAGCGCGGCGATCGTGAACGGCTCGAAGGCCGCCCAGCAGGCCCGCGCCGGCGAGCCGGTCACCCGCGGCGCCAGGCGTCGGCGACCGAGCGGAAGCTGTCCGTACGCCGCTGCCGGTCCAGACCCGGCGTCACGACCACGATCTCGTCCACCTGCGCGAGCTCCTTGAGCTCGAGGAGCCGCTCGGCCACCGCCTTCGGCTCGCCGGTGACCATCCGGGACTCGTCGCGCGGCGCCCGCCGGAACTCCGGCGACCGGGCGAGGTCCCGCACCTCCTCCGGCCGCAGCGGCTCTCGGATGCCGCGCACCAGGTTCTGGATCGTGAGCGTCCAGCCGGCTTCGAAGTCCAGCACGGCCTCGGGGTCGTCGCTGGCGAAGGCCAGCACGGACATCGCCGAGTACGGCTCCGGCTGGCCGGCCCGCGGCTCGAAGTCGCGCCGGTAGTCCCGCAGCACTTCGACGGCGATCTCCGGGCTCATGTGGTGGGCGAAGACGGCGCTCATCCCGTTCACGGCGGCGAAGCGCGGGCCGTACCGGCTGGACCCGAGCACGAACAGCGCCGGCTGCTCGTCCACCACCGGCGCCGCGACCAACCGCCCGTACGGGTGGCCGCCGGGGAAGCCGTCCCCGAGGAAGGCGAGCAGCTCGCCGACCTGCCGCGGAAACTCGGCCGCCGGGTCGACGTCGATCCCCCGCCGCAGCACGTGCGCGGTGAGCGGGTCGGTGCCGGGCGCCCGGCCGAGCGCCAGGTCGATGCGACCGGGGTACATCGCCAGCAGCGTCCGGAAGACCTCCGCGACCTTGAACGCGGCATGGTTCGGCAGCATGATCCCGGCGGCGCCGACCCGGATCCGCTCGGTACGGGCGGCCACGTGCGCGGTCAGGATCTCCGGCGCGCTGCAGGCCAGGCTGCGCATGTTGTGGTGCTCGGACACCCAGTAGCGCCGGTAGCCGGCGTCCTGAACGGCCTGCGCGATGCCGACGGCGCCGCGGATCGACTGGTGGGCGGTCTCCCCGTGCTCGATCCCGACGAAGTCGAGCACCGACAGGGGCAGGGTCTGCTCAGCCACGCTCACTCCGGGCCAACCCCACCCGTCCGGTCGGCCATTCCGGCCGCGCCGCCCGCGGGTCCGGACCCGCGGCCGGGTCACGGATGCATCCGGGCGCCCCTGAGCACCTTGTCCACGGCGTTCCGCGGCGCGTGCAGGGCCAGGCCGACCAGGTCCAGGTCGGCACCCGGCACGGCCCGTACCGCCGCCCGGTTGGCCGCGTCGTGGCCGGTCGGGAAGAGGTAGGCGGTGAACACGCGGACCTCGACGTCCCGGCCTGAGTCCCGGCTGAGTCCTCCGTCAGTCGACCGGAGCCGGGACGAAGGTGGCGGCGGCGACCTGGAAGATCCGTCGGCTCTCGGCGGTGTTCCACATGCTCTCCGGGGTTGACCAGTAGATCGCGTGTGCCCGCCGGGAGTTGACCAGGATGTTGCGGTCGAGCACGTGGGTGCCGCCGATGCGGAACTCCCAGTCCGCGGTCCGCCAGCCCCGGTCGGCGCCGTAGTCGACCCGCCGGATGCCGAGGTTCTGGTAGTCGGTCTTGCCCTGCCGGTAGCTGCGCTCGTACTCGATCCAGTTCGTGTACGGGTCGGCCTGCGGGTGGTCGGAGGTGTCGATCCGCAGGAAGCGACCGGAGCCGGGGTCGTCGAAGTCGACCAGGGTGCCGCGGCGGTTGGGACGCCATCCGTCGGGGACCGCGAGCTGGAAGCCGTCCTGGGGATCCCGGTAGCGGGTGAAGCCGGCGGGGATCTGCGCGCCCGGGGGCGAGCCGGCCGACGGCCGTGCCGTGGTGGGTGCCGGCCGTGCCGTCGTCGGTGCTGGCCTTGTCCTGGTCGGCGCCGGCGTCCCGGTCGCCGCGCCCTGGTCGGTGGGGACCGCGGTGGGGGACGGCGCTGTCGTCGGGGAGGGGGCGGCCTGGTTCTGCCGGTCGATGAGCTGCGGGAGGAGCAGGGCCGCGAGGACGGTGGCGATCACCGCGGCGGCGGCGACGAGCAGGACGACCCTCCGCCTCCCGTCCGTGCGGCCCAGCGAGATCGCCGGGGGTTTCGACGGCCTGCTTGCGGCCGGCGCGGCCGGGGCGGCCGGACCTGCCGATGCCGCAGCAGCGACCGGCGCTGGGCGGCGATCCGCCATCGCCGCCCCGTCCCGGGTGGAGGCCGGACGGTCGGCGGCGGCCCTGGCCGGCGATGGCGCAGCGCCACTGTCCACAGAAGCCGCTGCTGAGGCTGCTGCTGCTGCCGTTGCCGCTGCCTTGGGCGGCGGCGGCCCGGCCGCGGTCGGCTGTGGTGTCTCGGCGTCGCGGGGCGCCCTTCTTGCACCGGTGTCCGTCCTGGCCGGCGCTGCCTGTGCTGCGGCGCCGGGGCCGCCCGTCCCGGTCCGGCTGGCGCCGTCCGTGCCTGGTGCCGCAGCACCGCTGACCGGCGCGGCCGGCCGCAATGTCCCGGTGTCCCGGGGCGCCTCCGCTGCGCCGGCCTCCGTCCTGGCCGGCGCCGCCGGCGAAGGCACCGCAGACGGTGGTGCCGCCGGCGACGCGGGCGCGGCTGGCGCGGATGCCACCGGCGACGCTGCCGCCGGCGGTGACGGAGTGTCGGTGTCGCGTGGCGCGTCTGCTCCGCCGGCGGCAGTCCCGGCCGGCGCCGGCTCCGCTGCCGCGCCGGCGGCGGTCCCGCTCAGGCGGGCGCCGGCCGTACCGGACGCCGCCGCACCGCCGGCCGCTGCGGGCGGGCGGACTCCCTGCCGCCGGACCACGGCCGTGGCACTGGGGTCCGCACCACCCGCCTCCACCTGCGGCAACGGCCGGGTCGGGTCCGGCGGCGGTCCGACCGGCACCACCGGCGGCGCGACCGCCGCACCCGGCCGAAGCGCCCGCTGCAGCATCGCCCGGGTGCGGTCCGCATCCAGCCGGTGCACGGGGTTCTTGACCAGCAGCCCGTCGATCACCGCCCGCAGCGGTCCCGCGTGCCGTGGCGGCGGTGGCTCGTCCATCACCACCGCCGTCAGCGTCGGCAGCGGCCCGTTCCGCTCGAAGGGCGGGTGACCCTCCACCGCCGTGTACAGCGTCGCGCCCAGCGACCACAGGTCCGACTGCAGCCCGACCGACTCGAGGCCGCGCGCGCGTTCGGGCGCCAGGAAGTTCGGCGAGCCGACCAGCAGGCCCGCCGAGGTGAGCGTCTCGTCCCCGACGTGCCGGGCGATCCCGAAGTCGGTGAGCACGACCCGGCCGTCGTCGGCCAGCAGTACGTTCGCCGGCTTGATGTCCCGGTGCTGCACGCCGGCCGCCTGGGCGGTGACCAGCGCGTCCAGGATGCGCAGCCCGATCGCGGCGGCCTCGCTCGGCGGCAGCGGGCCGCGACGGCGGATCCGCTCGTCCAGGCTCTGCGAAGGCACCAGCTCCATCACGATCCAGGGCCGGTCGTCGTGCTCGATCACGTCGAAGATCGTGACGATCGCAGCGTGCCGAAGCTTCGCCGCCGCCCTTGCCTCCCGCAACGTCCGCCGCCGCAGCACCTCCCGCTCCTCGGGGTCGAGGCGCGGCGGCAGCAGGACCTCCTTGACCGCAACCGGTCGGTCCAGCACGTCGTCGTACGCGCGCCAGACCGTGCCCATCCCGCCGGTCGCCAGCGGCTCGACCAGGCGGTAGCGCCCGGACAGCACGAACTCGCCCGCCGCTGGGCTCACCGCTCCTCCTTCGGGGCGAAGGTACGCACGAGGACGTCGAAGTACGGCAAGTCCTGCGTCCACTGGCCGTCCGTCGTGGACCAGTAGATGGCGTAGCCGTGGAAGTCGTTCGGCACCACGTTGCGGATCCGGACGTGCGACCGCTGGCCCCCGCGGGGACCCCAAGTGAACTCCCAGTCCGCGGTAGGCCAGCCGCGATACTGCACGGCGCCGATCCGGATCAGGTCGTAGCCGGGCAGCCGCTGCTTGCTCGTCGGCTCCTGCCTGATCCAGTCGTCGTACGGGTCGGTGCGCGGGTTGTTCCGCTGGTCGATGCGAATGAAGCGGCTGGACGTCGGGTCGCGGAAGTCGACGAGCGAGCCGTCCCGCTCCTCGCGCCAGCCGGTCGGGACCGCGATCGAGAAGCCGGTCGGGTCCCGGTGCAGCCGGAAGCCGGCCGGCGGAGGTGCCGCCGGCTCGGGGCTCGCCGGGCCTGCCGTGCTGGCCGCCGGCGGTGTGACCGGCGCCGTCGCGCCGATGCCGTCGTCCCGGGAGCGGTGGACGAGGTACGGGATCAGGACGGCCGCGACGACGACCAGCACCGCGATGCCGGCAGTGATCACGGTCCGTCGGCGGGAGGGAGAGCCGCCCCAGCTCAGGTGGTCGATCCCCGGGGTGGGCGGCGGCGTCGGCCCCGGGCGAGCCGGCGGCGCCAGGCGGGCCTGCGGCTGGGCGAGGCCGTTGAGCTCCGCGGCCGCGCTGCCGGTGGCCGGAGCGGGGTGCCCGTTGACCGGGCGGGCCGGCGGAGGAAGCGGCGGGATCAGCCGGCGCTGGGCCGGCACCGGTGCCGATGGGCGGCTGGCGACCGGTTCCCGGGGGTCGGTTGCTCGGGGGTCGGTTGCTCGGGGGTCGGTTGCCCGGGGGTCGGTTGCCCGGGAGGCGTCTGCCCGGGAGGCGTCTGCCTGGGAGGTCTCTGTCCGGTCGTCGGGTGCCCGGTCATCGGTTACCCGGGAGGCGTCTGCCCGGGCGGCCTCTGGCCGGTCGTCGGGTGCCCGGTCGTCGGGTGCCCGGTTGTCGGTCGCCCCGCCGTCGGTCGCCCCGCTGTCGGTCGTCGGGGAGTCGGCCGGACGGGGGTCGGTTGCCTGGGTGGCGTCTGCCCGGGTGGCCCCTGCCTGGGTAGCCTCTGCCTGCGTGGTCTCTGTCCGGTCCTGGGGTGCCCGGTCGTCGGGTGCGTCGACGACGGCCGTGCCCTTGTCCGCCGCCCCCTCGCCGACCGCCGCTGGAGCCGGGCTGGCCTCGGTCCCCGGCTGGTCGGCAGCCTCGGCCACGGCCGGTTGTCTCGGGGACGGAGCCGCCGCCCGCAATGCCGCCTCGAACGCGGCGAGCGCCGCAGCGATCTGCGGGTCGTGAAGCTCCTCGTCGTCCTCGGCGTCCCGCTCCTCCTCGGGCACCGCTCCATCGCTCGATGCCTCGCCGGTCGCCCGGCCGCGGGGAGGCCCGGAGGGTTCGGCTGGTGCCTCGCCCGCGCCCGTTCCGGCAGCATCTTGTCTCGCGGTGCCCGGGTGCGCCGCCGCACCTGCGTTCGGCGTCCCCACGTCCGCCGCGCCGGCCGGCAGCTCCGTGCCGCCGGCCGGCAGGTCCGCCACCTCGGCATTCGACGCATCCGGCACCGCCCCGCCGGCCGCCGGTCCGGCTGGAGCATCCACGCCGGGTCCGCTGGCACCGGCCGTCGCTGCGCCTGGCGGGCCGGCGGACCGCACGCCCGCCGCCGGCGTACCGAGGGGCGGCGCGGCCCTGCCCGGCGTGCCTGTGGCCGGCGTGCCCGCACTTGCCGTGTCTTCGACCGCTGCGTCCGCGGCCGGCGTGGCTGCCCTTGGCGTGCCTGTGGCCGGCGACTCCGCTTCCGGCGTGCTCCCGCTCGCCTCGTCAGCCGGGGGCATGCCGGTGGAGGGCGTGCCGGCGTCCGGTGCGATCGAGGCCGGCTTGCTGGACGCCGCAGCGTGCGCACCTGGCGGCGCTGTGCTGGCGACTGGTACGCCTGCGCCATTCCGGCCGGCGGTCCCGGCGCCCGGTGTACCAGGACCGGCGATGTCCGTACCCGGCGGTCTTCCAGGCGGCGTGCGTACACCGGATCCGCTCGGCGGCGGCGACTCCACGCTGGGCGGCCCCCCGCCCATCACGCCTGAGGGCGTCGTCCCGGCCCCTGATGTGCCCGGCTTCGCGCCCGGCGGCGTCGTGCCCTCGCTCGGCTCGGCTTCGCTCGTCGGCATGCCCCGGGCCGGCCGACCTGAGGCGACGCCCGCAGTCGCCCCGCCGGGCACCGGCGTCGCCGGATGCTCGGCAATCTTGGGCTCGCCGTTCGTGGCTGCAGCGCCGGCTGCTCCGGGTTCGGCAGCCGCCGGCCATTGCGCCGGCCCACCCGTCGCTCCGGAGCCGACCGCTCCGACCGGGGCGCCGACTCTGGCGACGCCGTTGGCACCGGTCGGCGGCTGCCGGGGCGCCGGCACCGGGACCCCCCGTACGACCCCTTCGAGCATCCGTCGGGCGTCGGAGATCCCCAACCGGTGCTCGGGATTCTTGACCAGCAACCCGTCGATGACCGGACGCAGCGGGCCGGCCCGCCGCGGCGGTGGAGGTTCGCCGGTCAGCACGGCGGTCAACGTTGCCAACGGCTCATCCCGGTGGAACGGCAGCCTGCCCTCCACCGCCGCATAGAGGGTCGCGCCGAGCGACCACAGGTCGGACTGGAGGCTCGCCGCGCCCCCGGCCGCCCGCTCGGGCGCCATGAAGTCCAGCGACCCGGCCACCGAAACCGGCGCATCCGGCTGCTGCTCCGACTCGGGTGTCAGGCCGAAGCCGGCCACCGTCACCTGGCCGTCCCTGGTGACCAGCACGTTCGCCGGCGTCAGGTCCCGGTGGCGCACCCCGCCGGCGTCCGCCACCCTGAGCGCCTCGAGCACGCGCAGTCCGATCCGCGCCGCATCCACGGGCATGACCGGTCCGTCGCGGAGCACGCGATCCAGGCTGAGCCCCTCCACCAGCTCCGTCACGATCCACGGCGTGCCGTCGTGGTCCACGACGTCGTAGACCGTCACGATCCCCTCGTGCCGCAGCCGCGCGGCGTCAAGCAGCTGAGGTATCGTCCGCTGCCGCAGCGTGTGCTCCGCTTCCTCGGGTGCGAACGTCAGCTCCCGGGCCGCCACGTCCCGGTCGTCGACGTCGTCTCGGCCGCGCCAGCCGCCCGCGGCGATGTCGGGCAGCGGCTCGACCAGGCGATAGCGTCCGGCGAGCAGCGACCCGGCCGTCACCGTGGTTCGCGTACCCATGATTTGTCCCTCTACCCACACACCGGGAAGCAGCACGCCCGCCCACTTCCAGCTTTGCCTACGCTGGCGAGGTGCCTCAAGGTTTCACGCACGTCGACTCGCAGGGTGCCGCACGGATGGTGGACGTCTCGGACAAGCCCGTGACCACCCGTACGGCGACCGCGACCGGCAGGCTGCGCACCTCGCCTCAGGTCGTCGCCCTCCTGCGCGACGATCGGCTGCCGAAGGGCGACGCTCTGGCGGTGGCGAGGATCGCCGGGATCGCCGGGGCGAAACGCACGCCTGACCTGATCCCGCTATGTCACCCGGTCGCGCTGCACAGCGTCACCGTCGATCTCGAGGTCGTCGCGGACGGCGTGCTGATCACCGCAACGACCCGGACCGCGGACCGTACGGGAGTCGAGATGGAGGCGCTCACCGCGGTCGCGGTGGCCGGGTTGGCGCTGGTCGACATGGTCAAGGCTGCGGACCGGGGGGCGTCGATCACCGACGTCCGGGTGGAGGCGAAGGCCGGCGGACGGTCCGGTTCGTTGCGGCGGGAGACGGCGGAGTGAGCGGGGTGCCGGCCGGTACGCGGGCGGCGGTGGTCACGGCATCCAACCGCAGCGCCCGCGGGGAGCGGGAGGACACCTCTGGGCAGCTCCTCGCCGACGGGCTCCGGGAGCTCGGCTGCTCGGTGGGCGCAGTGACCGTGGTGCCGGACGACGTGCCGGCGATCCGGTCCGCACTACGGTCCGCGCTGGCCGACGGCGTGGATCTCGTGGTCACGACCGGCGGCACCGGGGTGACGCCGACCGACGTCACACCCGAGGCGACCCGGCCGCTGCTCGAGCGGGAGGTGCCGGGCATCGCCGAGGCGGTGCGGCTCGCGGGCCGGGACAACGTGCCGACATCGGTCCTGTCGAGGGGGCTGGCGGGCACGGTGGGTGCAACCCTGGTCGTGAACCTCCCTGGCTCGCCTGGCGGGGTCCGCGACGGGCTCGGTGTGCTCGGGCCGATACTGGGTCACGTGTTGAGCCAGTTGCGTGGCGGTGACCATCCGGTCGGCGGAGGTCCCGCATGACCGGCGTCTCGGCGATGCTCTGCCAGGTCACCCGCTCGCCCCTGTCGGTGGAGGAGCACCTCGCGGCCGTGACCACCAGGCGATCGGGTGCCTCCGTCGTCTTCAGCGGCGTCGTCCGGGACCATGATCACGGGCGCGCGGTGGTGGAGTTGGAGTACGAGGGGCATCCGTCCGCCGACGAGGTGCTCCGCGCCTGCCTCGACGAGATCGCCGCCGATCCGCTGGTGCACGCTGTCGCCGCGAGTCACCGGATCGGCGCGCTGGCCGTCGGCGACGCCGCGCTGGTCGCCGCGGTGGGCGCGGCGCACCGGGCCGAGGCCTTCGCCGCCTGCGAGCGCCTCGTCGAGATCGTCAAGCAGCGCCTGCCGATCTGGAAGCGGCAAGTCTTCGCGGACGGCACCGACGAGTGGGTCAACTGCCCCTGAGGTACGCCCCGGCCTTCGGTCAGCCGCCGGCGAACGGCGGAAGCACGTCGACGACGGAGCCGGTCGCCAGCTTGTGGCCGGTGTCGTCGCGCCGGACGGCCTCGCCGTCCACCAGCAAGCTGGCCGCGTTGAGCACCCGGGCGAGGTCCGGTCGGGCGCTGAGTGCGGTCATCAGATCGCCGACGGTGCCGGCGTCGACCGTCTCCTCCTCGCGCCCGGCCGCCGCTCGCGCCCCCGCCCAGTACCGGACCGTCACCATCGGACCATCATGCCCGCTGCATCGTCCGGCTTCCGGTCCGCCGAACCCGGCAAGTCAAGGCGCCGGAATGCCGGACGCTCCGGCGGGTCCGGCCGGGTGAGCCGGGTCGTCGGCGTCGACCACCTCGGCGGTCCCGGTCGGACCCTCCGACAGCCCCGGATACTCCGCCGCCTGCGCCGGTGCCGGCGAGCGGTCCGGGTCGTCCGGCTGGCCCGCGGTCGAATCCGGCTCCGCTGGGAACGTCGTGTCCGGTGGTTGAGCCGGGAAGGCGATCTCGGCGGACTCCGCGGAGAACGCGGGCTCCTGCAGCTGATCGTCGAGGGGCTGCTTCGGAAGGGCGGTGTCCATGGGTGCCGGGGAGAACGTCGGCTCGTCCGGCTGGCCGGTCAGGTCCGGCTGTGCCGGGGCGGCGGCGCCGGCCTCCGCAGCCGGTAGGTCCGGCTCGGCGGAGGAAAGGGGCGGCTCGGCCTGTTGAGTGACGGCGCCGGCGTCCGGGATGCCGGTGTGTGCCGGGTCGTCGGGCTGACCCGCGGTCGCCGCCGCCGTGGCCGCATCCGGCTCCCCCGGGTAACCCTCCGTGGCGGCGCCTGGCTGGGCCGGGAACGGGTCGGCTGCGGCGGCGGGGTCATCCGCGCCGGCACGCGGCGCCATCCGCTTGTCGGCGAGCTCGCCGACCTTGGCCTCCACCGCTTCGATCTTGTCGTGGTACTTGCCGCCGGTGCGCCGGTCGATCTGCTGACCGGCCTTGTCCACCACGTTCTGGGCGTGCGGCGCCGCCTTCCCGACGAGCGGGGCCGCCTTCTCGGCCAGCTTCTTCGCCTTGTCCAGGAAGCTCATCCGGTCCTCCCACATGGCGCGTCGGTATCGGAGCCGACGCTACGCTGCTGCAAGTTCGGTCAAGAGCTTCGGTCAAGAGCTGAGGTGCCGACATGCCGGGCTTCGATCCAGACCCCATCGTCCCGGCGACGCCCGCCGCCGCCACGCCCGCCACGTCCGCCGCAGACACCGCAGACACCGCAGACACCGCAGACGAACGATCCGCCGGGGCGCCCGCTGCGGAGCCTGCACCAGCCGATGGACGGCAGGCTCAGGTATCCCCTCCCCGAGCCGACCCGGCTGGGGGAGGATCCGCTCCCACCTCGGCCTCCGAGGCTGGACCGGCCCCGCGGTCCACCATCGCGCCGGGGTCCAGACCGCCCGGCCCCGGGCCGGCGGTCCTCCCCGACGTCACGGCCGATGAGCGCGATGTCGGGTGGGGTGACCTGCCGGAGCGGGGCGACGATGACCGCTACCTCCGCGAGGTCCCGCCTCACCACGGCAGCTGACCGCCGCAACGAGAGGTGCGGCCTGCGTCAGGGCCTCTGCTCGTTCTGCGAGCGGAGCAGGTCGCGGATCTCGGTGAGCAGCACGATGTCGTCCGGCGGCGCCGGCGGGTCGACCGGTCCCTGGCCGCGCTTGCGACGCTCCTCGAATGCGTTGTACGGCGCGACTACCACGAAGTAGATCACTGCCGCGGTGAGCACGAAGAAGATCACTCCGTTGATGAAGGCCGCCCAGTCGAAC
Organism: Mycobacteriales bacterium; assembly: GCA_045806925.1. GTDB lineage: Bacteria > Actinomycetota > Actinomycetes > Mycobacteriales > CADCTP01 > CADCTP01. The sequence continues at coordinate 32,426 of JBJMII010000109.1, forward strand.
ACCTGGCCGTTGACGGTGAACGTGCCGCCCTTGAGACCGCCGCCGCCGATCAGGCCGACCAGCGGCTTGATGAACGATTCCCCGAACTGGGTGACCACGGCGGTGAAGGCGGTGCCGATGGCGACCGCCACGGCCAACTCGATCACGTTGCCGCGCATGATGAAGTCGCGGAAGCCCTTGAGCATGCTTGGGTGCTCCTCGAGTAGTCGGCGGGGTCGGGACGCCGGGAGACTAGCGGTGCCTAAGGCGGTCGCACCGTGACGGTGAGTCGATCTCGACCGGCCGCGCCGGCCAGTCGGCGGGCTATTGCGGGCGCGGCGGCGACCACGAGCACGACGCCTTCGGCGGCCCCCTCGCCGCGCAAGACCGCGAGCACCCTGACGCCGGTTGCCACCTCGACCGCGTCCCCCGAGCCGGCGGTGCCGGCGGTGTCGACCGGCGTCCCCAGCACGTCGACCCGGTCTCCGGGGCGGACGAGTGCTGCGGCAGCGGCGTCCGCGAGGCGCACCGGCACCGCCGAGGACTCCCGAGCTCCGAGCCCGGTCGTGAGTCCGGGGCCTACGAGCCGGGCGTCGGTCACCGCCTCGCCACGTCGTACCGGTCCGGCGACGGTCCGGCCGAGCAGCGGCTGCACCTCCAGGGCGGTGCCCGCGGGCACAACGTCGGCCGGAAGCTCGGCGGTCCGCAGATCGGGCTTCGCCAGGATCGTGCCGGCGGGCATGTCCCGGGCAGCCACCACGACGGCCCGCCCGGCCGGCGGCGGGCCGAGGGTGCTCGAGGGCGCCTCCGGACGGAGCGCAACCACTACGGCGGCGACGAGCAGGACGACCGCCAGCACGCGCCGCGGCAAGCCCGCGAGGCGGGCCGCGATCCGGGTCCCCGCTACCCGACGACGAGCTCGCCGCCGGCGCGCGTCGCCGGCGCTGCCCTGCCCAGCACGCCGTTCACGCTGCACAGTTGCGGCCGGGTCGGTGATCTTCGGAGTGTCGTCATCGGGGTCTGCCCAACGGCCCTCCGGCAGCCAGGTCGCGACTTCGCCGGCTGTGCCGGGCGCCGCTTCGGCCGGGGTGGCTCGCAGCCCGCTCGGCGCCCACCAGCCGTCCTTGGCCGCCCCTGGCATCACGTAGCGGGTGGTCAACATCCCGACATCCGGCGCCGGCGCTGCTCCGGCCCCAGGAACTACCGCTTCCGTCCGGCGGCGGTCGACTCGCGGCATGGCCGGCGCGTCGCCGCCCCACGCGGGTCCGTTCGTGTCGTCCGTATCCGCCGGGTCGCCGACCCGATGGGTGGGCCGGTCGGAATCAGGCGCTGCCCACGGCCTCCCCGCGGCGGCATGACGCCGGAGCAGGTCGCGTCCGGGCAGACCGGCGGACGGACTCGAGTCGACGGAGCGGTCGGTGGCTCTCACCGGGTCGACGCTAGGCAGCCGCGAACCGGACGCCAGGGGTCGACGACAACTTGTGGATGACGGTCGTGCCTGTGGACGGCTGTTTCAGGATGCGGCGATCTTGGTGCTAGACCCTGAGGAGCCGGACGAACCCGATCCGGTCGAGCCGGACGCCGACGATCCGGACGACGACGTGCTGGACCCGGAGGAGCCGGTCGACGAGCCGGAGCCCGCCGACTCCGAGGAGGACGACGATGCCTTCTGCTCGCTCTTGCCGCTGTCCTTGCCCGCCGGTGCCTTCGGCTTCTCCCGGCTGTCGGTCCGGTAGAAGCCGGAGCCCTTGAAGACGACGCCGACGGCCGAGAAGATCTTCCGAAGCCGCCCCTCGCACACCGGGCAGCGGGTGAGCGGATCGTCGGAGAACGACTGCACCGCCTCGAAGCGATGACCGCACGCCGAATCGGTGCAGGCGTACTGGTACGTCGGCACGCCGACCTCCTGTTGGCACTCTCATGGGTGGACTGCTAACCGTCATGGTGCTCCACGACGGGCAGTTCCGTCCACCCGAGCGCCGGTGTACACGCGGCGGTGACCGGCCGGTCCCAGGGATCGCGCGGCAGGTGGCCGACCAACTCTCCGTCGTGCAGCAGCGCGGCGACCGCGGTGCCGCGGTCCACCAGGGCCAATGCGCGGTCGTAGTAGCCGGCACCACGACCCAGTCGGGTCCCCAGCCGGTCGACCGCCAGAGCGGGCACCAGCACCGTGTCCACAGTGGTGAGCGAGGCGGCGCCGAGGCGCGGCCCGGTCGGCTCGCGGGTGCCGAGCGCACCGACCACCAGTTCCAGCCTGCCCCGGTAGGCCACCCAGTCCAGACCACCGGGCACGACCACCGGAAGGAGGATCTCCGTGCCGCTGTCCCGCATCGCGTCCAGCAGCTCCAGCGAACCCGGCTCCCGGCCCACCGGGACGTACGCGGCGACCCGAGCGGCTCCGGCGAGCCGGTCGAGCAGGTGCTCTCGCAGCGCGTCCGCGGCCGCGGCCAGGTCGGCCGGACCGAGCGATCGGCGGGCGGTGCGCAGACGCGCCCGCCAGCTGGCTTTGCCGCCTTCGCCGGTCACGCCGACTAGTCTCGCGTCATGTCTGACCAGCGGCCGCCGCGCAAGGCCGTCATCCCGGCCGCCGGACTCGGCACCCGCTTCCTGCCGGCCACCAAGGCGGTCCCCAAGGAGCTGCTGCCGGTGGTGGACATCCCGGCGTTGGAGTATGTCGTGGCCGAGGCCGCCGGCGTGGGTCTCGCCGACGTCTTGGTCATTACCGCCCGCGGCAAGGAGGCCATCGCCGACCACTTCGACCGGTCGCCCGAGCTCGAGGCGGCACTGGAGAAGAAGGGCGACACCGACCGGCTGGCCGCGATCCGCCGGTCCGCCGACTTGGCCGACGTGCACTTCCTCCGGCAGGACGCCCCGCGCGGCCTCGGGCACGCGGTGGTCTGCGCCGAGGGCTTCGTCGGCGACGAGGTTTTTGCGGTGCTGCTCGGCGACGACCTGGTGGACGAGCGGGACGAGCTGTTGCGCCCGATGCTCGACGTGCAGGCCGAGCACGGTGGCTGTGTCGTCGCGCTCATGGAGGTCCCCGAGCAGTCGGTCTCGCTCTACGGCTGCGTCGCCATCGAGCCGACCTCCCGGGAGGAGGTCGTTCGGGTCACCGACCTGGTCGAGAAGCCGGCGCCGGACCAGGCACCGAGCAACCTCGCCATCATCGGACGGTACGTGCTGGCTCCGCCGATCTTCGACGTGCTCCGGGAGACGGAGCCCGGCCGAGGCGACGAAATCCAGCTCACCGATGCGCTCCGCGCGCTGGCGGTCGCCGGCGAGCCGATGCACGGCGTGGTCTTCCGTGGCCGGCGCTACGACACCGGCGACCGTGCCGACTACCTCAAGGCCGTGGTCCGGCTCGCCTGCGAGCGTCCCGACCTTGGCCCGGAGTTCCGGCGGTGGCTCGAGGACTTCGTGGCGGGGCGGGCGTGACCCGAGGCGGCAGCCGGTGAGCCGGCTTCGCAGTGTTGACGAGCAGCTGCGGAAGGTGCTGGCTGACCTGCGTGTCCCCGAGCCGATCGAGCTCGCCCTGCTCGACGCCCAGGGTCTGCTGTGCGCCGAGGACGTGCTGGCCGAGGCGCCGCTACCGGGCTTCGACAACTCCGCCATGGACGGCTACGCGGTCCGAGCCGCGGACACCACCGCCGCCACCGAGCAGGACCCGGTGGTCCTGCCCGTCGTCGGCGACATCCCGGCTGGGTCGCGCGCGCCCCGCGCGGTGACCCACGGGCTGTGCCTGCGGATCATGACCGGTGCGCCGGTGCCGTCCGGAGCCGACTCGATCGTCCCGGTGGAGTGGACGGACGGCGGCGTGGCACGGGTCCGGATCGACCGCCCGGCGAAGCCGGGCGCGTACGTCCGGCGCACCGGGGAGGACATCCGCACCGGTGAGCTCGCAGTGCGCAGCGGCACCCCGATCGGACCGGCGCAGGTAGGCCTGCTCGCAGCGGTCGGGCGGGAGCGGGTGCTGGTGCGCCCCCGGCCGCGGGTGGTGGTGCTGTCCACCGGCAGCGAACTCGTCGACGTGGGCCGCCGGCCAGGGGTCGGCGAAGTCCTCGACTCCAACAGTTATACGCTGGCCGCCGCGGCGCGGGACGCCGGCGCGGAGGTCTATCGGGCCGGCATCGTGCCGGACGACCACGCCCGGCTGCTGAGCGTGCTGGAGGGCCAGCTGCTGCGCGCCGATCTGATCGTGACCAGTGGCGGGGTCAGCGCAGGTGCCTTCGACGTCGTCAAGGAGGCGCTGAGCGAGCTCGGCACGGTGGAGTTCGTCCGGGTGGCGATGCAGCCGGGCATGCCGCAGGGCTTCGGCACACTGGGGTCGGGAGGCACACCGATCTTCTGCCTGCCCGGCAACCCGGTGAGCGCCCTGGTCAGCTTCGAGGTCTTCGTCCGCCCCGCGGTCCGGCTGATGCTCGGCAAGCGCCGCCTGGTCCGCCGCGCCGTGGCCGCCCGGTCCCTGCGGCCGGTGTCGTCACCGCCGGGCCGCAGGCAGTACCGTCGCGGCCTGCTGCACCGCGAGGCGGACGGCGGATACTCCGTCGAGCCTGTGGGCGGGGCCGGCTCCCACCTGCTGGCCGCCCTGGCCCAGGCCAACTGCCTCATCGTGATCGACGAGGAGGTCACCGAGGTGTCCGAGGGCGACCAGGTCACCGTGGTCCCACTGCTGCTCGCCAGCCCCTGACGACCGGCGGACCAGCGGACGATGACCCGGCATCCCGGGTGGCCCGTGCAGCTGCGGCACGGGCGGGTCGGCATGCGCCCGCCGCGGTTGCGGGACGCCGCGGCCTGGAGCGCGCTGCGGATCCGCAACGAGGCCTGGCTGTCGCCGTGGGAGCCGACATCCGCCGAGTCCTGGCAGGTGCGGCACTCGGTGGCCAGCTGGCCGTCCGCCCTCGGCTCGCTGCGCCGGCTCGCCCGGGCCGGCGTCCTGCTGCCTTTCATGATCACGTACGACCGTGAGCTGGTCGGGCAACTGACGGTGAACAACATCGTCCGAGGCGCGCTCCGGTCCGCCCAGATCGGCTACTGGGTGGACCGGGAGCACGCCGGCCGCGGCATCGTCACCACGGCTGTCGCACTGGCGACCGATCACTGCTTCGGGCCGGTCGGCCTCCACCGGGTCGAGGTGGACATCCGCCCGGAGAACGACCCCAGCCGCCGGGTGGTCGCCAAGCTCGGCTTCCGCGAGGAGGGCTATCTGGTCCGCTACCTCGACATCGACGGGGCCTGGCGGGACCACGTGACGTACGCGCTGACGGTCGAGGACGTCCCCGGTGGATTGCTGCGCCGGCTGCGCGAGCCATCGCGCTGACGCGCCCTCGGCAGGCAAAAGGCACACCAGCGTCGACCCGACACACCGCGCGCCTCCCGCGGCACGGCGCCGCCCATCATTAGCGTGATCACCACTGTGGTTCATGTGACGGGAGGGGCACGGTGAGCTCGACCATTCTCATGGCCATCGTGCTCGTCGTGATGTGGCTGGTCGTCCTCGTCCCGATGTTCGTCCGGCGCGGCGACGAGCGGACCGAGACCCGGTCGATGGACCGCTTCGCCACCGCGATGCGGGTGCTCTCCCGCCGCTCGCCGGGCAGCGGCGGGGTGGCCCGCCGCCGGCCGTATGCCACGGTCACTCCGACGCCGTACGCGGACGGCGCTTCGCCCGTCCGGGCCGCCGCCCGCGCCGAGATGATGCGCCGCCGGCGCCGTACGCTCGGCATGCTCGCCGTCACCGCGCTGCTCGCCCTTCCCGCGTCGCTGCTGGTCAGCGGCTGGCTCTGGCTGGTCGAGGCCTCGGCCGTTCTGTTGCTCGCCAGCTACATCGGGTGGCTGCGGCAGCAGGTGCGGCGCGAGCAGGAGCGCCGGCGCCGCCGCGCAGTCCTGTTCGGCGAGCCGGCGAGAACCGTCCCCTCCGGCGGGGCCGAACACCTGGCCCGCCGCCCCCGTGCCACCGGAAGCAGGCCCGTCCCGGCGGGAGTGGCCGAGGCACCGGCCGAGCGGGACCGATCGTGGCGATCGGTGCCGGTCCCGCCCCCGACGTACGTCACGGCCCCGGTGGTCCGCCGCCCCGAGACGTTGGTCGACCTGGACGACGAGGACCTGTCCTTCGCGGACCTCGACCCGCGCGGCGACCTGCTGGACCGACCCCGCGCGGTGAACGAGTAGCCAGACGGTCCTGCTACCCTCTACCCCGGCCCGGGGCTGTGGCGCAGTCCGGTAGCGCACCTCGTTCGCATCGAGGGGGTCAGGGGTTCAAATCCCCTCAGCTCCACCCAGGTCAGGGGCCATGTCCGAGCATTGGGCACGGCCCTTCTGACTGCCATACAGCAGTGGAGTACAGCAGCGGTCAGAGCAGCCTCAGCTCCTCGTGCTTCACGTAGTCCGCGAAGTCCGCCTGGTTGTACGTGAGCAGCGGTAGCCGGCGGACGAGGCAAACGGCGGCGATCCAGGTGTCGTTCTGCGGTCGCTGCCGGCCCCGCGCCATGGCTTGGCCCTGGATGCGTCCCCAGGTCCGGGCCACCTCTCCGTCGTACGGCAGGCGCAGGACCGCGCCGTCCAGCCAGTCGTCGAGCGCGCGCCGCTTGCGCAGGGTCCACCGCCCGACCTCGGGCCAAGCCAGCAACTCGCCGACCGTAGCGAAGGTCACGCAGGGCGTCTGCCCGACGAGCAGCCGGCGCACCGACGGAGGTGGCTTGTCGGCGAAGAGGTCGGAGGCGACGTCCGTGTCCAGGACGACGAACGCCACGGCTCAAGCAGGCACGTCGTGGCGCAGAGCCGCGACGAACCGGTGGAACTCGGCCAGCTCCTCGTCCGTGACCACCCCGGGTCGGCCCAGCTCCTCGACGGAGCCGATCGGCCGGATGCCCTGCCGGCGCGCCAGCTCCTCCGTCGACACGAAGTCGCTCGGCGGGTGCTCGGCGTGCTCGCTGCTCACGGCTGCTGCCTCCATGCGGTCCTCTCCCATCATCGCACCTGCGACCGGCGGGGTCGCTTCCGTTGCCTCGGATCTCCATGTCAGCCGTCCAGGCTCTCGCCGAGGCGGCGCAGCGCCTCCTGTGTCCTGGCTGACGACGCCTGCGAGTAGATCTCCATCGTCACGTCAACCTGGGCGTGCCGGAGGATGCGCATGACGACCCGCGGCTGCACGTCCAGGTCGACGAGCAGTGTGGCGCAGGTCCGCCGGGCATCGTGGATCGTCAACGGTCGTACGCCGGCCAGGATGGTCCGGGCGCGGAACGAGCGGTGGAAGTTGCGAGGCTCGATCGGGCGGCCGTACCGGGTGGTGAACACGAAGCGGCCGTTCTGCCAGGCCTCACCGGCCGCAGCGCGAGCAGCGTCTTGCCTGCGGCGGCGGTGCCGGAGCGCTGCCGAACAGATGGCCGGCAGCGGCAGGGTCGCGTCCGAGGCCTCTGTCTTGGTCTCGCGGTGCAGCAGCTTGCCGCTGACCCGCTGAAGCTGCAGGCCGATGGTCAGCTCCTCGAGGTCCAGGTCGAGGTCAGCCCATGTCAGCCCGAGGACTTCTCCGCGGCGGAGGCCGAGGACCAAGACGAGCACGTACGCGTACAGCGGATCTCCGCCGTCACGGGCGCTCTCCAGGAATCGGCGCGCCTCCTCACTGGTCCAAGCACCTCTCCGCTTGCGGCGAGCGGTCGGCAGCTTCACGAGCGCAGCCTGGTTCTTGCTGATCAGCTCCTCCGATACGGCGATCGGCAGCGCTGACCGGAGTGCCGCGCGGGCGTCGGCGACGGTTCGCGGTGAGACCACTCGACCGCAGCAACGCCCTGCGGCGCAGCAGCGCCGAGCCTTCGCACTCCGTCGCTGGTCGATGCCTTGCGCACAGCACTGGCACGTACGCGGAAGGGCGTTGATCCACTTCTGCACATCGCGGACGGTGAGCCGATCGAGCCGGACGCTGCGAGACTTGGCGTGATGTAGAGCCGGCTGAACATCTCGTAGTTGGCATAGGTCGCGGGAGCGAGGTTGGGCTTCACGACCTCATCGAGCCAGCCGGTCAGGAACGAACCCAGCGTCGGCACCCTGGTCGCTACGGCACCTTCCTGCGCCTGGCGAAGCAGCTTCACCCACTTGGCGTGGACGGTCTCCCGGTCGGGGCCGTAGACGTACTTGCGGGTGCGCTTGCCGGCTGGCGTCGTAACCCAGGCGTACGCGGCGAAGCCATTTCGACGCGGGTAGATCGAGCCCTCGCCGTTGGCTCTGCTCCGGCCGGTCATGCCGCCTCGCTCGCGCGTCGGGCGACGTAGTCGTCCACCCACTCCGGGAGGACCCGGCGGTGCCGGCCATCCTTGAGGGAGCGCAGCTCGCCGGAGGCGACGAGCATCTTGGTCTTGGACAGGCCGTAGCCGAGCATCTCGGCGACCTGGCCGACGGTGTACCACTTGGCGACGAGCGTCTGAGTGTCCACTGTGGTCCCTCCTTTCAGGCGGCGGTGGTCTTGGTTGCCGAGCAGTTGGGCGGGTCGAGACCGGCGCGACGTTTCGCTTCGTCGAGTGCTTGCCGCCAGGCGGTTCGCAGTGCGATGGCGAGCAGGAGCCGGCGGGTGTGGGAGCGGACGTCGGGGTCGTCGGCGCGGACCGGTTCCCAGGCGTACCGGTTGGGGTCGGCGGATTCGACTCCCTGGCCGAGGAGGTTGAGGACCCAGTCGCGGCGATCGGCGCGGTGGTCGCCGAGGGTCTTACCGGACCACTTCCGGGAGACGAGGACGCGGCGGCCCGCGTAGCCGAGGTGCTCGGCCCGGTGCGCCTTGCCCCGGCAGGAGCCGGGCCGGAGCCCGTCGCGGACGTTGCGGGGTTGGACGCCGTGGCGGAGCCAGTTGGCGCACCGCTCCGAGCACGGCTCCCACCGGAGCACGTCTAGGAGCCGGGTGACGTGGTCGCGTTGCCGGTCGGTCTCCGTCTGGTGGCAGTCGGCGATGGACTTGGTCAGGTACTTCGCGAGGTAGCCCATCGCCCGGCTGGCGTCGGCCGAGCCGGCGAGGACGCCGCGGGCATCGACCTGGGTGCCGAAGCGGGCGACGTGCACCGGCTCGTCGAGCTGGTCGACCGCCTCGTCCCAGCTGGGCAGCGGTTCGCCGGTCTCCGGGTCGACGTAGGTCTCTCGGTCCGGGTCCCAGGCCGGCAAGACGCAGTCGAAGACCGGGACGTCGCAGGGCGGCCACCACACCTGGTGGTAGGTCGCGGCGGCGACCTGCCGCAGCTCGACCCTGCTCACGGTCCCTCGCACGGTACGACACGCCGCCCATCGCACCGGGCGACCTGAACGGAGCCGACCGCCATGCCCAACCGAACCGCGTCCACCGATCCGCGCTACCTGCAGCTCTGGCTGACCTTCACCTGGCCCGACCCGAACGCTCGCACCGCCGCCGCCTGCAACGAGTGCGACTGGCGGGGCCGCCGCCATCGAAGGACCGTCAGCCTACGGCCGTGTCCTCGCTGTGCCAGCTCGGTCCACCGCCGCTGACTCCGGCTGCATTGCCGAGTTGGTCGATCTTGAATCAAGGCGACGCGTCCGGCAGAGAGCGTCCAAGCCGCCGCGACACTGCGGGCGGCGCTTCGCGCCGTCCTCCGGTCGCACGGCAACCGGTTGTCCCGGAGTGGCATTCATCCGCTCGGGGAGCGGGGAATCGCGTAGAGCACTGCTGACACAAGTGCGAGATACTCCACCGCCTTATCGGTCGAGACGTCCTCGACGCCACCATGGGCAACTAGATTGCGCAGTACGGCTACGCCATCAACCGCGTTGACCGTTGCCTCCGTGACTAGGCCCTTTGATGCAGCCTCTCGAACGAGTCTCGTGGGCCCGCCAGCGGCGGCGTGCGATTGATAATCAGTATTCGCGAGGATCTGTCGCAGCCTCCACTCCAGGCGTTCGAACGCTTGAAGCTCGCCACCACCCTGATCGAGCTCACGACCCAACCGCCCTTTTGCCGGCAACTTGGACGCGCCGCGCAACGGGCCGTCTCCGCCACCTGGACCTGGCCCAAGGTGATCCACCGCATGATCGCGCCGTACGAAGAACTGTGCATCGTGGGAACCCGGTCTGCAGCCGCCTGACCAATCGGTCGCTAGTAGGTGTAGATGTCGATTGAGGAACGCTCCGATCGCCGTCAGCGTGGTGAGCGCCGCGGCGTGCCGTGCGGGCTCTCTGGCGAGGACGCCGGCGCCGAAGATGAGTGCCGCGCCGGCGAGGGTGAAGATGCCCGAGCCGGTGTCCTGCCAACTGACCGGGAACGGTCGAAACGGGAGGTCGTGGGAGAACGCGGCGGTGGCGCCGGTCGCCCGCAGGATCGAATTCCAGGCTATGGGCATGAGGAACGCTGCCACTCCAGCGGCGCTGAGCACGCTCGCCCGCCGGTCCTTGGACAGGATGAAGACCAGAGCGACAGCGGCGACGCTGGACACCGCGGCGCCGTACAGCATGGTCCCGATGCTCATGACGGCTCCTGCCGAACCACCGGGCGGCGGAGGTCGGTGAAGGCCGTGATGTGCTCGGCGGAGTCGGTGGCCTGCCC
>JBJMII010000110.1:0-17980 GCA_045806925.1 Mycobacteriales bacterium
CGGGCCGGTGCCGGACGGGCCGGTGCCGGACGGGCCGGTGCCGGACGGGCCGGTGCCGGACGGGCCGGTGCCGGACGGGGGGCGGCCGGGCCGGGACCGGTTGGTGTCCGGGCCGAGCCGGCGGGCGGCCGCGCCGTGGCCGCTGGCCGGGCCGGCCGCCCTCGCCGTCGCCTTCCTGCTGCTGCCGCTGGCCGGCCTGCTGGTCCGGGCGCCGTGGACGTCCCTGCCGTCGCTGGTCGATGACCCGCTCGTGCGCGAGGCGCTGCGGCTGTCACTGGTCAGCGCCACGCTCGCGACCGCGCTGTCGCTGCTGCTCGGGGTGCCGCTGGCCTGGGTTCTGGCCCGGACCCGGCTGCCCGGCCGGACGGTGCTGCGCACGCTGGTGACGCTGCCGCTCGTGCTGCCGCCGGTGGTCGGCGGTGTCGCGCTGCTGCTCGCCTTCGGCCGGCGCGGGATCGTCGGGCGGTATCTGGACTCCTGGTTCGGCGTCACCATCCCCTTCACCACCACGGCGGTCGTGCTGGCCGAGACCTTCGTCGCGATGCCCTTCCTGGTCATCACCGTCGAGGGCGCGCTGTGGGCCGCCGACGTCCGGTACGAGGAGGCGTCCGCGTCGCTCGGCGCGAGCCGGTGGACCACCTTCCGCCGGGTGACGCTGCCGCTGATCGCGCCGTCGGTGCTGGCCGGGTCGGTGCTGTGCTGGGCGCGGGCGCTCGGCGAGTTCGGTGCGACGATCACCTTCGCCGGCAACTTCCCGGGCACCACCCAGACGATGCCGGTCGCCGTCTACATCGCGCTGGAGACGGACCCGGACGCGGCGATCGCGCTGTCCCTGGTGCTGCTGCTGGTGTCGGTCGCCATCCTGGTGGGGCTGCGCGACCGGATCGTCCGGGCCGGACCGGTCCGATGAGCGCACCGTCCACTCTGGACGCGCGCGTGGTGGCGCGGCGCGGGCGCTTCGAGCTGGACGCGGCGGTGCGGGCGGTGCCGGGCGAGGTGCTCGCCGTGCTGGGACCGAACGGCGCCGGCAAGTCCACCCTGCTGCGCGCGCTCGCCGGCCTGCTGCCGCTCAGTGCCGGGCACGTCCGGCTCGGCGGCCGGGTGCTGGACGACGCCGCCGCCGGCGTCCGGACCGCGCCGGAGCGCCGCCGGGTCGGTGTCGTCTTCCAGGACTACCTGCTCTTCCCGCACCTGACCGCGCTCGACAACGTCGCGTACGGGCTGCGCGCGCAGGGGGTCCGCCGCGCCGCCGCCCGCCGGACCGCGGCGCCCTGGCTGGACCGGGTCGGCCTGACCGAGCAGGCCGGCCTCCGCCCGCACGAGCTGTCCGGCGGCCAGGCCCAGCGGGTCGCGCTCGCCCGCGCCCTGGTGCTCGGCCCCGAGCTGCTGCTGCTCGACGAGCCGCTGGCCGCGCTGGACGCCGGCACCCGGCTGAGCCTGCGCACGGACCTGCGCCGGCACCTCACCTCGTACGGCGGGCCGGCGATCGTGGTCACGCACGACGCGGTGGAGGCCATGGTGCTGGCCGACCGGCTGGTCGTCCTGGAGCGCGGCCGGGTGGTCCAGCAGGGCGACCCGGCCGACGTCGCCCGGCACCCGCGGACCGACTACGTGGCCAGCCTGGTCGGGGTGAACCTCTACCGCGGCACCGCGCACGCCGGCCGGGTGACCCTGGACGGCGGCGGCACCCTGGTCAGCGCCGACCAGACCGCGGACGGTCCGGTCTACCTGGCGCTGCGGCCGTCCGCGGTCGCGCTGCACCGGCAGCCGCCGACCCCAGGCAGCCCGCGCAACACCTGGACCGGTGCGGTCAACGGGCTGGAGGCGGTCGGCGACCGGGTCCGGGTGTCCGTCGCCGGCTCACCGCCGGTCTTCGCGGACGTCACCCCGGCGGCGGCGGCGGAGCTCGGTCTGGCCGCCGCCGACCAGGTGTGGCTGACCGTGAAGGCCTCGGAGCTGGTGGTCTACCCGATCACGCCTGAGCGATGTTGACCATCCAGTCGACCCCGAACCGGTCGGTGCACATGCCGAACTCGTCGCCCCACATCTGCTTCTCCATCGGCACCGTGACGGTGCCGCCGTCGGACAGCTTCGCCCAGTAGCCGCGCAGCTCGTCACCGTCGTCGCCGCTGAGGCTGACCGCCATCGTGTTGCCCCGCCGGTACTCCATGCCGGGCGGCATGTCCGCGCCCATCAGCGCGAAGCCGTTGTCGGCGACGAGCATGCCGTGCATGATCTTGTCGGCACCGGGCGTGTCCGCCGCGCCGTACTGGCCGAAGGTGCTCAGCGCCAGCTCGCCGCCGAAGACACCCTGGTAATACTCCATCGCCTGGCGCGCATTGCCATCGAAGCTGACGTACGGATTGAGTCGGGAAGCCATCGGACGCTCCCTTCCGCGGGCCGGATGTGAAGCAAGCAGAGTAGACCCAGGAGCCGGCCACCGGGCCGGCACCCTCGCGAATCCGGTCCGCGGCCGCCGGGCCGCCGGCCCGGCTCAGCCGCGGGGTACGGCGAAGCTGGTCAGCGTCCCCGTCCGGACCGCGGTCCACGGGTCGGTCACGGCGAAGACGGCGACACCGCTGGTCGGGTACTTCTCCGCCAGCTTCCGGCGACCGGCGGCGTCGCCGGTGCCGTCGTCCAGCGCGATCGCGAGCTCCTCGATGGCCGGGTTGTGCCCGACGATCGCGAGCGTCGAGACGTCGCCGGGAGTGTCCCGGACCACCGCCAGCAGGCCGTCGACCGTGTTGTCGTAGACCCGCTCGTCGATCTCCGGCTCGCCGGGTCCGGGCCGGCCGAGCTCCGCGCCCGCGAGCTCCCACGTCTGCCGTGCCCGGCGGGCCGGTGACACCACCACCCGGTCCGGCACGATCTGCCGCTCGGCCAGCCACCTGCCGACGGCCGGCGCCTCGGTGGTCCCGCGCCGGGCCAGCGGGCGGTCCCGGTCGCCGCCGCCCTGGGTCGCCTTGGCATGCCTGACCAGCACCAGCTGTCGCGTCGTCATCCGGGAAGTCTGGCAGTCGGCGCCATGGCCCTCATCCCCGTCCGGCTGGCCCGGTGGCACGGCGGCGGCGCAGCCGGCCGGCGAGCATGCCGAGGGCGACGACGGCGGGCACGCCGAGCACGACCGGCAACGTGCCCGCCGCGTCCAGGGTGCGCCGCCCGGCGACGGCGAGGTGCGCCGGCGGGCTCGCAGCGAGCTGCGCCGGGCCCGCCTGGCCGGCCGGGACCAGCACCACGTAGACGGCGAAGTCGCCGGCGTCGACGGTCCGGACCCGCCAGGACAGGTCGGTGCCGGCACCGGCCGGCAGCGACCCGATGCCGACCGACCGCTCCGCCGACCAGTCCTCCGGGTCGACGTAGACCTCGGCGCGCAGGCTGACCACGTCCAGGTGGGCGATCAGCGGTCCGGTCGGCGCCGAACCGCGGTTGGTGACGGTCGAGGCGACGGTCACCGTGTCGCCGAGCACCGCGTCGATCCTGGCCGGCCGGGTGCTGACGTCCACAGTGGACGACGCGGGCGCCGCGGGCACGGCCCGGTCCGCAGTGGACGGTGCGGCGGCGGCCACCGTCCAGGCCAGGCAGACGGTGAGGACGAGGAGGTGCCTCACCGGGCCGCCCCTCGGACGTCCAGGCGGACCAGCCGGTCGGCGGCGAGCACCAGCCAGCTGCCGGCCACCAGCGCGGTCAGCGCGGGCGAGACCAGGTACGACAGGTCGCGGGTCCAGCCGTGCCCGGTCACCAGCACCGCGCCGAGGTAGTGCTCGGCGGAGGCCACCGGGTTCAGCCGGAGCAGCAGGTCGCCCAGCCGGCCCTGCCTGGCGCCGGCCGGCAGCTGGGTCGGTGCGAAGAGCGCGAGCAGCAGCAGCAGGCTGCCCGCCAGGCTGGTCCGGTTGGAGCCGGCCAGGCCGCTGAAGACCAGCCCGAACGCGGCCAGCCCCACCGCCAGCAGGGTGCCCACCAGGGCGGCGGCGAGCAGGGCCGGACCGGTCGCGCCGACCCCCTGGCCGAGCACCCACAGGTACGGAACGGTGACCAGCAGCGCGGCGGTCCAGAGCGTAAGCGCACCGATCAGCTTGCCGGCCAGCAGCTGCCGGTGCGGGATCGGCGTCAGCAGCAGCGTCTCCAGCGTGCCGCGCTCCCGTTCACCGCTCACCGCGTCGGCGCTGACCACCATCGTCACCAGCACGCCGACGCCGACCGCCACCTGCAGCAGGAGGTTCACCGACTCCCGCTGCTCCAGGTAGTTCAGCAGCCGGTTGGTGGCGGTCAGGTACGTCACCGCGCCGAGCAGCAGGCTGAGCGCCAGCACCAGCCCCGGGCCACGACCGCCGACCCACAGCTCCCGGCACTCGTAGCCGGCCACCACCCGCCACGGCCAGGGCGCCCGGTCCGGGCGGTCGGCGCTCATCGGGTCCGCTGCCCGGTCACCGCGAGGAACGCCTCGTCCAGCCGGGCCCGGTGCGTCTCGTACGTCAGGATCGGCAGGCCGGCCCCGACCAGCGCCCGCAACGCCTCGGCCGGCCGGCGGTCCGGGCCGGAGACCACGAACGCGCCGGTCCGGTCCGGGATGTCGGCGACGCTGAGGCCGGCCACCCGTTCGAGCACGGCACGGGCCGCTCCGGCCAGCTCGACCGGGACGGTGACCGTGGCGCCCGGATCGCCGGCCACGGTGCCGGCGACCTCGGCGACGGTCCCGCTGGCCGCGACCCGGCCGCGGTCCAGGATCACCGCCCGGGAGCAGACGTCCTCGACGTCGCTCAACGCATGCGTGCTGAGCACGACGGTCGCCCGCCGGTGCCGGGCGATGGCGCGCAGCACGCCGAGGACCTGGCGGTGGCCGGCGGGGTCGAGCCCGAGCGTCGGCTCGTCCAGGAAGAGCACCGCCGGGTCGTTCACCAGCGCCCGGGCGATCCCCAGGCGCTGCCGCATGCCGCGGCTGAACGTGCCGACGGGCGAGTGGGCCCGCTCGGCCAGGCCCACTTCGGCCAGCAGCGCCCGGGCGACCCGCGTCGCCGGCGTCGCCGGTAGGCCGAAGAGCGCGGCGTGGAAGCTCAGGTACTCCAGGGCCGTCCGGCGGCCCGGGTAGCCGGCGCTCTCCGGCAGCACGCCGACCCGCCTCCGGATCTCCCGCGGCCGGCTGGACGGCACCCCGGCGACCGAGAACCGGCCCGCGGTCGGCGGGAGCACGGTGGTCAGCAGCCGGATCGTCGTCGTCTTGCCGGCCCCGTTCGGACCGAGCAGGCCGAGGATCTCCCCCTCGTACGCGACCAGGTCGACGCCGCCGACGGCGACCTGCGCCCCGTACCGCTTGGTCAGCCCTTCCGCCCGCACGGTCACCGCAGCCACCGGCCATCCCCTCCCGGTCCGGCCGGAGCCGGCTGGTCAGCCGCGGACGTGCATCGGTGGTGTCCGACGGTACGCCTCGCTCACCCGGTACGCCCGCCGTTCCAGCGCCAGGGCCGCGGCGCGGGCATGGGCGAGCCCGGCCGGGCCGAGGTGCGAGATCGACACCAGGTCGAGGAACTCCTGCTGGGCGCCGCCGACCGCGCCGACGCGGACCACGCCCACCCCCGGGGCGTAGTACTTGACCTGGTGGCCGCTGTCCGGCTCGAGCGGGCTCGTCTCGTCGATCACCACCACGTGGTCGAAGCAGCGGCCGCGCACGCACAGGTGCTGCCCGGTCGCGACGACCTTGCCGGTGTCCAGGAAGTCGATGGCGGGCGCCCGGCCCTGGACGTACCGCGGGGTGCCCACCCGCGGATGCGCGAGCATGTGGATGCCGGCCCGCGCCCGGTGCACGCCGGGGATCCAGGTCGACGGCGCGCCGACGAAGTGCCCGTCCTCGTACTCCTCCGGGTACTCGCCGTAGTTCCAGACGGTGCCGCGGTCGTCCTCGGCCTCGAAGGCGAGCTCCGCCTCGGCGAGCTGCCCGTCGTCGAAGTCGCGGTCCCACAGGACGGCCGTCGCCACCCCGTCGACGACCTTGACCAGGTCGGTGACCACGAGCACCACCCGGTGCGGGGTGCCGTCGACTCGCCCGTCGAAGACGTACCTCGTCCCCGGCCGGAACGGCAGGTACCGGTTGTCGATCCGCAGCGGGTGGTGGAACCCGGCGGTGGTCGCCGCGGTGGTGGCGGCGGCCGCCGGGACGGCGGTCACCAGCAGGCACAGCGAGCCGGTGACGGCCAGGCCGGCCCGGACCGACCGGCGGGAACGCCGGGAAGGCAGGCGACGGGTCATGCGGACCTCCTCGGTCGGCCGAAGCGGAGGTACAGGGAGGGGACGACGAAGAGGGTGAGCAGCGTCGAGGTGATCAGGCCGCCGACGATCACGATGGCGAGCGGGTACTCGATCTCGTGACCGGCCCGGTCGCCGAGCACGATCAGCGGCACCAGCGCCAGCCCGGTGGCCAGCGACGTCATGAGGATCGGCGAGAGCCGCTCGCGGGCGCCGCGCAGCACCAGCTCGGGCCCGAAGGCCACCCCCTCGTACCGCTCCAGGTGCCGGCAGTGGTCGACCAGCAGGATGCCGTTGCGCGCCGCGATGCCGAAGACGGTGAAGAAGCCGACCAGCGACCCGAGCGAGATCACTCCCCCGCTCAGCCAGGCCGCGAGCAGGCCGCCGACCAGCGCCATGGGCAGGGTGAGGAAGACGAAGGTCGCCAGCCGCCACTCGCCGAACGCCGCCTGCAGCAGCAGCAGGATCACCACGATGGCGATCAGCGCGGCGCTGAGCAGCCGCGCCTGCGCCGCCTGCCGCTCCTTGTACTCACCGAGCAGCTCCGCGTGGGAGCCGCGCGGGAAGGACACCGCGGACAGTCCCGCCTCGACGTCCTCGGCCACCGACCCGAGGTCGCGGCCCTCGACGTTGGCGACCACGTCGATCCGCCGGGAGTCGCCCTGCCGCTCGATGACGTTCGGGACGGGGCGCACCTGGACCCGCGCGACGTCCCCGAGCCGGACCGGTCGGCCGGACGGCGTGTCGATCGGCAGCGCGGCGATGCTCGTCACGCTGCTGCGGGTCTCCGGCGTGCTCCAGACCACCACGTCGTACGCCTTGCCGGCCCGGAAGATGTCGCCCACCTCCTCGCCGGCCACCAGGGTGGCCGCGGCGCGCCGGACGTCACCGGGCTTCAGCCCGTACCTGGCGGCCTTCGCCAGGTCGACCTCGACCTCGATCTGCGGCACGTCGACCTGCAGGTCCACGTGGTCGTCCACCACCCCGCCAACCGCGGCGAGGACCTTGCGCACCTCCTCGGCCTTGGCGCGGATCACGTCCAGGTCCTGGCCGTAGATGCGGACCACCACCGGCTCCTTGGACCCGGTGAGCACCTCCTCGATCCGCTCGTTGAGGTAGGTCAGCACGTCCCGGTAGACGCCGGGGTAGCTGTCGACCACCGACTTGATGGACTCGACGGTCCGGTCGAGGTCGACCGAGTCGTCGACGCTGACCCACGCCTCGCCGAAGTTCACGCCGGCGATCTCCTCGCCGAGGAAGGCCTGGCCGATGTGGGCGCCGAAGCTGCGCACCCCGGGGATCGACCGCAACTGCCCGCTCAGCGCGACCGACGTCCGCTGCAGCTCCTCGTCGGAGGTGCCGGGCGCCGCGATCCAGTGCATCAGGAAGTCGCGCTCCTTGAACGTGGGGAACAGCGACTGACCCAGCTGCGGCAGGGTGAGCAGGCCGATCAGCGTGACGATGCCGAAGGTGGTGTACGCCCGGCGCGGCCGGTGCACGATCCGGGTCAGGATCGCGCCGTAGCCCCGCTGCAGCAGGCGCACCAGCGGCGACTCACGCCGCTCCACCGGCACGTTGCGCAGCAGCATCAGCGTGAGCGCGGGTGTGACGGTCAGCGCCACCACCATGGAAGCCAGGATCGCCACCGCGTACGACCACGCGAGCGGCCGGAAGAAGGCGCCGGTCAGGCCCTCCAGCAGGAAGATCGGGATCGCCGCCGCGACGGTGATCAGCGTCGCGTACACGATCGGGCTGCGGACCTCGAGCGACGCCTCCAGGATGACCGAGGCGGTCGACCGGCCGGTCCGCTCGCGGCGGTGCTGCCGGAGCCGCCGCAGGATGTTCTCGACGTCGATGATGGCGTCGTCGACCAGCGCCCCGAGGGCGATCACCAGCCCGGCGAGCGTCATCGTGTTCACCGTCGCGCCCCGCCATCGCAGCACCAGCACCGCGGCGATCAGCGAGAGCGGGATGGTGAGCAGGCTGACCAGCACGACCCGCCACTCGAACAGGAACAGCGCGACGATGATGACCACCAGCAGGAAGCCGAGCAGCAGCGCCTGCCGCAGGTTGTGGATCGCGGTCCGCACGAACCGCGCCTGCTGGAAGATCTTCGTGTCGAAGACGACCCCCGGCAGGCCGGGCTGCAGGGCGCGGATCGCGTCCTCGACCCCGCTGGTGACCGTCAGGGTGTTCGCCCACGGCAGCTTCTCCACCACCAGCAGCAGGCCGGGGCCGTCGCCGATCACCGCGTCGCCGATCAGCGTCTGATGGTCCTCGACGACCTCGGCGACGTCACCGATGTGCAGCGTCCTGCCGTCCCGCTGCCGCAGCGGCACCCGCCCGAGGTCGGTGGGGGTGACGATCGGCAGCACCCGGCGTACGGCGATGCGCTGGTTGGCCGAGTCGACGAGCCCACCGGTGCCGATGACCGAGCCACTGGAGAACTTCAACAGGCCCGAGTCGAGCGAGTCGGCGGTCGCCTCCATGACGGTGTCGAGCGAGACCTGCTCGGCGTGCATCTTCTCCGGCTCGACCCGGACCTGCATCATCTGCAGCCGCTCGCCCCAGATGGCGACGTTGGCCACGCCGGGGACCCGCAGCAACCGGGCCCGGACCGTCCAGTACGCCATCATCGACATCGCGATCAGTGAGTGGTCGGTCGAGGTCATGCCGATCTGCACCGCGCGGGCGGTCGCCGACACCGGCGGCAGCATGAACGGCGGAGCCGCCCAGGTCGGCAGGCTCGGCGTGACGAGCGCGAGCCGCTCCTGCACGAGCTGCCGGGCCCCGAACAGGTCGGTGCCGGCCTTGAAGATCAGCTCGATGGCGGACAGCTGCGGCACCGACTTCGACCGCAGGTCGTCGAGACCCTTCATGCCGTTCAGCGCCTGCTCCAGCGGCACCGTGACGAGCGCCTCGACGTCTGCTGTGGACAGTCCCAGGCAGGCGGTCTGGATGTCGATCCGGGGCGGGGCGAACTCGGGGAACACGTCCACCCGCATCGAGGGCAGCTGCCCCACGCCGAAGACCATCATCGCCACGGCGGCCAGCACGACGAGATGGCGGAAGCGCAGGCTCCCGCTCACCACCGTCCGCATGAGCGTGCGCCGCGGCGGAGTGGTCACTCCCCACCGACCTCGTACTCGGCGCCGTACAGCTCGGGGACGCCCACGGTGACCACGGCGGTGCCCGCGGCCGGGCCCTCGGACAGGAATGCGGTGTCGCCGTCCACCCGGTGCACCACCAGCGCCGCCCGCACGAAGGCGTTCTCGCCGACGTTCGTGTACGCCCAGGCCTGGCCGTCCGGGTCGTACAGGACCGCGGAGAACGGGATGGTCGTCCTGACCGGCCCCGTCCCGGCGACCCGCGCGACAGGTGCGGTGCGGATGCCGAGCCGCCGGATCCCCTCCTCGGTCAGGGTCACCCGGCTCAGCTCGGTGCCGGCCACGGCCTCGACCGTGGCGGCGCGGGCCGGTTCCTCCTCGGCCTGCGCGCCGCTGCGGCAGCCGGCCGCGCCGATGCCCGTGGCCAGCAGCGCGAGCGCCGCGAGCGACCTACGGAGTCTCATCGACCTCTCCCCTCGCCGGACCCCGTACCGCCGCCGGCACCGGCGGCGGTTCCGGCGGCGGCTCCGGCTCGGCCTCCGCGGTGCGGGACCGGGCGGACCCGAGCTGGAGGACGGGCAGCACCAGCAGGACGACCAGGGTCGAGCTGACCAGCGCGCCGAGCACGACGACCGCCAGCGGGTGCAGCAGCTCGGTTCCGGCCACGGTGCCGGACATCGCGAACGGCAGCACCAGGGCCGCGGTCGCCAGCGCGGTGAGCAGCACCGGCGGGACCCGCTCCCGGGTCGCGTGCAGCACCAGCCCCGGCCCGGGCCGCATCCCGTCCTGCTCCAGCCGGCCGATCTCGCGGACCAGCAGCAGGCCGGCACGCAACGCGAGGCCGAGGACGGCCAGCAGGCCCAGCAGCGCGCCGAGCGTCCGTACGCCGCCGGCGAGCGGCGCGGTGAGCACGCCACCGACCAGGGCCAGCGGCAGCGTGAGCACCAGCAGGCCGGTGCCGCGCCAGCTGCCGGTCGCCGCCTGCAGCAGCAGCACGACCGCCGCCGCGACGACCAGCAGGACCGCGGCGAGCCAGCGCCCGCGCACGCCGGCACCGGCGGCCGCGGCAGCACCGCCGTCGCCGGTCCCGAGCACCTCGGCGCGGTACTCCAGCGGGAAGCTCATCGCCCGCACCCGGTCCTGGGCGTCGGCCCGGACGGCGTCGACGCCGCGGCCCTCGACGTCCGCCATCACGTCCAGGCTGCGCAGGACGTCGTCATGCCGCACCACGGTCGGGTACCTGCCGATGTGCACGTCCGCCACGTCGCTCAGCCGCAGCCGGCCGCCGTCGGGCCGGTCCACGTACAGGTCCCGGACGCTGGCGAGGCTGCGCCGGGCCTCCGGCTGGCCCCACACCACGACGTCGAAGATCTCCTGCTGCTCGTACAGGCTGCCCACCGGCAAGCCGGACAGCACCGTGGTGGCCGCCCGCCGCACGTCGCCCGGCTTGACGCCGTACCGCTCGGCGGCCGCGAGGTCGACCTCGATCTGCAGGGTCGGCTCCTCGGGGACGGCCTCGACCTGGGCGCGCCGGACGCCCTGGACGGACGACAGCGCCTGGCGCACCTGCTCGGCCTGGGCCCGCAGCGTGCCGAAGTCCGCGCCGTAGACCCGTACCACCAGCGGGTGGGTCGGACCGGCCTGGGCCGCCCGCACCCGCTCCTGCGGATAGCTCGACGTGCTGTGGCGCAGCCCCGGGTAGCCGGCGACGACCCGTTCGACCTCCTCGGTGGTGCTGGCGAGGTCCGTCGCGGGGGACACCCGCAGCCACAGCTCGGCTGAGTTGGCGTTCACCACCTGGTCGGAGTTCTGGGCCCGGCCGACGTGGCTGCCGACCCCCTCGACCCCCTCGACCGTGCGCAGCTCGCGGCCCATCGCCGCGGTGACCCGATCCATCTCGGTGAGCGAGGTGCCGGGCGTGGCCTGCAGCTGCACCAGCAGCGCCCGGTCCTGCAGCTGTGGCAGCAGCGGTGCGCTGCCGAGCTGCGGGAGGACGGCGAGCCCGGCCACTGCAAGCACGCCGGCGAGCAGCCAGCCGCGCCGGCGGAGCGTCAGCCAGGGCAGCGCCCGCTGCACCCCGCGCTGCACCCAGCGCACCGGCGGCCCGACCCGCCGCGGGCTCGGCGGACCCGACCACAGCAGGGCGGCCAGGGCCGGCGCGAGCGTGAGCGAGACGAGGGTCGAGGCCAGCACGGCGAGCAGGTACGAGATCGCGAGCGGCCGGGCGAAGGCGCCGGCGACCCCGCCGAGGAGCAGCACCGGGACCAGGCCCAGCAGCACGGCGGACGTCGCCGCCAGCAGCGGCCCGCGACCGGTCAGCACCGCCTCGACGACGGTGCCGGCGCCCGGGGCATCCGCGTCCGGCGACTCCCCGTCCGCCGGGCCTCGGCGGACCCGCAGCGCGTCGACCGCGACCACCGCGTCGTCCACCACGATTCCCACCGCGGCCACCAGCCCGGCCAGGGTCATGGTGGTGAAGGTGGTGCCGCGCAGGTACAGCACGTACGCCGCGGCCACGACGGCGACCGGGATGGTCAGCAGCGTGACGAGCGCGGCCCGCCACGAGAGCAGGACGCCGCCGAGCACCACGGCGAGCAGCAGCAGGCCGATGACGACGCCGAGGCCGACGTTGTGCAGCGCCGCGTCCAGGAAGGACGCGGGCTGGTAGAGGCCGGTGCTGATGTCGACCCCGGACAGGCCGGGCGCGAGCGTCGCCATCGCCTCGTCGACGGCCCGGGCGACCTCCCGCGGGTTGGCGTCCGCGAACTTCTGCACGACGAGCACGAGGCCGGTGTCGTCGGCCACCGCCGCGTCGCCGATGAGCGGCTGGTGGTCCTCGACCACGTCCGCGACGTCGGACAGCCGCATGGTGCGGCCGGAGGTGCCCTCGATCGTGACCGACGACAGCTGCTTCGCGGTGGTGATCGGGAAGACGTGCTGGACGCCGAAGCGCTGGTTGGGTGTGTCCACGAAACCGCCGGTGCCCGGCGTCGAGGCCTCCACGAAGCTCAGCGGGGACACCCAGAGTGCGTTGCCGGTGGTGTCCACCACCTGGCTGAGGGAGACGCCGCTGCTCGCCAGCTTGTCCGGGTCGACCAGCACCTGCAGCTGCCGGTCGCGCTGCCCCCAGACGGCGACGTTGGCCACGCCGGGGATGCCCATCAGCTTCGGCCGGATCTTCCACCGGGCCAGCACGGACAGGTCGACCAGCGACAGCTCGGCGGACTTCAGGCCGATCATGGAGACCCGGCTGGTCGAGGACACCGGCTGGATCATCACCGGTGGGGTGCCGACGTTCGGCAGCGCGACCGCCTGCGAGAGCCGCTCCTGCGTCACCTCCCGCGCCCGCAGGACGTCGGTCCCGGGCTCGAAGACCAGGTCGATCGACGACAGCCCGGTCACCGACTCCGAGCTGATGTGCTGCAGCCAGGGGATCCCGTTGAGCAGGTCCTGCTCCAGCGGCACCGTGATCAGCTGCTCGACCTCGGCGGCGGACAACCCCCGCGCCTCGGTCTGGATCTGCACCGACGGCGGGGTGAACTGCGGGTACGTGTCCACCCGCGCCGAGCGCAGCTGGAAGGCACCGAAGACCAGCAGCGCGATCGCCGCCGCGACCACCAGCCGCGCGAAGGCGACGCCCGAACCGACGATCCACCGCAGCATGGTGGCCCCCCACCGGCGTCGTCCGACGCGACCGCCGCAGCAGCCGCCGGTTCCACGGTATGAGCGGCCGGCCGCCGTCGTCTTCCGGCGCGGGGCCGGCCCCGGGGCCCGTCCCTGGGTAGGCCCCGTCTCCGTCCCGGGGCGTCGCCGGCTCCGTCCCGGGGACGAAGCCGCCTCCGCCCGGGGATCAGCCCGGGGATCAGCCCGGGGATCAGCCCGGGGATCAGCCCGGGGATCCGCCCCGGCCCGGCGCCGGTGCCGGGAGCCGCCTCCCGGAGTGCCGGAAAACCGGTACGGGGTAGCAGAGCCGCTGCTAAAATCAGCACCGTTGGGACAGGCAACGAGCAGCGCCGACGGTGGGTGACCGTTGAGAAGCAGCGGAGACGCAGAGCGGTGAGATGGCGCTTCGTCAACGCGCGGTGGCCTGGTGGTCGGGGCGGGGCCGCCTACGCGTAGCCGAGCCGACCACGCGCGACTGGCTGCTCGCCCTGGCGGCGGGCGGCCTCTCGCTCGCGAGCCTCGCCGGCAAGGTGTCCCAGATGCCCGGCGACGACGAGATCGTCCCGTTCGCGGAGGCGGACGGCCGCGGGATCGCGCTGGTGCTGCTCGGCACCCTCCCGCTCGCCTGGCGACGACGGGCACCGCTGCCCGTGCTCGCGGTCGCGACCGTCTCGGCCTTCCTGGTCGAGTCGCTCGGCTACCCCCCACCGCCGCTGCCGTTCGCCGTGCTGGTCGCGCTCTTCACCGTCGCCGAGGTCTCGTCGTACCCGGTGGCCGCGACCGCGACCGCGGTGGTGGCGGCCAGCGTCACCGTCGCGGCGACCTGGGCCGACGGCACCTTCACCGACGACAAGTTCCTGGCGTACCTGCTGTCCATCGGCGCGACCGGGGTGGCCGGCTACGGCCTGCAGCTGAGCCGCGACCGGGCAGCCCAGGCGGAGCAGCTGGCCGATCTGCTCGGAAAGGCCGAGGTCGCGCAGACCCGGCTGGCGGTCGAGCGGGAGCGGGAGCGGATCGCCCGGGAGCTGCACGACCTGGTCTCGAACAGCGTCTGCGTGATCATCGGACAGGCGGCCTCGGCGCGCCGCCGGTTCGCCACCGAGCCGGACACGGTCCGGCCGGCGCTCGCCTCGGTCGAGGCGACCGGCCGGCAGGCGCTGGCCGAGCTGCGCCAGCTGCTGCGCGTGCTCGGCACCGAGGACCCGGCCGAGCCGGTGCCGCAGCCGGGGCTGGGCGACCTGCCCTCGCTGCTCGTCCAGCTGGAGCGGGCGGGCCTGCCGGTCACCCTCACCGTACGGGGCGAGGTCCGGTCGCTGCCGGCCCACGTCGAGCTCGCCGCGTACCGGATCGTGCAGGAGGCGCTCACCAACAGCCTCAAGCACGCCGGGCCGGCGCACGCGGAGGTGCTGCTCGGCTACTCCGGCGAGACGCTCGAGCTGCGGGTCAGCGACGACGGACGGGGCAGCGCCGGAGAGGTGGTGGCCGGGCGGGGCATGACCGGCATGCGGGAGCGGATCAGCCTGCTCGGCGGCCGGCTCACGATCGGGCCGGGCGGAGTCCGCGGCTTCCGGCTCACGGCCACGCTGCCGGCGCGGGAGGGACGGCTGTGGGCTCCCGTGTCCTGATCGCCGACGACCAGCCGCTGATGCGGTCGGCGCTGCGCGAGTGCCTGACCGGCCCGGCCGGGCTCGACCTGGTCGGCGAGGCGGCGGACGGCCACCAGGCGGTCGAGCTGGCCCGGCGGCTGCGCCCGGACGTGGTCCTGATGGACGTGCGGATGCCCGGCCTGGACGGGGTCGCAGCCACCCGGCTGGTCACCGCCGCCCGCGACGACGGCCACGTCGTACGGGTGCTGATGCTGACGACCTTCGACCTGGACGAGTACGTGGTGGAGGCGCTGAAGGCCGGCGCCAGCGGGTTCCTGCTCAAGGACGCCACCGCCGAGGAGCTGGTGCACGCCGTCCGGGTCGTCGCCGCCGGGGACGCGCTGCTCGCCCCCGCTGTCACCCGGCGGCTGCTCGACCGCTACGTCCGGTACCTGCCCTCGCCGCGCCCACCCGCGGACGACCTGGTCCGCGGGCTGACCACCCGCGAGCTCGCGGTGCTGCGCCTGGTGAGCTGCGGTCTGAACAACGACGAGATCGCGGCCCGGCTGCACCTGGCCCGCAGCAGCGTGAAGAGTCATGTCAGCCACCTGCTGACCAAGCTCGGCAGGGCCGACCGGGTGCAGCTCGTCGTCCTCGCGTACGAGAGCGGGTTGGTCCGCCCCGGCGACCCGCCCCGGCCGAACCCCTAGCGATCGCCGGCGGCGCGGGCCCACGTGCCGGCTGAGGCGGAGACCGTCCGGCTGCTGGAGGACGGCGCGGTCACGGAAGCCGCGCTCAACGTCGCGGTCGGCGTCGCCCTCGGGCTGGTGGCGGCCGCCGCCGGTCTCGGCCTGGCCCTGCTGTTCTGAGCCGGGGTTCGGCGGTGGGGGCGGTTGCCGGCCGGCGGGGCGGACTCCGGCCGGCATGGGACGAAGGACGGCTGATCGGTGAGTAGGGTCCGGTCGTGAGGTTGCTCGAGGACGAGGTGCGTGTCCGGGCACCGGACTGCGAGATCCGGTCGGTGCTGATCCGCCCGGTCGGTGAGCGCCAGTGGCCGGGCGTGCTGCTGTACACCGACATCTTCCAGTTGACCGAGTCGACGCTGCGGACGGCGCGGCGGCTGGCGTCGGCCGGGTTCGTGGCGTGTGTGCCGGAGATCTACCCGCGCGGCGCGCTGGCCGGTGTCGCGCTGGAGTTCGACGACGCTGGCAAGCGGGCTGGCCTGGCAGGTGCGGCCGGGACGACGACGGCGCAGTTCGACTCCGACCGGGCTGCGGTGCTGGGCTTCCTGGAGCGGCGCGCCGACGTCGGTGAGCTGTTCGCGGTGGGGTTCTGCATCGGTGGCCACCTGGCGTTCCGGGCGGCGTTCGACCCCCGGGTCGCGGCGACTGTCTGCTTCTACCCGACCGGGCTGCACGACGGCGCGCTCGGCGCCGACGCCGACGCCGGATCGCTCGCCCGCGCCGCTGACATCCGGGGCAGGTTGATGATCGTCTTCGGCTCCCAGGACCCGCACGTGCCTCCCGATGCCCGCGCGCGGATCGTGTCCGCCCTCTACGCGGCGGGCCTGGACGACCTGGAGCTGCACGTCTACACGGGCGGCGAGCACGCGTTCATGCGGGACGTCGGCGCCCGGCACGATCCGGTGCTCACGGACCTCGCGCTGGCGGAGGCGGTCTCGTTCCTGACCAGCCGCTGACTCGGCAGCACTCCTGCACGGCGAGCGCAGATCGGTGTGCGATTTGTGACTACATTGGGTCACACAGTGCCTGGTGCTGGCAGGGCGGCCACTCAGTTGGCCCAACCGCCCCCGCGAGAGGCGTCACCGAGAGTACGGTGCTGCCGTTCGCGCCGATCCAGCGGTGGCGTGACGGGGGAGCATCGGGCCATCGGGGCCCGGCGCCGATCGTGGGTTCCCAGCCCCGATTGGAGATCGCCATGACCATCCGTCGACTGGCTGCGGTAGGTGCCGGGTTCGCTCTCGGGGTGGCGATGTCCGTCAGCGCGGCGGCACCGGCGGGCGCCGACTCGCCCGGATGGCCGATGGGTGGCCATGACTTCCAGAACACCAGGTCCAACCCGGTCCAGAAGACGGTCTCCGCCTCGAACGCAGGCCGGCTGGCCGTCAAGTGGACTGCGAGCACCCATGGCGACGTGTCCGCGACCCCGGCCGTCGTCGGTGGAGCGGTCTACTTCCCCGACTGGGGCGGCTACATCACCAAGGCCGACGCCAAGACCGGCGCCACCATCTGGGCGAGGAAGCTGTCCGACTACGGCTACAACCCGGCGTCGGACCTCGTCTCGCGGACCAGCCCCGCCGTGGTCGGCAACGTCGTGTACATCGGTGACCAGGGCGGCGGCAGCGCCGTCGCGCCCCGTCCCGGCCGGCTGCTGGCCATCGACGCGAGGAACGGCACGCTGCTGTGGAGCACCGTCGTCAACACGCACCCGTTCTCGATCATCACCCAGTCCCCGATCGTGTCGGGCGGCACCGTGTACGTCGGCGCCGCCTCCGCGGAGGAGAGCAACGCCGCCTTCATCCCCGGCTACGTCTGCTGCACGTTCCGTGGCTCGTTCAGCGCGATCGACGCGACGACCGGACAGGTGAAGTGGACGACCTACATGGTCCCGGACAACGGGAACGCCCCCGGCGGCTACTCCGGCGCGGCGGTGTGGGGCAGCACCCCGGCGCTCGACGCCAAGTCGGACACCGTGTTCATCACCACCGGCAACAACTACGCCGTACCGGACTCGGTGAAGACCTGCCAGGACAACGGCGGCACCCCGTCCCAGTGCCTGGACCCGGCGAACCACGTCGACGCCATCCTGGCCCTCAACACCGCCACCGGCGCGATCAAGTGGGCGACCGGGGTGCAGGGCTTCGACGACTGGATCGTGTCCTGCATTCCGGGCATCGCCCCGAACCCCTGCCCGACCGCGACCCCTGGACCGGACTTCGACTTCGGCTCCGGCCCCATCCTGCACACCGTGAAGAACCCGACGGGCGGGTCCCGGCAGCTCGTCAGCGCGGGCGCCAAGAGCGGCATCTACTGGGCCCTCGACGCACGCACCGGCCAGATCGTCTGGAGCACGCAGGCCGGGCCCGGCTCCACCCTCGGCGGCATCCAGTGGGGCAGCGCCTACGACGGCGTGCGGATCTACATCGCCGAGGCCAACTCCGCATTCCTGCCGTACGACAACAACCCGAGCCTGCCGCACACGGGCTCCTGGGCCGCCCTCGATCCCGCGACCGGCGCGATCCTCTGGCAGACCGCCGACCCCAGCGGCAGCTTCGACACCGCTGCCCTCTCCACCTCCAATGGGGTGGTCTATGCCGGGAGCATGAGCGGCCACATGTACGCGCTGGATGCTGCCAGCGGCGCCGTC
>JBJMII010000111.1:0-34115 GCA_045806925.1 Mycobacteriales bacterium
CACCTGCGCGGCGAAGAGCCCGGGCAGCGTCGCCCCGGCCGCCTCGCCCGCCGCCGTCCCCGCCCCCGCCGTTGTCGCCGTCCCCGCGGCCGTCGCGGTCGCCGTCCCGGCGGCCCGGACCTGCCGGTGCTCGGCCGGGGTGAGCACGTCGATGCCGGCGACCGGCCGGTCGAAGCCCGCCGCCATCGCCTCGAGGACCGCCACCAGCCGGTCCAGCAGCCGCCGGGCGTCCGAAGTGGACAGCACTTCCGGCCGGTGGTGCAGCCGGAGCGCGATCCGGTCGGCGCCGGCCGGCGCCGCGACCAGCCCGGCCGGGTAGTGCACCGCGTCGGTGCCGGCGACCGCGGTGACCCGCAGGCCCTCGCCGCCGGCCACCGGCGCCACCGGGTAGTTCTCGAAGACGGCGAGCGTGTCGAAGAGCGGCCCGCGCCCGCGCTGGATGTCGGCGAGCCCGAGGTGCTGGTGCGCCGACAGCGCGGCCTGCCCGGCCTGCAGCCGGGCGAGGGTCTCCGCCACCGGCAGCGCCGGGTCCAGCCGCACCCGGACCGGCAGCGTGTTGATGAGCAGCCCGACCATCGTCTCGACGCCGGGCAGGTCCGCCGGCCGGCCGGACACCGTCGCGCCGAAGACGACGTCGGACCGGCCGGTGAGCGCGCCGAGCAGCAGCGCCCAGGCCCCCTGCAGCACCGTGTTCAGCGTCAGCCCGTGCCGCCGCGCCCGGTCCCGCAGCCGCCGGCCCGGCTCGGCGGGCAGCTCGGCGGTCACGCTGGCCGGCTCGCCGCGAGCCGGCGCCGCTCCCGGCACCAGCAGGGTCGGCTCCGCGTCGCGCAGCGCGTCCGCCCAGGCCTGCTCCGCGGCGGTCCGGTCCTGCCGGGCCAGCCAGGCCAGGTAGTCCCGGTACGGGGTCACCGGCGGCAGCGCCGGGGAGTCCGCACCCGAGTCGTGCAGCGTGACCAGCTCGCGCAGCAGCACCGGCCAGGACCAGCCGTCCAGCAGGATGTGGTGGCTGGTCCACAGCAGCCGGTGCCGCCGCTCGCCGAGCCGGCACAGCACCAGCCGGAGCAGCGGCGGGTGGCCGAGGTCGAAGCGGTGCGCCCGCTCGGCCGCGGCGAGCCGGTCCAGCTCGGCGCGCCGGTCCGGCCCGGTCGTCAGGTCCACTGTGGACCAGGGCAGCTCGACGTGCCGCGGCACCACCTGCACCGGCCGTTCCAGGCCGGCGTGCCGGAAGCCGACCCGGAGGTTCGCGTGCCGCCGCAGCAGCGCGGCCGCCGCCGCCCGCAGCCGCCCCGCGTCCAGCTCGCCGTCCAGGTCGACCCGCAGCTGCACCGTGTAGACGTCGGCGCCCGCGTCGAGTTCCGAGTGGAAGAGCAGGCCTTCCTGCAGCGGGGTCAGCGGCAGCACGTCCGCCAGTCCGGGCCCGGTCACCGCGACGACCTCCAGTCCGCTTCCAGCAGGTCGATCTCGTCCTGGGACAGCGTGACCAGCGGCAGGTCGGACGGCGTCAGGCCGCCGGCGTCCGGGGCCTGCCCGGCCAGCAGCCGCAGCGCCCGCAGCCAGTCGCCGGCCAGCCCGCGGACGTCCACATCGGACAGCAGGCCGCCCGGCCAGGTCCAGGTGGCGACCAGCCGCGGCCCGTCCGGCCGGTCCTCGGTCAGCGCCGTCACGGTCAGCGGGTGCGCGGCGGGCAGGTCGGCCGGCAGGCCGCCGGCCAGCGGCGGGGCCTCCGGCGCCGGCGTCCAGGGCGCGGCCGGCCGGCCGACCGGGAACCGGCCCAGGTAGTTGAAGGCGACCTGCGCGGGCGGCAGCCCCGCCAGCACCGGCGCGGTCCGCGGGTTGAGGTGGCGCAGCAGGCCGTAGCCGAGGCCGCGGTCCGGCACCGCCTGCCGCTGCTCCTTGACCCGCTTCAGCGCGGTGCCGAGGCCGGTGCCGCCGGCCCACAACCGCGGCCAGTCCCGTACGCCGGGGTCGAGCCGGACCGGGTGCAGGCTGGTCAGCCAGCCGACCGTGCGGGCCAGGTCGACGGCCGGCGCGATCTCCTCCCGGCCGTGCCCCTCCAGCTCCACCAGCACCCCGTCCCGCCGCCGCTGCCGGTGGGCGAGCGCGAGCGCCAGCGCGGTCAGCAGCACGTCGTCGACCCCGGCCCGGTACGCGGTGGGCACCGCGGCCAGCAGCGGCGCAGTCTGCTCGGCGGGCAGCGAGACCGTGTGGGAGCGCTCGGTGGCGACCACGTCGCGGGTCGGGTCGAGCGGCCGGCTGCCCAGCACCGGCTCCGGCCGGGACAGCAGGTCCGTCCACACCGGGAGCTCCGCGGCCCGGTCCCGGGCGACGGCGGTCAGCAGCACCGCCCACTCCCGCAGCGAGGTGCCGACCGGGGGCAGCTCCGGCGGCCGGCCGGCCGCGACCGCCGCCCAGGCCGCCGCCAGGTCGGGCACCAGCACCTGCCAGGACACCCGGTCGACCACCAGGTGGTGCACGCTGACCAGCAGCCGGCCGGGACGCCCGCGACCCGCGTCGAACCAGACCAGCTCGGCCATCACCCCGGCCTCCGGGTCCAGCCGGCCGGCCGCGGCCGCCGCCTCGCCGGCGACCGGCCCGCCCCGGACCCGGCGGACCCGGTCCCGGGCCCGCACCGTCCCTTGCGGACGGACCTCCAGCGCCCAGCCGTCGGCCGGCAGCAGCCGGGCCCGCAGCGCGTCGTGCTGGTCGAAGACCGCCTGCGCGGCCGCGACCAGCCCGTCCTCGGTCAGCTCGGCCGGCGCGTGCAGCAGCATCGACTGGTGGAAGCCGGCCAGCGCGCCGCCACGCTCCCGCCACCAGTGCACCGCCGGCGTGGCCGGCACCCGGCCCAGCCCGCCGGACGCCGGCCCGGACCGGTCCGCGGCCGCCACCCGCGCGGCCGCCGCCAGCTCCCGTACGGTCCGCAGCTCGAAGACCTGCCGCGGGCTGAGCAGCAGCCCGGCCCGGCGGGCCCGGCTGACCAGCTGGATCGAGGAGATGCTGTCCCCGCCGAGAGCGAAGAAGCTGTCGTCGATGCCCACCTCGGACAGCCCCAGCAGCTCGCCGACCAGGCCGGCGAGGACCTGCTCCCGGGCGTTGCGCGGGCGGGCGGCGCCGACCGCCGCGGCCGGGTCGGGCGGCGGCAGCGCGTCCCGGTCCAGCTTGCCGTGCGAGGTGCGGGGCAGCCGGTCCAGCAGCACGTAGGCGGCCGGCAGCAGCGGGTCCGGCAGCTCGGCGGCGGCGTGCCGGCGCAGCTCGGCCGGCTCCACCCCGGGCGCCACCAGGTACGCGACCAGCCGCCGCTCCCCCGGCCGGTCCTCCCGGGCGAGCACGGCCACCTGCCGGACGCCCGGGTGCGCGGCCAGCACCGCCTCGACCTCGCCCGGCTCGACCCGCACCCCGCGCACCTTGACCTGCTGGTCGACCCGGCCGAGGTAGTCCAGCTGGCCGTCCGGGCGCCAGCGCACCAGGTCGCCGGTGCGGTACGTGCGCGCCCCCGGCGGCCCCCACCGCCCGGCCACGAACCGGGCCGCGGTCAGCCCCGCCCGGTCCAGGTAGCCGCGGGCCAGGCCGGCGCCGGAGACGTACAGCTCGCCGGGGACGCCGACCGGCACCGGCTCCAGCAGGTCGTCGAGGACGTGCACCCGGGTGCCGATGACCGGCCGGCCGATCGGCGGGCCACCCGGTCCGGACAGCGGCCCGCTGGTCGTCGCGACCACCGTGCACTCGGTCGGCCCGTACGCGTTGAGCATCCGCCGGCCCGGCGCCCACCGCTCGACCAGCCACGGCGGGCAGGCCTCGCCGCCGACCACCAGCGTGCCGCCGGCGAGCAGGTCCGGCGGCATGGTGGTCAGCAGCACCGGCGGCACCAGCGCGTGGCTGACCCGCTCGCGCCGGAGCAGCTCGGCGAGCGGCTCGCCGAGCCCGCCGCCCTCCGCCGGCAGCACCAGCGTCCCGCCGGCCAGCACGCTGACGCAGAGCTCCCAGAAGGTCGCGTCGAAGCTCGGCGAGGAGAACTGCAGCACCCGCGAGCCCGGCCCGGCCGCGCAGCGCTCCGCCATGCAGGCCTGCAGGCTCGCGGCGCCCGCGTGCGGGACCGGCACGCCCTTCGGCCGGCCGGTCGAGCCGGACGTGTAGACCAGGTACGCCGGGTGCTCCGGTCTGATGTGGACGGTCGGTGCGGCCTCGTCGCCGGCCTCGCCGACCTCCTCCAGCAGCAGGCGGTCCAGTCCGGACGGCAGCCGGGGCGCCACCGCGGCGGTGGTCAGCACCAGCGCCGGCGCGGCGTCGCCGAGCAGGTACTCCAGCCGTCTCGCCGGGTGCTCGACGTCCAGCGCCAGGTACGCGGCGCCGGACTTCAGCACCGCCAGCAGCGCGACCACCAGGGCCGGCGAGCGGGGCACCGCCACCGCGACGCAGCGCTCCGGCCGGGCGCCGCGGGCGGCCAGCAGCCGGGCCAGCCGGTTCGCCGCCGCGTCCAGCTCCGCGTAGCTGACCGGCCCGCCGGGCCCGACCAGC
This sequence comes from Mycobacteriales bacterium, assembly GCA_045806925.1. GTDB lineage: Bacteria > Actinomycetota > Actinomycetes > Mycobacteriales > CADCTP01 > CADCTP01. The sequence goes on from JBJMII010000111.1 coordinate 4,516, forward strand.
GCCGGCGCGGACGGGCGGGCGGCCACCTGCGCCGCGAAGAGCTCCGGCACGGTCCGGGCCGGCCGGGCGGCGCCACCGTCGCTCCACTCCCCCAGCAGCTGCCGCCGCTCCCGCTCGTCGAGCAGGTCGAGCCGCCCGATCGGCCGGTCCGGGTCGGCGGCCGCGGCGGCCAGCAGCCGGACCAGCCGGGCCGCCAGGCGCTGCACGGTGGACGGGTCGAACAGGTCGCTGGCGTACTCGAGCACGCCGGTCAGCCCGCCGGCCGCGGGCCGCTCCACCAGCGCGAGCGCGAGGTCGAACCTCGCGGTCCGCACCGCGACCGGCTCCGGCGACACCCGCAGCCCGGCCAGCTCCAGCGGCGCCGACTCCGCGTTCTGCAGCGCCAGCACGACCTGGACCAGCGGGTGCCGGTCCGGTGACCGGGCCGACGCGAGCGCCTCCACCAGGTGCTCGAAGGGCAGGTCCTGGTTGCCGTACGCGGCCAGGTCTCGGTCGCGGACCCGGGACAGCAGGGCCCGGAAGCTCGGGTTGCCCGAGGTGTCGGTACGCAGCACCAGCGTGTTGACGAAGAAGCCGACCAGCTCGTCCAGCGCCTCGTCGGTGCGGCCGGCGACCGGGGCGCCGATCGGCACGTCGGTGCCGGCGCCGAGCCGGGTGAGCAGCGCGGCCAGCCCGGCGTGCAGCACCATGAACAGCGTCGCCCGGCAGTCCCGGGCGAGGTCGAGCAGCCGCCGGTGCAGGTCCGCGTCCAGCGCCAGGACGTGCTGCGCACCGCGGCCGGTGACCACCGGGGGGCGCGGCCGGTCGGTCGGCAGGTCGAGCCGATCCGGCAGCCCGGCCAGCTCGGCGGTCCAGAAGGCGAGCTGTCGGCCGGCCCGGCCGGCCGGGTCGGTGCCGTCGCCGAGCAGCTCCCGCTGCCAACGGGCGTAGTCGCCGTACCGGACCGGCAGCGGCGCCCAGTCCGGCGGGCGGCCGCCGAGGCGCGCCGCGTACGCCCGGCTCAGCGCCCGGCTCAGCGGTGCGGCCGACCACGCGTCGAACGCGACGTGGTGGACGACGAGCAGCAGCACCTGCTCGGCCGTCCCCCCGGCGTCGACGCCGACGTCGACCAGGACCGGGCGCAGCGGCGGCTCGGTGGCGAGGTCGAAGCCGCGGGCCGCGGCGGCGGCCAGCGCCTCGGCCGGTCCATCCGGAGCCGCCGCCACCCGGGCCAGCCGGGGGGTCGCGGCGGCGTCCAGCAGGACCGGCCGGGGCTGCCCGTCCGACTCCGGGAAGACCGTCCGCAGCGGCTCGTGCCGCTCCACCACGTCGTCCAGCGCGGCCTGCAGCGCCGCGGTGTCGAGCCGGCCGCGCAGCCGGAAGGCCGGCGGCGCGTTGTAGCTGGGGTCCGCGGGATCCAGCCGGTTCTGCAGCCAGAGCCGGCGCTGCCCGGCGGACAGCGGCGTCTGCGCACCCGGCGACCGCCGCAGCGCCGGCCGGGGCACCCCGCCGCCGGTCAACCGGGCGGCCAGCTCCCGCGGCGTCGGCGCCTCGAAGACCGCCCGCACCGGCAGCTCCACTCCGAAAGTGGACCGGATCCGGCTGACCAGCCGGGTCGCGGTCAGCGAGTGGCCGCCGAGGTCGAAGAAGCTGTCCGCCACCCCGGCGCCGGGCCGCCCGAGCACGTCCGCGACGAGGTCGCAGAGCAGCTGCTCGTGCGGCGTGCGCGAGCCCGCCGGGCCGTCCGCGGCGCCGAGCTCCGGCACCGGCAGTGCCCGCCGGTCCACCTTGCCGTTCGCGGTCAGCGGCAGCCGGTCCAGCCGGACGTACCCGGCCGGCCACAGGTAGCCCGGCAGCTGGCCGGCGACGTGCGCGCGCACCGAGGCCAGGTCGAGCGGCCCGCCGCCGGCCGGCACCAGGTAGGCCACCAGCCGGCGGTCGCCCGGCAGGTCCTCCCGGGCCAGCACGGTGGCCCGGGCGACCGCGGGGTGCGCGGCCAGCACCGCCTCCACCTCTGCCGGCTCGATCCGGAAGCCGCGGATCTTCACCTGGTCGTCGGCCCGGCCCAGGTAGTCCAGCTGACCGTCGCGGCGGCGCCGGACCAGGTCGCCGGTGCGGTACATCCGGGCACCGGGCGGCCCGTACGGGCTGGCCACGAAGCGCTCGGCGGTCAGCGCGGGCTGGCCGTGGTAGCCGCGCGCGAGCCCGTCCCCGCCGATGTAGAGCTCGCCGGTGACACCGGCCGGCGCCAGCCCCAGCCGGCCGTCCAGCACGTGCAGCCGGGTGTTGCGCAGCGGCCGGCCGATCGGCGGCGCCGGCGGTCCCGTCGGCTCTGTCGCCATCTGTCGGACGGCTCCTTCGGCTCGCCACGGGTGTCCCGGTCGTCCACCCGCGTCCCTTTGTAGCCGGTCCGGGCGGCGATGCCGGGTGCACTGCCGCAACCTGCAGCCGGCTCAGTCGAAGCAGCGCAGCTCCTCGGCGAGGATGCGGCCGATCTCGGCCAGCGGCCCGGGCTTCATCAGGCTGCTGTGCTCGCGGTGCAGGTAGCGCGGCTTGATCCGGCCGCCGACGTACGGGGCCCAGGCCGCCGGCGTCGGGGAGATGTCCACCTTGTCGAGGGTGGCCACGACCACCACGACGTCCCCGCCGTACCGCGGTGGCCGGTGGTCCTGCACCAGCTGCCGGTTGTTCGCGTAGATCCGGCCGATCGCCTCCACGTGCCGCTCCTGCAGGGTGGCCAGCGAGCTGCCCAGCCGGCGCAGCGTCTCGGTCACCTGGGCGTACTCCAGCGGCTGCCGGCCCAGGTAGCGCGCGTCGAACCCGACCCAGCCGAGCAGGTCGGCGAGCACCTGCTGCCGGGTCAGCCCGGCCAGCCGCTGCCCCGGGTACGCGTCCAGGATGGCGACCAGCCCGGCCGGCTCGCCGTCCTGCTCCAGCCGGGCCGCCAGCACGTGCGCGAGCACCCCGCCGGAGGAGTAGCCGAGCAGGTGGTACGGCCCGGTGGGCTGCACCTGGCGGATCGCCCGCAGGCAGTCGTCCGCGGCATCGTCCAAAGTGGACGACAGCGGGCCGGTGCCGGCCAGCCCGCGGGCCTGCAGCCCGTAGAGCGGGTGGCCGGCCGGCAGGTGCCGGATCAGCCCGGCGTAGCACCAGCTCAGCCCGCCGGCCGGGTGCACGCAGAAGACCGCCGGCCGGTCGCCGTGCGGGCGCAGCGGCAGCAGCACGTCCAGCGGGTCCTCCCGGCCGGGTCCGCCGTCCAGCCGGTCACCGAGCGCGGCCGGCGTCGGCGCCTCGAACAGGCTGCGGATGGTCAGCCGGACGCCGAAGGTGTCCCGGACCCGGTTGAGCAGCCGGGTGGCCAGCAGCGAGTGGCCGCCGAGGTCGAAGAAGCCGTCGTCGACGCCCACCCGCGGCACCCCGAGCACCTCGGCGAACAGCGCGCAGAGCACCTCCTCCCGCGGCGTCCGCGGCGGCCGGCCGTCGGTCGCGGCGCTGCCCGGGGCCGGCAGCGCGGCGCGGTCGAGCTTGCCGTTCGGCGTCAGCGGCAGCCGGTCGAGCAGCACGACGTGGGCCGGCACCAGGTGCCGCGGCAGCCCCGCGGCGGCCTGCTCCCGCACCGCGGCAGCGTCCAGCCCGGACTCCGGGTCCGCCGCCACGTACGCGACCAGCCGCCGGTCCCCGGCCTGGTCCTCCCGCGCGAGCACGGCGACTTCGCGGACCAGCGGGTGGCCGGCCAGCGCGGACTCCACCTCGCCCGGCTCGATCCGGAAGCCGCGGATCTTCAGCTGGGCGTCGGTGCGGCCGAGGTGGGTGAGCCCACCGCCGGCGTCCCGGCGGCCGAGGTCGCCGGTCCGGTACATCCGGGTGCCCGGCGGCCCGAAGGGGTCGGCGACGAACCGCCCGGCGGTCAGCCCGGGCCGGTCCAGGTACCCCTGCGCGAGCCCGGAGCCGGCGACGTACAGCTCGCCGGCCGCGCCCGGCGGCACCGGGCGCAGCCAGCGGTCCAGCACGTACCCGGTCATCCCGTCGATCGGCTCGCCGACCGGGCTGGCGCCGCCGGCCGCCCGGGCCAGCGCCGGGGTCAGCGGCAGCCGGGTCACGTGCACGGTCGTCTCGGTGATCCCGTACATGTTCACCAGCGCCGGTCCCGACCCGTCCCGCCCGGCGTACCAGTCGGCGAGCCGGCCGAGGTCGAGCGCCTCGCCGCCGAAGACCACCCAGCGCAGGACCGTGCCGGCCGGCTGCTCCGCGGCGGCGAGCTGGAAGAAGGCGGACGGGGTCTGGTTGAGCACGGTCACGCCCTCGGCCGCCAGCAGCGCCCACGTCTCCTCCGGCGAGCGGGACACCGCGCGGGGCACCACCACCAGCCGGCCGCCGTGCGCCAGCGCGCCCCAGGTCTCCCAGACCGAGAAGTCGAAGGCGTAGGAGTGGAAGAGCGTCCACACGTCGTCCGGACCGAAGCCGAAGGCGTCCCGGGTGGCCGCCAGCAGCCGGGCGACCGTCGCGTGTGGAACGACCACCCCCTTCGGCCCGCCGGTCGACCCCGAGGTGTAGATGACGTACGCGGGGTGCAGCGGGTGCCGGCGCACCGCCGGCGGCGCGCCGCCTCGGCCCAGCTCGCCGGCGACCGCCGGGTCGTCCAGCAGCACCCACGGCACGCCGCCGTCCGGCCAGCCGGGTACCACCTCGAGCACGCTGACCGCCGCCACCGGCCGGACGTCCGCCAGCACCAGCGCGACCCGGTCCGGCGGCAGGTCCGGTTCCAGCGGCACGTACGCGGCGCCGGTCTTGAGCACGGCCAGCAGCGCCACCACCTGCCCGGCCGAGCGCGGCAGCGCGAGCACGACGAAGGTCCCCGGCCCGGCACCCCGGCCGGCGAGCAGCCGGGCCAGCGCGTCGGACCGCCGGTCCAGCTCCGGGTAGGTCAGCTCGGCGTCCTCGGCGGTGACGGCGACCCGGTCCGGCCACCGCCGGACCGCGCCGGCGAAGAGGTCCGGCAGCGTCGCGTCCGTGCCGGCCGGCAGCGGCAGCGGCGGCCGCAGCACCGCCTCGCCGGCACCGACCACGTCGAGCCGGCCGATCCGGCGGTCCGGCCGGGTGCCGGCCAGCCGGTCCAGGAAGGACAGGAAGCGCAGCTGGTGCGCGGCGATCTCCGGCTCGGTGCAGAGTCCGGGGTTGGCGTCGAAGTCGACCTGCAGCCCGCGCCCGTCCGCCCGCTCGTAGAAGATCATCGAGACGTCCTGGGACGGGCCGATGGACAGGTTGTGCACCACCGCCGGGTACGGGCCGAAGGTCAGGTCGTAGTCGAAGATCATGATGTTGACCTCCGCGCCGACCAGCCGGTGCTCGTCGGTGAGCAGCCGCAGGTCCCGCAACATGTCCTCGTAGCGGTAGCGCTGCCGCCGCACGGTCAGGTGCAGCTGCTCGGACGTCGACCGCAGCGTCTCCGCGAGTGTCCACTCCGGACAGAGCGGCAGCCGCAGCGGCACCAGGTTGGACACCATCCCGGGCACCCCGCGGGCCGGACCGCGCGGCCGCGCGCCGACCGGCAGGCCGAGCACCAGGTCGTCCGCGCGGCTCAGCGGCCGGAGGAAGAGTGCCACCGCGGTCAGCACCGCGGCCGGCCAGGTGACGTCGCAGTCGCGGGCGAGGTCCCGCAGCGCGGCCAGCGCCGCCGGGGCCAGCACCTCGCCGCGGCGGACCAGCCTGTGCGCCATCGGCGCCGTGCGGTCGGTGAGGCTCGCCGGGGCCGGCCGGTCCGCGAGCCGGTCCGCCCAGTACGCCCGGTCGGCCGCGAACGCGTCCGACCCCCGGTACGCCTGGTCGGCCGCCACCAGCGCGGCCAGCGGGCCGAGCGGCCGGGCCGGGCGCGGACCGCCGGTCAGCAGCGCGGTGTACGTCTGCGCGATCCGGCGGGCCAGCAGCGCGACGGTGTAGCCGTCCACCACGATGTGGTGGTAGCGGTAGTAGAGCAGCGACCGGCCGCGGTCCACCCGGAAGAGCACGAAGTGGCAGAGCGGCCCCTGCCGCGGGTCCGCCGGCAGCGCGAGGTCCGCGCGCATCGCGGCCACTGCCGCGTCCTCGGCGTCCACCCGCGCGGACAGGTCGACCACCGGCAGCGTCAGCACCGGGTCCGGGTCGAGCAGCTGCCAGAACGCGTCGCCGTCCTCGACGATGCGCACCCGCAGCGTCTCGGCCTCCCCGACCACCGCCCGCAGCGCCCGCTCCAGCACCGCGGCGTCCACCTCGCCGGCGATCTCCAGGTACTCCCCGGTGTTGTAGACCGGGTTCGCCGGGTCGATCTGCTGCGCGTACCAGATGCCGACCTGGGCCATGGTCAGCGGCAGCCGGGCCGCCTCGCCGGGCATCGTCACGGCGCCGGCACGACCGCCAGCTTGGCCCGCATCAGCTCGTGCGCGGCGCGCAGGCAGGTCAGCTCACGCAGGTCGGACTCGACCATCCGCACCCCGTACTTCTTCTCCAGCACGACCGCGACCTCGAGCGCGAGCAGCGAGTCGACGTCGAGGTCCTCGATGAAGAGCGTCTCGTCCTCGACCTCCCCGACGTCCACCCGCAGCACCCGGGCGAGCGTCCGCCGCAGGTCCTCCCTGTCGACGATGTCGATCGGGGCCTCGGGCATGGCGGTCTCCTTGTCGCTTGGGACGTCAGTCGCATCAGGAGGTCGGTCGGATCAGGAGGTCGGTCGGATCAGAGGTAGAAGACGGTCCGGTAGTCCGGCCAGCGGGCGGCCAGCTCCGCCGGCGCCGGCCGCACGCCGGCCAGCAGCCGGCCGGCGCCGGCCAGCCCGAGCGCGGCCAGGTCGGGCCCGCTGACCCAGACCCGGACCCCGGCGTCCAGCAGCCGGCGCAGGTCGGCGCGCGGGTCGGACAGCGTGTCCAGCACCCGGCCGCCGAGCCGCAGCGCCGGCGGCGGGTCGGCCCGCAGCGCGTAGCTCACCGCCGGTCCGCGCAGCAGCAGGTCCAGCCCGCCGAGCTGGCGGTGCAGCTCGACGGCGAGGCAGAGGCTGTCGAAGAACTGCTTCTCCACCGCGCCGCGGTACGCGCGCTCGACGATGGCCAGCGAGCCGGGCATCAGATCACGCCGATCATCAGCGTCTTGCCGGCCGCCGCGACGTTCTCCCAGTACCAGGCCGGCGAGCGCAGCACGACCCGGGGCAGGTGGTCGGTCGCCCCGCGCTCCTCGCTGCAGAACTCGCAGCCGTACCAGAACAGCCGCTCCGGGTACGCGTCGAGCAGCCCGTCGACCAGGGCCGCGGTGGACGGGTAGTCGGTGGCCCAGGCGGCCACGTTGCGCGGTTTGCACGGACCGAGGCTGCGCTGGGTGAGCATGGTCGCGTAGCCGCAGGCCCAGACCTGCACCCGACCGCCCCGGCCGAGCATGCCCTGCACCAGCCGGAGCACGCTGGTCGTGCTGTCATCGGCGTGCGGCGCCCCGAGGAAGGTGACCAGCACGTCCGTGGCGGGCAGCGGCGGCGGCGGCATGTCAGCGCCACACCACCTGGACGCCGGGGTCGAGCACCCAGCCGGCCGTCTCGTCCAGGTCGCTCCACCGGACGCCGGCCCGTGGCCGCTGCCCGGCCAGCCCGCGCTGCGCCCAGGAGAAGCGGTCCACGCACAGCTCGCCGCCGGCCTCGAGCACCGGGCCGAGCGGGGCGGGCGCGCCGGCCAGCGCGCCGAGCACGCCGTCCTGCACGAGCAGCACCCGGGTGCGCCGGCCGGTACGGGCCAGCGTGGCGGCGTCGGCCAGGAAGCTCGCCCAGCCGGGCCCGTCCCACGGCCCGCGGCTGTCCACCAGCAGGTGCTCCTGCCAGCCGGAGCGCTCGGCCGGCTCCCCGGACCCCGGCACGCTCATCGGCCGACCCCCTCGCTGGGCAGCAACCGCAGGTCCGCTCATGACACCGAGCGTTTTGATCCATCACAAGGACACTTGCAGCTTTATGCACCCGCAAGACTGCAGTTGACCAAAGTTGACCGTTTCGCTTGACGGTAGTCAGCGGTGCGCCCTACTTTCGGCAACCAGCGCGAGGCACTACGCAGTCACCGGTGCCGGGCACGGGGGAAGCGTTCCTGCTGAGGCAGGTCGAGCAGCGAGGTGCCGGATGACTCATGCGTCGATCGGTGTTGCCCCCGCCGCCGAGACCGTCTACCGCGTCCTGCTCCGCCGGCCACGCTGGCGGGACAGCCAGCTGGCCGCCGAGCTGGCCTGGCCGGTCGACGAGGTCAGCGCCGCGGTCGACCGGCTGCGCGCCGAGGACCTGCTCGCCCGGTCCGCCGACGACGTGCTGGCGGTCCGAGCGGTCGAGCCGCGGCTCGCGCTGCGGGCGATGACCGCGCGCCGGCTGGACGGACACGGCGGCGGGCCGCTGCCGTCCGCGATCGCCGTCGAGCGCTTCATCGCGCTGCACGAGGCGACCGGCGAGCGGTTCCGGGCCGAGCCGGGCGGCAGCCTGGACAAGCTCAGCGCCCTGGCCGAGCGGCTCGCCGCCGGAGTCGAGGAGGAGCTGGTCCTGCTGGTCCCGGGACACGCGCCCGGCTCGTACGAGTTCACCGGGCAGGTCGCCGGCGACGTGCTGCGCCGCGGCAGCTCGGTGCGGGCGGTGTGGGGCGCGCACTTCCTGGCCGACCCCGCCGTGGTCACGCACGCCCGCTGGCTCGGCGCCCGCTGGGCGGTGCCGCGGGCGGTGGCCCGGGTGCCGGTGCGCGCGATGATCATGGACCGGGAGGCGGCGGTGCTGGTCGACCAGGCCGGCGGCGTCCGCTGGCTGCTCACCGGCGCCGCGCTCACGGCCGTCCTCGACCTGGCCGACCGGCTGTGGGAGCACGGCGCCGAGGTGCGGGCCGGCGCGGCGGTGCTGCCCGAGCCGTCCCCGCTGCCGCGCAACGCGCTCGTGCTCCGGCTGCTCGCCGACGGCCTCACCGACGACGCGGTGGCCCGCCGGATCGGGGTGAGCGTCCGGACGGTGCGCAACGACGTCGCGTCGGTGATGGTCAGCCTCGGCGCCCGCAGCCGGTTCCAGGCCGGGGTCCGGGCCGCCCGCCTCGGGCTGCCCTGACCGGGCCGCTCACCTCGCGGTCGGCGCGGTCAGGCCCGACCGGACCGCGTCCAGCTCCCGCCAGATCAGGGCGGCCAGCGGGTACGCGGCGAGCTGCTCGCACAGCTCGGCCGCGCTCCGCAGCACCTGCACGGCACCGGCCCCCCGGCCGGTCCGGTACAGCGCGCGTCCGCGGGCCAGCCGGAAGCGGGCCAGCTCGACCCCGCCGAGACCGGCCGGCTCGGCCTCGCTGAGCAGCACCGCGCGGTGCGTGTCGCCCGCTGCCAGCGCCTGCCGGACGTCCAGCGCCCGCAGCTGCGCCGCCTGCTCGGGCAGCTCCACCGTGTCGCAGGCGAGGTGTACGACGGCGAGGTAGCCGGCGACCTGAGCCGGCTCGGCGTCGCAGTCCAGCAGGATCGAGGCCATCAGGCAGCAGAAATGCGCCCACTCCCGGACCGACAGCCAGGGCGCGAGCACCGCCCGGGCCGGCCGGACGTGCGCCAGTGCCAGGTCGGCCCGGCCGATCCGGGCCAGCCCGAGCCCGGCGATCCGGTGCGCCCGGCCGGCGGCGGCCGGGCTGCCGATCCGGCCGGCCAGCGCGAGCGCCTGCTCCACCAGGCCGGGCACCTCCTCGGCCCGACCGGCGTCGCAGCGCAGCTGAACCAGCGCCTCCACCGCCCGCAGGTGCTCGACCGTCCCGGCCAGCCGGCTGTCGCCGACCCGGGCCACCGCCCGCTCGGCGAAGTCCGCCGCCTCCGCCAGCAGGCCCAGGCCACGGGCGGACTCGGCCCGGTCGACGTACACGGCGACGGCGACGTCCGGCAGTCCGGTGCCCTCGGCCACCGCGGTGAGCTCGCGCAGCAGCGCCAGCCGGTCGGCGCACCGGCCGGTCTCCCGCAGCACGTCCTGCAGCGCCAGCCCGGTCGCCAGCACCAGAGCCGGCGACCCGTCCAGCCGGACCGCGGCGTACGCCTCGGTGAGCAGGCCGGCGGCGACCTCCAGGTCGCCGGCCGCGACCGCGCCGCGGGCCGGCAGCTGGCCGGCCAGCCAGGCCGGCTGCCCGGCCGGCCCGGGCAGTGCGGCGGCCACGTGGTCGTCGACCAGCGCGGCGAGCGGCACGTCCAGCGCGCCGGCGAGCCGGACGACGACGCCCAGCGTCGGCACCCGCGCGCCGGACTCCAGCAGGGACACGTAGCTCGCGGTCACCACGCCCCGCGCGATCGTCCGCTGGGACAGCCCGCGCAGCCGCCGCAGCCGGCGCAGCCGATGCCCGAAGTCCGGTTGCCGGACGTCCAGCCGGGCGGTGGCCGCGGGCGCGGTCACCCGGCGTCCCGGCCGGCTACCGCGGCCCGGCGCCGGATCGCCCGCAGCCACTCGCGCCGGATCAGCCCGCCGGGCAGCCGGACGACCAGCCAGTACCGGCCGAACGCGCGGCGGCTGGCCGGGTCGGTGGCGAGCACCCGGGTCTCCGTGCTCAGCCGCCCGCCGGCCAGCCGGAACCCGAGGGCGACCTTGTAGTGGCCGGGCCGGTCGAAGCCGCGTACGGTCCCGGCCGGCTCGGCGCCGAGCGGCACCGCGCCGCGCGGCGCGGCCAGCCGCACCACCGAGCCCACGACCAGCTCGTCGGCGGACCGGCCGAGCACGGTGAAGCCGCCGGCCAGCATCCGCTCCAGCACCGGACGGTCCAGGGCCGGTGCCGGGCGGCCCGGCGACCGCAGCCGGGTGAGCACCCGGAAGGCCGGCACCGACCGCCAGCTGACCTCTTCCACCGCCCGCCACACCGCATCCGGCGCAGCGTCGACGGCGACGCTGTGCCGCTCCCGGTGGTCCCAGCGCGGCAGCACCTGGTCGAGCAGCACCGCGGCTCACCCCGTCCGGCCGGCCCGGCCGCGGCGCTGCGCGGCCAGCGTGGCGAGTCCGAAGAGGACACCGCCGAGCAGCCAGTACGGCTCGTAGAGGAAGAGGGTGAGCCGGTCCCGCTCGGTCAGCTCGCCGGCCACCACCCCGAGGGCCAGCCCGGCCAGCACGACCATCGCCGGCAGGGCGTGCCCGACCAGCAGCGCCGTGGTGGCCCAGGCCAGCGCCAGCAGCGGCCGGCGCGGGAGCCGGCGCCCGGCGGGACGCAGCAGCGCGAGCGCGAGCAGTGCGCCGACCGCGCAGAGCGGGATCGCGACCAGGTCGACCACCAGGAAGGCGGCGCTGTCCCGGACCGAGAAGCCGGCCGGCAGCGCGAGGCCGCCGCCGACCGCCCAGTAGCCGTGCACCAGGCCGAAGAACGCCATCCAGGCCGCGGCCGCGTACGCCGGCCAGGCCGGGGCGGCCGGGACCGGCCGGTCCCGCACCGGTCCCGGACCGGCCCGGCCGGCCCCGGTGTCGCGTGTGGACATCGGCCTGATCGCTCCGCTCGGTCGAGCCCGCCGGCTGGCCTGCACCCGTGCGCCCGAAGTCTAGGCACCCGTACGGCGCAGTCCTGAACGGCGGCTGCCGGTTGCTGCAGCGGCGGCCGCCGCAACCGCGGACGCCACGATGCTCGGCACCGGAAGGGAGCTGCCGGATGCCGAAGAGCCCGGAGCGGACGGCGGTCGACGCCGACCGCGGCCCGGCCGTGGCCGAGGAGTACGCGGCGCTGCCGGTGCAGCAGGGGCTCGTCTTCCACGGCCTGCTGGAGCCCGGCACCGGCACCGATCTGCTCCAGGTCGTCGCCCGGGTGCCCGGGCCGCTCGACCCGGCGGCGGTCGACCGGGCCTGGCAGCGGGCGGCCGACCGGCACCCGGCGCTGCGGACCGCCTTCCGGTGGCAGCGCGGCCAGCCGGTGCAGGTGGTGCACGGCGCGGTGCGGCTGCCGGTCTCGTGGCAGCACACCGGCTCCGTCGAGGCGCTGGTCCGGGCCGAGCGGGTCGCCGGCTTCGACCCGCAGCGCGCGCCGCTGGTCCGGGTCGCGGTGCTGCACCACCCGGACGGGCCGGCAGCGGGCGAGCACGTCCTCGTGCTGACCGTGCACCACGCCGTGCTGGACGGCCGGTCGCTGCCGGTCCTGCTGCAGGAGGTCTTCGCCGAGGTGTGGGCCGGCGTCCCGGTCGAGCACCCGCGGCGCGCGCCGTACCGGGACTTCGCGGCCTGGTGGTCCGGCCGGGACCAGACCGCGGCCGAGGCGTACTGGACCGGTGTGCTGCGGGACTGCCCGCTGCCGACGCCGCTGCCGCTCGCCGAGCCCGGCGACGGTGACGGTTCCGGCGACGTCGCGGTCGAGCTGTCCGTCGGCACCACCGACGCGCTTCGGACGCTCGCCGCGGACACCGGCGGCACCCTCAACACGGTCGTGCACGCGGCCTGGTCGCTCGTGCTCGGCACCTTCGGCGGCGAGTCGGACGTCGTCTTCGGCGTGGTCCGGTCCTGCCGGCGGGGCAGCGTGCCCGGCGCCGAGGACATGGTCGGCATGCTCACCACGACGCTGCCGCTGCGGGTGCGGCTGCGCCCGGACCGCGCCGTGGCCGGGTGGCTGGCCGAAGTGCGGGAGCAGGGGCTCGCCGTCCGCGAGCACCAGCTGGCGCCGCTGGCCGCGGTCCGGCGCTGGTGCGGGATCCCGTCCGGGGTCCCGCTCTTCGAGTCCGTCGTCGCGTACGAGACCTCGACGCTGCAGACCGCGCTGCGCCGGCTCGACCCGCGGTGGCGGCCCTGCCGGGTGGAGGTCCGGCGGCACCCGAGCCACCCGCTGACCCTGTACGCGTACGGCGAGGCCGGCCTGCGGCTGCAGCTGATCCACCACCGGCGGCGGCTGGCCGACCGGGCGGCGCGCGACCTGCTCCGGCGGGTGGCCGGGCTGCTGGAGACGCTGGCGGCGGCCGGTCCGGGCCGGCCGGTGGCCGAGCTGTCGCTCGTGGACGGTGCGGAGCGGGCGCTCCTCCGGTCGTGGAGCGGCTCCCCGGGCCGGCCGGCGGACGCGACGGTGCCGGCACGCTTCGCCGAGCAGGCGGCGGCCACGCCGGACGCGCCCGCCCTGCTGGCCGGCGGCGGCACGCTGTCCTACGCGGAGCTCGACGCCCGCGCCAACCGGCTGGCCCACCTGCTCGTCACCGCCGGCGTCACGGCCGACACCCCGGTCGCCGTCGCGCTGCCCCGGTCGGCGGAGCTGGTCATCGCGCTGCTCGCGGTGCTCAAGGCCGGCGGCGCGTACGTGCCGCTGGACCCGGCGAACCCGCCGGCCCGCAACGCCGACATCGTGGCCGACAGCGGCGCGCGGCTGGTGCTGGCCGCGGGCGGGACGAGCTGGCCGGCCGGCATCCGGCTGCTGGACCCGGTCCGCGCCGACCTGGCCACCCGGCCGGCGCACCCGCCGCGCTGCCCGGCGACCGCGGACAGCCTCGCGTACGTCACCTACACCTCCGGCTCCACCGGCCGGCCGAAGGGCGTCGCGGTGCCGCACCGGGCGGTGGTCCGGCTGGCCACCCGGCCGACCTTCGCCCGCTTCGGTCCACAGGAGACGGTGCTGCAGCTGGCACCGGTCGCCTTCGACGCGTCCACGCTGGAGCTGTGGGCCACGCTGCTCGGCGGCGCGCGGCTGGCGGTGCCGCCGGCCGGGCCGCTCGGCCCGGCGGAGCTGTCCGCGGTGCTCCGCGAGCACGAGGTGAGCACGCTGTGGCTGACCGCCGGGCTGTTCCACGAGCTGGTGGCCGCGGACGCCGGCGCGCTGTCCGGGGTCCGGCAGCTGCTCGCCGGCGGTGACGTGCTGGCGCCGGACGCGGTGCGCGCCGCCCTGCGGGCCCGTGGCAACCGGCCGCTGGTCAACGGCTACGGCCCGACCGAGAACACCACCTTCACCTGCTGCCAGGTGCTCACCGACCCCGCCGAGGTCGGCAGCCGGGTGCCGATCGGCCGGCCGATCCAGCAGACCACCGCGTACGTGCTGGACGACCGGCTGCAGCCGGTGCCGGTCGGCGCGCCGGGCGAGCTCTACACCGGCGGCGCCGGGCTCGCCCGCGGCTACGCCGGGCGGCCCGACCTCACCGCCGAGCGCTTCGTCGCCGACCCGTACGGCTCCGGCGGCCGGCTCTACCGCACCGGCGACCGGGTCCGGTGGCGGGCGGATGGGGTGCTGGACTTCCTCGGCCGGTCCGACGGGCAGCTGAAGATCCGCGGCTTCCGGGTCGAGCCGGCCGAGGTGGAGCACGCGCTGCGCCGGCACCCGGGCGTCCGGGACGTCCTGGTCGGCGCGGACGGCGAGGGCACCGCCCGCCGGCTGGTCGCGTACGTCGTCCGGCCGGCCGGCGGCGCGGTGACGGCGGCCGAGCTGCGGGCGCACGCCGCGGCGCTGCTGCCCGGCCAGCTGTGCCCGGCGGACTACGTGCTGCTGGACCGGCTGCCGCTGACCGGCAACGGGAAGCTCGACCGGGCCCGGCTGCCGGCCGCACCGGCGGCGGCGGCGCCGGTCCGTCCACTCGCGACCGGGACGCAGCGCCGGCTGGCCGCGCTGTGGTCGGAGCTGCTCGGCGCCGGCGGGTACGGGCCGGACGACGACTTCTTCGCCGCCGGCGGCGACTCCCTGTCCGCGGTCCGGCTCACCTTCCGGGTCAGGCAGGCCCTCGCCGTCGACCTGCCGCTGCGGTCGCTGTTCGCCGAGCCGACACTGGCCGGCTGCGCGGCGGCGATCGACGCGCTGCGGGCCGCCCCGCCGGACGCACCGGCCGCCCGGGCGGACCCGGCGGTGGAGCCGGACCCGCTGCCCGACCACCTGACCGCCCTCACCCGGCAGTGGGCGGCCTGGCGCTGGGTGGGGCTGCGCAGCGCCGGCTTCCCGATGCGCACCGTGCTCGAGCTCGCGCACCCCGGCTGCGCGGCGGCGGCCGACGAGCTGCTGGCCGCCAGAGCCGCGGCCGCCGCGGCCACCCGGGAGCTGGCGTACCGGCTGCGCCGGGCCACCGAGCTGCCCGGCGAGGCGCGCCCCGCGCTGGCCCGGCTGCGCCGGGGCCGGCTCGCCGCGGTGCTGGCCGACCCCGGTCTGGCCGCCGCGGTCACCCGCGCCGGCGTCCCGCTCGCCGCCGCCGAGGCCGCGGCCGGGCAGCTCGACGCGGCCGAGACGGCGTACCGTGCGGCCTTCGCCGACGCCGAGCAGGCGCGAACGGCCGGGCTGCGCCGGGCGGCCGCCGAGCCGGCGCTCCGCGAGGCGGTGGCCTGGCAGAACCGGCATGCGCTGGGCACCGCGCTGGACCCGGTGGCCCGGGGTCGCCCGGACACCACCTCACGGCACCGGCAGCACCAGGCGCTGGTGGCGAGCTACCTGCAGCGCTACGGCGCGAAGAACGACACCATCGGCTTCTTCGGCCCGGTCGGCTGGGCCCGGCTGGCGGACGCCGGACCGCCGCTGGCCGTCCAGCCCGGGGGCCGTCTGCTGGCCGCCCGGACCGCGTACCTGGAGGACTGGTCGGTCGGGGCGCTGGCCGGCCGGCTCGCCGCGGACGGCCGGCTGCGGCCGTGGCTGGCGCCGCGCCGGCTGCCGTTCGTCCAGCTGGTCGGCGACTGCCTGCACCTGCCGCTGGCGCCGCCGATCCGGCTGGACCCGCTGACCCGGGAGGTGCTGTCCCGGTGCGACGGTGTGCGGACGGCGACCGAGGTCGCGGCCGCGGTCCGCGCCGCCACCGGCTGCACTGCGGACGATGTCTTCGCGGTGCTGGCCGAGCTGCACGACGCCGGCCGGGTGGTGTGGACGCTGGAGCCGCCGACCCACGAGCTGTTCCCGGAGCGCGGCCTGCGCCGGGCGCTGGGCCGGGTCGGGGACGGCACGCTGCGGGAGCCGGCGCTGGCCGCGCTCGGCCGGCTCGAGGCCGCGCACCGCCGGGTCGCCGACGCCGCCGGCGACGCCGACCGGGTGGCGGCCGCGATCGGGTCGCTGGAGAGCACGTTCACCGAGCTGACCGGCCGGCCGCCGACCCGCCGGGAGGGGCGCGCCGGTGCCGGCCGCACGCTCGTCTACGAGGACTGCCGCCGGGACGTCGCGGTGACGCTGGGGCCGCGGGCGCTCGACCCGCTCCGGCAGCCGCTCGGGCTGCTGCTGGACAGCGCCCGCTGGTTCACCTTCGCCGGGGCGGCCCTGTTCCGCCGCGCCTGCGCGGACATCTACCGCGACCTCGCGGGCCGCCGCCGGGACCCGGACGTGCCGCTGGCCGACTTCTGGCTGTGGATCAACGACCTCCTGCTGTCCGCCGGCGGCGGTCGGCTGGTCGCGCCGGTCGT
Source organism: Mycobacteriales bacterium (assembly GCA_045806925.1). Taxonomy (GTDB): domain Bacteria; phylum Actinomycetota; class Actinomycetes; order Mycobacteriales; family CADCTP01; genus CADCTP01. The sequence continues at coordinate 20,774 of JBJMII010000111.1, forward strand.
CCGCGGCCTGCAGCAGCGCTGGGCCCGGGTGCTCGCCACGCCGCCCGGCCAGCGCCGGCTGCGGTACCAGGCGGCGGCCCTGCAGGAGGCGGCGGGCCCGGCCTTCGCGGTGCCGAGGCCGGGGTGGTCCGGCGCGGTGCAGCACAGCCCGGACCTGATGATCGCCGCCCGGTCGGTGGCCGACGTCGCCGCCGGCCGGTTCGAGTGGGTGGTCGGCGAGCTGCACCCCGGGCTCAACACGCTCGGCTCGGCGCTGTTCGTCAGCCAGCACCCGGACCCCGACCAGCTCTTCGCCGCGACCGCCGCGGACCTGCCCGGCCCGCGGGTGCTGGTGGCCGCGTCCCGGGAGGAGCTCGGCGCGCCCATCCGCATCACCGGGGTGCTGGCCGGACCGGAGGACCTGCGGCTGGTCTTCGCCCGGGACACCTGCGGGCTCGACCCGCGCCGCACGCTGACCGTGGGCGAGTGCCTGCTGTCCGATGTGGACGGCCGGCTGGTGGTCCGCAGCCGGGACGGCCGGCACCGTTTCGGCCTGGTCGAGGTGCTCGGCGACCTGCTGGCGCTGCACCTGCTGCAGCACTTCCGGATCCTGCCGGCGGCGGCGCACAGCCCGCGGATCACGGTGGACGACGTGGTGCTGAGCCGGGAGTCCTGGACCTGCCCCGCGGCTGAGCTCGGCTTCGCGACCGGGACCGACGAGCGGGCCCGCTTCCTCGCCGTCCGCGGCTGGGCCGACGGACGGGGCGTCCCGCGTTTCGTCTTCGTCCACTCGACGGTGCAGAGCAAGCCCTTCTTCGTCGACCTGGACAGTCTCGCCTCGGTGGACCTGCTCGCCCGCGCGGTCCGCCGGGCCGCCGGCGGGCGGGTCACCGTCACCGAGATGTTGCCGGAGCCGGACCGGCTCTGGCTGGCCGACGCCGCCGGCGACCGCTACACGGCCGAGCTCCGGGTGGTCGCGGTCGACCGCCGGCACGCGGGCCAGCCTCCACTCCCCATCGTCCCGGCGCCCTAGGGAGGACGCGTGCACCCTTCGTCGCGGGCGGAGAGCGTGGTCGCTCCCGCCTCCTTCGCGCAGCGCCGGATGTGGCTGCTGGACCAGCTCACCCCGGGCAGCCCGGCGTACCACGTGCCCTGGGTGGTGCACCTGGACGGGCCGCTGGACCTGGCCGCGCTCCGGTCGGCGCTGGCCCGGGTGGTGGCCCGGCACGAGGCGCTGCGCACCGTCTTCTCCGCGGCCGAGGGGCAGCCGGTGCAGCTGGTGCTGCCAGCCGGCCCGGTCGAGCTGTCCGAAGTGGACGGCGACGCGGCGGACCTGCTGGCCGCGCCGTTCGACCTGGCCCGGGGACCGCTGCTGCGAGCGGCGGTCACCCGGTCGGCGCCGGACCGGCACCGGCTGGTCCTGGTGCTGCACCACATCGTCGCGGACGGCTGGTCCTGTGGTGTGCTGTTCGACGAGCTGAGCCGGTGCTACGCCGCGCTCGCCGCCGGCACCGAGCCGGACCTGCCCGAGCTGCCCATCCAGTACGCCGACTTCTCCCGGCGGCAGCACGAGCAGCATCGGCACGGCGAGCTGGCGGAGCACGCCGACTACTGGGGACGGCAGCTGGCCGGCGTGCCCACCGTGCTCACCCTGCCCACCGGCCGGCCGCGGCCGCCGACCCGCTCGCACCGCGGTGCCTGGCTGCCGGTGCACTTCGGCCGGGGGTTGGCCGACGGCGTGCACGCGCTGGCCCGCGCGGAGGGCGGCACCCCGTTCAGCGTGCTGCTCGCCGGCTTCGCCGCGCTGCTGTTCCGCTACACCTCCGCCACCGACTTCCTGGTCGGCACGCCGGTCTCGGGCCGGACCGGGCCGGAGACCGCCGGCGTGATCGGCCCGTTCGCGAACACGCTCGCGCTGCGCTGCCGGGTCGCGCCCGGGCAGCCGTTCCGCGAGGTGCTGCACGCGGCGCGGGCCACCACGCTGGCCGCGCTGGCGCACCAGGAGCTGCCGTTCGAGGAGGTCGTGGACCTGCTGCAGCCGGAGCGGAGCCTGGCGTACACCCCGCTGGTGCAGGTGCTGGTGGGGCTCTCGGCACGGCCGGCCGAGGTCGAGCGCGGCGGGCTGCGGTGGCGGCCGGAGCTGGTCGGCAACGGAACCGCGAAGGTCGACCTGCAGCTGACCGTCGAGGAGGACGCCGGTGACCTGGCCGGCCGGCTGTCGTACGGCGCGGACGTCCTCGACGAGGTGACCGCGAGCGGGATGGTGACCGCGTACCTGGCGCTGCTGCGCGCCGCCGTCGCCGACCCGGACGTCGCGGTGGACGCGGTCCCGCTGCTGCCGGACGGCGAGCGGCGGCGGGTGCTCGCGGCCAGCGGCGCGGGGGACCAGCGGCACCGTCCAGAGCCCGTCGACGCCGGTGCAGCGGTGTCCGGTCGGGACAGTGCGGCGGTCGCGGTCGTCGGCGCCGACGCCACCCTGACGTACGGCGAGCTGGTCACCCGGGCGAACCAGCTGGCGCACCTGCTGCGCGAGCGCGGCGTCGGCCCGGACACGCCGGTCGGGGTGTACGTCGAGCGGTCCGCCGCGCTCGCCGTGGCGGTGCTGGGGATCTGGCAGGCCGGCGGCGTGTACCTGCCGCTGGACCCGGGCTTCCCCGCGGACCGGCTGCGGCTCATGCTGGCCGACTCGGCGGCCGGGCTGGTCGTCACCCACCAGCCGGTCCGCGGCCGGCTCGCCGACCTGCTGCCCGCGTCCGGCCGGGCGCTCTGCCTCGACCAGCAGGCGGCGGCGCTGGCCGCCCGGCCGGCCACGGCGCCGGAGCCGCTGGCCGGGCCGCAGCACCTCGCGTACCTGATCTACACCTCCGGCTCGACCGGCCGCCCCAAGGCGGTGGCGGTGCCGCGCGCGGCGGTGAGCCACCTGCTCGGCGCGTTCTGCGAGCTGCTGGACCTGTCGCCGGCGGACCGCTGGCTGTCGGTGACCACCCCGTCGTTCGACATCGCGGTGCTGGAGCTGCTGCTGCCGCTGGTCCGCGGCGCCCGGCTGGTGCTGGCGGACCGGTCCGAAGTCGGCGACGCGGCGCTGCTGCGGGAGCGGCTGGCGCGGGACGGGATCACGGTGCTGCAGGCGACACCGGTGACCTGGCGGCTGCTCGACCTGGCCGGCGGGGTGCCCGCCGCGGTCCGGATCCGGATCTCCGGCGGCGAGCCGATCCCGGCCGACCTGGTCGACGTGCTGGTCAGCGACGGCGCGCAGGCCTGGAACGGGTACGGCCCGACCGAGACCGCGGTCTACTCGGCGATCGGCCGGGTGCTGGCCCCGCCGGTGCGGATCGGCGGCCCGGTGGGCGACACCCGGCTGTACGTCGCGGACGGCCGCTGCCAGCCGGTGCCGCCCGGCGTGGTGGGCGAGGTCTACATCGGCGGCGCCGGGGTGGCCCGCGGCTACCTGGGGCGGCCGGAGCTCACCGCGGAGCGGTTCGTGCCGGACGGCTTCGGCGGGCCGCCCGGCGCCCGCATGTACCGGACCGGGGACCTGGCGCGGCGGTGCGCGGACGGCTCGCTGGACTTCGTCGGGCGGGCCGACCAGCAGGTCAAGATCCGCGGGTTCCGGGTGGAGCCCGGCGAGATCGAGACCCAGCTGCGCCGGCAGCCCGGCGTGGCGGCGGCCGCGGTCGGGGTCGGGGTCGGCGGGCAGGGCGCGGACACCGCGCTGGTGGCGTACCTGGTGCCGACCGACCCGGCCGCGACCGTCCCGGAGCTGTGGCCGGCGCTGCGGTCCCGGCTGGCCCGGCACCTGCCGGACTACATGATCCCGGCGACCGCGGTGCTGCTCGGCGCGCTGCCGACCACGCCGAGCGGCAAGCTGGACCGCACCGCGCTGCCGGCGCCGGACTGGACAGCGGTCCGGGCGGCCGCGCCGGTGCCGCCGCGGACACCGACCGAGGAGGCGCTCGGGCGGATCTGGACCGACCTGCTCGGGGTGCCCACGATCGGCGTGCACGACAACTTCTTCGCCCTCGGCGGCCACTCGCTGACCGCCACCCGGCTGGTCGCCCGGATCCGCGGCGCGCTCGGCGCCGAGCTGCCGCTGCGGGCGCTGTTCGGCGCGCCGACCATCGCCGAGCTGGCCGAGGTGGTCGGCGCGGAGCCGGCGGCCGGGGGGACCGTGGACCGGATCCGCACCGACGACCTGCCGACCGACCTCGACCAGCTCACCGATGCCGAGGTGGACGCGCTGCTGGCGAGGCTGATCGACGAGGAGGAGGGGTGAGCCGGTGACCGGCGCCGCTGAGGCCAACCGGGCCAACCGGGCCCGGGTCGCCGAGCTGCTGCGCCGCCGCCGGGCCGGCCCGCGGACCTACCCGCTGTCCTCGGACCAGCTCCGGCTGTGGTTCCTGGACCAGTTCGAGCCGGGGACCGCGCTCTACAACGTGCCGCTGGTGCTGCGGCTGACCGGTGCGCTGGACGCCGCCGCGGTGCAGCGCGCGCTGGACACCATCGTCGAGCGGCACGCGGTGCTGCGCACGACCTTCCCGGCCGAGGACGGCACGCCGGTGCAGCGGGTGGCACCGACCGGGCGGGTGCCGCTGCAGGTGGACGACCTGGCCGGCTGGACGGCCGGGGACCGGCTCGCGGAGGCGGTGCGGCGGGCCGGCCGGTCCGTGCGCGCCCCGTTCGACCTGGCGGCCGGGCCGCTGCTGCGGGCTCTGCTGGTCCGGGTCGAGGAGGCCGACCACCTGCTCGCGCTCACCCTGCACCACATCGTCGCGGACGCCTGGTCGCTGAACCGGCTGCGCGCCGAGCTGGGCACCTGCTACACCGCGTACGTCACCGGCACGGAGCCGGAGCTGCCCGAGCTCCCGGTGCAGTACGGGGACTTCGCGGGGTGGCAGCGCGAGCGGGCCGGCACCGACCCGGAGCGGCGGCAGGTCGACTACTGGGCCGCGCAGCTGGCCGGCGCGCCGGCGGTGCTGGCGCTGCCCACGGACCGGCCGCGGCCGCCGGTCGCCAGCCACCGGGGGGCCACGCTGCCGGTACCGGTGCCGCGGTCGCTGGCCGCGGCGACCCGCAGGCTGAGCCAGGACCTGGACGCCACGCTGTTCATGACGCTGGCCGCCGCGGTGGCCGTCGTGCTGTCCCGCCACAGTGGACAGAGCGACGTCGTCGTCGGCGCGGCCACCGGGCAGCGGCCGCGGGCCGAGCTGGAGGACCTGATCGGCCTGTTCGTCAACACCGTCGCGCTGCGGGCGCCGGTGACCGCCGGGCTGTCGTTCCAGGAGCTCGTCCGGCGGGTACGGGACGTGGCGCTGGACGCGCTGGGCAACGCGGACGTGCCGTTCTCCAAGCTGGTCGAGGTGCTGGAGCCGGAGCGCAGCCTGGCCAGCGCGCCGGTCTTCCAGGTGCTGCTGCTGGTCTACAACGTGCCGCCGCACGAGCTGGCGATGGCCGGGGTGACCGCGAAGGCGCTGCCGATGGACACCGGCACCGCGAAGTTCGACCTCGCCATCGTCGCCGAGGAGCGGGGGGACCGGCTGGTGGTGGCGATCGAGTACGCCACGGACCTCTTCGACGCCGAGACGGTGGCCGGCATCGGCAGCTCGCTGACGACGCTGCTGGCCGCGGTCACCGAAAACCCGGACCGGGTCGTGCAGGACGTGTCGCTGCTGCCGGCCACGGAACGGGCTGAGCTGCTGTCGGTGGTCGACCTGCCGCGGCCGGCGCAGAGCACGCCGCGGCTGCTCGCCGACCGGCTGGTCGGCGACCGGCTCGCCGTCGTCGGCGAGGACGGCAGCCTGTCCGCCGGGCGGGTGGCCGCGGACGCCAACCGGCTGGCGCACCTGCTCCGCTCGTCCGGCGTCGGCCCGGACGTCCCGGTCGGGCTGTGCCTGGACCGCTCGACCACGCTGGTGACCGCGCTGCTCGGGGTGTGGCAGGCCGGCGGCGGCTACCTGCCGCTGGACGCGGGCTGGCCGCCGGCCCGGCTGCAGACCATGCTCGACGACGCGGCCGTGCCGGTGGTGGTCACCACCCGCGCGGTCCGGGACCGGCTCGGCGGCGTGCTGTCCACGGCCGGCCGGGTGCTCTGCCTGGACGACCACGCCGCCACGCTGGCCGCCCGGCCCGACACGCCACCACCCGGCTCCCCGCACCCGGAGCACCTCGCGTACCTGATCTACACCTCGGGGTCCACCGGCCGGCCCAAGGGTGTCGCGGTGCCGCACCGGGCGGTCACCAACCTGCTGCTGTCCTTTGCGGACTCCCTGCGGCTCACCCCGCAGGACCGGTGGGCGGCGGTCACCACACTGTCCTTCGACATCGCCATCCTCGAGCTGGCGCTGCCGCTGCTGTGCGGGACGCCGGTGGTCGTGGTCGGCTCGGCGGTCGCGGCCGACGGCGCCCGGCTCCGCCGGCTGCTGGCGGAGCAGCGGGTGACCGCGATGCAGGCGACGCCGGCCAGCTGGGAGATGCTGCTCGCTGCCGGCGGCGTCCCGGCGGGTGTCCACCTGCGACTGTGCGGCGGCGAGGCGCTGCCCGGCCGGCTGGCCGCGGCGCTGGGCAGCGGCGGCGCCCAGCTCTGGAACGTCTACGGTCCGACCGAGACCACGGTCTGGTCGTCCGCGGCGATGGTCGGCTGACGGTCCGGCCCTATCCGGCTGCGACCAGGCCGGTGAGCGCACCGCGGGCGATGGCGGCCCGGCCGATCGCGTCGAGGATGTCCTGAGTGGACCCGCCGCCCGCGGGCTCGCGCAGGGCGTAGACGGTGAAGACGTAGTGGTGGGTGCCGCTGGGCGGGCAGGGCGGGTACCAGCCGGTCTTCCCGCCGCTGTTGCCGGCCTCGCGCGCACCCGGCGGCGGCCGGCCGCCGGCCAGCCGCCCGTCCCGGGGCGGCAGGTCGTAGAGCAGCCAGTGCACGAAGGTGCCGCCCCGGGCGTCCGGGTCGGTGACCACCAGCGCCAGCGACTTCGCCCCGGCCGGGACGCCGCGCCACGCCACCTCCGGCGGCCGGCCGGCGCCGTGGCAGGTGTGGTCCGGCGGGATCGGCTGGCCGCCGTCGAACGCCGGGCTGGTGACGGCGATCGTGTCGCCGACCGCCGGAGCCGGTGGCTGGACCGTGCCGCCGCCGCCACAGCCGGCCAGCAGCACCGCGCTCGCGACGACCAGCGTTGCCCGCACCGGCCCACTGTCCCGCCGCGGCCGGCTCGGTGTCACCCCGCCGCGGCCGCCCGCTACTCCACGATGCCCGCCGCGAGCAGGACGATCCAGGTCAGCTCGGGATGGACGATGTCGCTGTGCGCGCCGCTCGGCGGGCCGCCGGCGCGGACGATGTCGCTGGAGTCGATGTTCAGCGGCTGGTGGTCGGCGAACGGGTAGGTCACGCCGGCCCCGGCGCCCTTGATCCCCTCGGTGCGGGCGCCGGCGCCCTGCGCACCGTTCGCGCCGATGCCGCCCCACCGGGACTGCGCGTCGCCGATGCCGGCCGAGTCGTCCCGGGCGGCCATGGACGCGAGCGGGTAGAACGTCCCGACGGCGCCGTCGTGGCTGGAGTAGCAGACAGCCATCGGGCCGTCGACCCGGTCCAGGATCCCGGCGAGCGCGCCGTGCCGGCCGGCGTCGAAGGGCAGCTTCGAGGCGAAGACCCACTGCGAGAACGCGCCTTCCAGCAGCGTCACGCTCTTCACCGGCGACGGGCTCAGCCCGGCCGGAAGCCCGGACAGCGCGTACGAGACGAGCCGGGCGCCGAAGCTGTGCCCGACCAGATGCACGCGGACGTCCGGAGCGACCTCGTGCAGGCGGCCGACCAGCGGGCCGAGCCCGGCCCGCCCGACGGCGCCGGCCCGGTTCTTCATCTGCCAGTACGTCGCCTGCCGCAGTGCCTCCTTCGCGCCGTGCAGCGCGCCCCGGACGAAGCCGCCGATCCCGGCCTCGCCGCCGCCGGCGGACGCGAAGGTCACCCCGGACTGCTGGAGCGTGTCCGCGTACCGCTCGAAGAGCTCGTCCGGCGGGTCCATCAGCATGCCGGGCTCGGCCGCGGTGAGCCCGGGCCGGTCGCGGTCGTCCTCGCCGTCGTCGCCGGCCTCGCCGGCCTGCTTGGCGAAGTCCGCCAGCTGCCGGTGGAACTCGGCCAGCGCGTCCGAAGTGGACGGCCCGGCGAGCAGCTCGGCCATCCGGTCCAGCGGCTCGGTCGCGGTCGGGAACACGTCCTTGAGGTCGGCGAGCGTCTTCGGGTCGAGCTCGGCGGCCTGCTCGACCTCGCCGCCGGCGGCGTCGGTGACCGAGGCGGCACCACCGGCGCCGGGCCCGGCCGGCGCGCCGAAGTCCGGGATCGGCTCGTCCGACCACCGCTGCGACGGCCAGATCACCCCGGCGAGCCCGACCTGGACCGGCCGGTCGGTGCGGGCCGAGCCGAGCTGCCCGGCGAGCGTGCCGAAGAACCGCTCGTACAACCGGGTCGCGACACCGCGGTCGTTGTTCCAGCCGTGCGAGAAGACGATCAGGTCGGTGACGCCCCGGCCCGGCAGCTCGGCCAGGAACGCGTCCCGGCCGGCGGCGTCGGGGTCACCGTCGGCGTCGAAAGTGAGCTCCCAGAACGGCAGCCCGGCGATCTCGGACATGGTGTGCCTCCTCCAGCGGAAGGTCAGATCGACTGCAGGGCCCGCATGAGGTCGAGCAGGCCGCCGCCCTCGAAGTCGGCCGAGCGGCCGAGCGGGGTGGCCGACCGGACGATGAGGTCCTTGACCTCGTCCGGCTGGCCGATGAGCTCGCGCCGCACCGAGAGCAGCGCGGCGATGGCGCCGGAGACGTGCGGCGCGGCCATGCTGGTGCCGGTGTCCTCGACGTACACGGCGGTGTCGGCCGGCACCGGTCCGTCCAGCACGGCGGTGAGGTTGCGGCCGGCGGCACAGGAGGTGATCCGCTCCCCCGGCGCGATCAGGTCGGGCTTGCGCCGGCCGTCGCCGGTCGGCCCCTTGGAGGAGAAGTACGAGACGCCGTACGCGTGCGGCGCGTCCCGGTGGGTGGAGCCGACGGTGATCGCCAGCCGGGCGTTGCCCGGGTCGTTGATCGTCATCGGCAGCCCGAACTTCGTCGGGGCGTCCTGCTTGACGGCCAGCGAGCCGTAGCCGGAGTTACCGGCCGCGACGACCACCACCACGCCGGTCCGGACCAGCTTGTCGACCTCCTTGCACAGCGGGCTGGCACCGCACGCGAACCACTGCGGGTCGAACTCGTAGCCGAGGCTGAGGTTCACCCCGTGGATGCGCATGCTGTCCGTGCTCTCGCCGTTGACGTGCCGCACGTACGCCAGCGCCCGGATCACCCGCGCCACCCGCGCCTCGTCGGTGCCGCCGGCCTGCAACACCTTGAGGCTGACGAGCTTGGCCTTGGGCGCCATCCCGGCCAGCAGCGAGTAGTCCTCGACGGTCCGCGGCTGGCGCAGCGGCTCCCGCGGCTGCTCGACGTTGTAGCGGCTCTGGGTCGCCTGCACCCGCCGGCCGGGACCGCCGGCCCGCCAGACGTCGATCGAGCCGGCGATGATCCCGGCGACGTGGGTGCCGTGGCCGCTCTCGTCGACCAGCGCCAGCGCCGGGTCGGGGTCCGGCTCGCCGTCCGGGAACGTCCGGTGCAGGTCGCGGACCAGCTCGTGGTCGAGCGTGTGGTGCTCGGCGAAGTGCGGGTGCCCGGCCCAGATCCCCGAGTCGACCACCGCCCACACGATCCCGTTGCCGTACGCGTTGAACGCCCGCCGGGCCGCGTCCGCCTTGACCGTGACGCAGGACCCGTCGACCTGCGTCTTGACCGGGAAGTCCGGCCAGAGCCGGTGCAGCGCCCGGTCCGCCCAGCCGATCGGCACCGCGTCCGCGCTGACCAGGCGCTTCATCTCGTTCATCGACAGGCTGCCGGTCGCGTACTCCTCGGCGAGCGGTCTCGGCCCCCGTGCCGGGTCGCCGGTGACCTGCTGCCATAGCCGGGCCAGCCGGGTGAACGCCGCCTGCGGGCCACCCCGGAAGCGCAGGTTGAGCTCGGCCATCACCGGACCGGGCACGTCGTCCTCCGCCGGGAGGCCGACCAGCTCCCGGCCGGCGCCGGTGCGCAGCGGCGGGGCGATCACCCCGGCGGTCAGCAGGGTGGGCGGCGGCTCGCCCGGCGCCGTCTCCTCCGGCTGCTCCACCGGCACAGCCTGCTGCGGCGCGGCGCGGTCCGGCTCGGCCGCGCCGGCGGCCTCGGCCTCGCGCCGGCCGGCGGCGGTCAACGCCTGCCGCCGCTCCCGGGACTGCTGGTCCCCGGAGTGCTGGTCCCCGGAGTGCTGGTCCCCAGACTGCTGGTCCCCGGACTTGGCAGCCGCGGACTGCCGCACGAGCCCGTCCCCGCGCAGCTCCGCCAGCGCCGCCCGTACGGCCTCGTGCCAGCTCGGCCGGTCCCCGCGGTAGGTCCGGTCGGCGGGCGCGAACCGGTCGGCGAACCGGATCGCGACGGCCTCGATCACCGCCGTCTCGGACTCCAGCCGCCCCTCCGGCGCCGCCGCCAGGGCGGCCAGCACCCAGCTCCGCCAGGCGGTGGGCTCGGTCACGGTCCGAGGCTAGGGCCGGGTCGCCGGCGGCGGGCACGATCCTTGCAACCGGCTCTCTTCAGGGCACCGTCCTCACCCTTCGAGGCACCCCCGCGCGCCGGCCCGGTCCCGGCGGCGTCCCCCGACATCCAGCGGCCACAAGCAGCAGCATCCATTCGTGGCGTCAGCTCGAATACGGACAAGTGCCGAAACCTCAGGAAAAGCTCTCCCGGTGCCGCCGGCAATTCCTCGCTTTCAGCCGGCACGGCCAAGCGCATCCTGGCCGCTGTCTTACTCGTGCCGCCGGTGATCCATGGTTAGCGCGGTAGCCGGCCAGCTAACATAGTGAGAGCCGGCCTAACCTACCGGTCAGAGTCCAGTTCTGCTACTTCCGACTACGAGAAGGTTATAGACGATGGCCCAGCGTACTGTTGTCCAGCTGACCGACGACCTCGACGGCAAGCCCATCCCGGACGGTAAGGGCGAGACCATCCGGTTCAGCCTGGACCGGCAGGACTACGAGATCGACCTGGCCGAGAAGAACGCCAAGGCGCTGCGGGACGCCTTCGGCAAGTACGTCTCCGCCGGCCGTCGCACCACCGGCGGCGCGCGCAGCACCGGCCGGGGCCGGAGCGGCCGCACCGCGACCGGAACAGTTCGGGACTACGACCCCAAGGCAGTGCGCGCCTGGGCCGAGTCCCAGGGCATCGAAGTCAGCCAGCGCGGTCGGGTGCCCGCCGACCTGGTCGCCAAGTTCCAGGCAGCCAACGCCTGATCACGCCGACCGTGGCATAGGAGTTGCCGGCCAGGTAGCCGAGAAGGACGAATCCGGTCCCCCCGGACGAGGCCGCCGGCGGCGTTGAAGGCGAGGAACCGCCGGTACGGCATTCGGGCCGTGCCGGCAAGCGCAGGCATGACCGCGCGGAAGAACGCGACGAACCGGCCGAGGAAGACGGCGGAACCGCCGCGGCGGGCCAGCACCGGGTCGAGCAGGCCCAGGCCGCCTACACCCCTCGGCACTGCCTGAGCAGACTCGGCCCGCGCGGCGCCGTACGAGCCCATCCGGTAGCCGCGGACCCGGCGGCTTGGCTACGCGGTTTGGAACGCCAGCAGCGTCTCATCCGCGCGCAGTCGCTGCAGTGCGCGTTGCCGGGTGGGACCCACACTCCCGACCGGTATGTGCAGCGCGGCCGCGACGTGAAGGTAAGACCCGGCGGTCTCTCCGTGGGTGCTCATCAGCTTGTTGAGCAGCCGTTCCTGCCGCTGCGGCAGCTTCTCCACCGCCAGTCGCACGACCGCGCTCGCCTCTTTCCGGAGCACGACGTAGACCGGATCGCTCCAAGCATCCTGGCTCGCCAGACGGGCCAGCCCGCCCAGCGGGTCGCCCGGATCATGCGGATCGGTGCGGCTGTTCGCCCGGACGGCGCGCATCGCCTCCCGGCGACAGGTCGTGATGAGCCATGCGTTCAGAGCCTGCGGCTGCCGGATCCGGTCCAGGTTCTCCACAAGCCTCAGCCAGGTCAGCTGGACGACGTCGGCGACATCCGACTCGTTCAGCCGATAGCTGCGAGCGGTCCTGCTCAGCGCCGCAGTGCACCGGGTGACCAGCTCACTCCATGCCGACTCATTCCCCATTCGGGCAGCTTCGAGGAGGACCGCGCACTGCTGCCCGGCCGCACCGAACCGGTCGGCGCGCTCCCCGGCGTCCCGGACCGGCCCCACCGTGCGGGCAGGCGCGGAGTGAACGTGGGCGAGGATCGGCGCCGCCGTCCGTGAATGACCACGACTTCGTCGACGCTGGGCCCGGCCCACCCGAGCCTCCCTGGCGAGCCGGCTGGCGACCGCCTCCGAGAGTCGCTCGGTCGCCCGCCGACTCGCCGCCAGCTCCGCCTGCCAGGCACTCTGATTCATCGGAGCCGACCTGTCTCGCCGCCGGCATCACCGGTCCACCGGGGCAACCGGCACGTCGCGGCGCGCGCTCCCGACCAAGGGATCATCGCCAGCGCCTCCTGTCGGCGTCAGACTCCGCTGTGAGTGAGGAGCCGTAGCCGTGCTTCGCTGATACGTTCCTGAAGCAGTGCACGCAGATGGCTGCTGCCGCCGTTCCGCGGGAGCGCGGACCGCCGCCCGCGCTGAGGAGACCTGCCCCGGCTTCGGCTGCATCGAGTAGCTGTTCGTTCGCTACCCGCGTTCGATCGGTGTCTCCAATACCGTCCGTCTGCACCGTTTCAACAGTTCTGTACGACTTGCTGCCTTCCGGCTTCTGCTCGAACTGGTCGCCGTGCAAAGTCGGCGGCCGAAAGCCGCCAGCTGAGGCCGTCTCGGCCGTTTAGAAGCTGTTTGTCTCCCACCCTCTGGGGTAGGCCGCCAGTACGGGAGGCTCGGACAAGTCGAGACGTAAGGAGTCGTGACATGACCAGCTGGGACCCGTGGGCCTACTCCGAGAAGGTCGATGTCAGATCCGACACTACCGACCTCGTCGGGTATGACGTGGACGCCACCGACGGGCACATCGGGAAGGTGGACGAGGCCAGTTACGACGTCGGATCGGGCTACGTGGTGGTCGATACCGGTCCGTGGATCTTCGGGAAGAAGGTTCTGCTTCCGGCAGGCACCATCGAGAACGTCGACGTCGAGAACAAGAGGGTCTTCGTGGGCCGCACAAAGGACGAGATCAAGGACTCGCCGCGGTTCGACGCCACCTCGTACCGGGAGCCCAACTATCGCACCGATGTGGGCAACTACTACGGGCGGTTCTACCAGGGCTTCTGATCTGGGTAGCTCGGCCGTCCCCGGCTCGATGCGACCCCGGTC
>JBJMII010000112.1:0-17777 GCA_045806925.1 Mycobacteriales bacterium
ACCACGACCACCCAGAGGAGGTTCGCCCGGATCTCCAGCACCGTGATGACCACGACGGCGGCCAGCGCGAGCACGAGGCCGACAGCCCGCAGGACCCCCCGATGGGCCAGCGCGAGCCAGAGACCCATGACGACGAGGACCAGCTGGACCGCCACCACGAGCGGCAGGAGAACGCCACGCCACCCGGCGGCGGCGAGCGGCAGCAGCGCGGCCGCGGCCGCGCAGTCGAGGGCGAGCCTGGCGAGCCACCGCGCGGCGGCCGTAGGCGCGTGCTGGGCCGGTGTCGACATCGCGGTTGTCCGTCCGTCCCGGTCGTGCGGCAGGCTACGGACGCCGACCCGCCGCTTCCTCGTCATCCGAGGATGAGGCGCGGCAGGTGCCCCGCGTCATCCCTGGGCGACCGGCGGCGGTGTCGCGGCCCGCCGTACCCCGGCGGCGTCGGCCGCCGCCGGGCCCGCCCCGTCCGGGGACGCCCACTCGGCCCCGGTCTGCCGGCGGTAGGCCGCGACGGCAGCCTCGACGGTCGGGAAGAAGTGGGACGGATCGATCGTGTGCTCGAGGCCGTAACGCTCGATCTTCCGCCGGACCGGGTCCTTCAGCTCCGCGAACACGAGGCTGGTGCCGGCCCCGTTCAGCGCCTCGTCCAGCTCCTCGAGCATGTCCGAGGCGGTGGTGTCCACGTCGGTCACCGGTTCGGCGGCGATCACGATCCACCGCGGCCGCGGGTCCGTGCCGGCCAGTTTCCTGACCTGGTCGCGGAACGTCTTCGCGTTCGCGAAGATCAGCGGTGCGTCGAACCTCATGATCTCCAGGCCGGGGAGATGGCGCGCCCACGGGTAGGAGTTGACGTCGTGGTAACCGGCCAGGCCATCCACCTGTCCGAGCATGGGGTGGTATGGCCACCAGGCCCGGCGGAAGACGTTGAGGATCGACAGGGCGACCGCGATCCCGATCCCGGGGAGCACGCCGAGCAGGGCGACGCCCAGGAACGCCGCGACCGACAGCAGGCACTCGGCCCGGCGCTGTCGCCAGAGCCGTGCCGTGCCGGGGAGGTCGGCGAGCGACAGCGCCGCGGTGATCACCACCGCGGCGAGCGCGGGCTGCGGCAGGTTGCGGAACAGCCCGGGCAGGAACACGATCATGAGGACGATCAGGACCGCTCCGACCACACCGGTGAGCTGGCTCCTGGCTCCCGCCCGCTGCGCCACCGCGGTACGCGAGCCGCTGGTGCTGACCGGGAAGCCCTGGAAGAGCCCGGCCGCCAGGTTCGCCGTCCCGATGCCGACCATCTCCTGGTTGCCGTGGACCTCCTGCCCGGTCCGCGCGGCGAACGACGAGGCGGTGGAGATCGTGTCGGCGAGCGACACCAGCGCGATCCCGAGCGCCCCGGCGAGCAGGACACCCAGGTCGGAGGCCTGGATGTGGGGGATGGTGAGGGGTGGGAAGCCCTGCGGGAGCACCCCGACGAGGTCGACGCCGTGGTCGGCGAGGTGGAAGACCGAGGCGGCCGCGATCGAGAGCACGACCACGACCAGCACACCGGGCACCGCGGTCAGCCAGCGGCCCAGCACCAGGATCAGGACGACGCCGGCGATCCCGAGGGCGGCCGCCGCGGGAACCGGGTCGCCGGCCGCGAGTCCCTTGACGAAGGCGGCGAGCTCGGCCACCAGGCCGTCGGCCGACACCGAGAAGCCGAACAGCTTCGGCAGCTGGCCCACCAGGATGGTCAGCGCCAGCCCGTTCATGTAGCCGATCATCGTGGGCTTGGACAGCAGGTCGGCGATGAAGCCCAGGTTGCCGGCGGCGGCGAGGATCATGATGGCCCCGGTCATGATCGCCAGCATCGAGGCCAGGGCGATCGCCCGGTCGGGGTCGCCGCCGGCCGCGAGCAGCGGCACGATCGTCGCCGCGATCATCGGTCCCAGCGAGGAGTCCGGCCCCAGCACCAGGATCCGGGACGGGCCGAACACCGCGTAGCTGAGCAGGCACATGATCGACGTGTAGAGGCCGGTGATCGCCGGGAGGCCGGCCAGCTCGGCGTACGCCATGCCCTGCGGGACGAGCAGCGTCGTGAGCACGACCCCGGCCACCACGTCCTTGGCCAGCCACTCCCGCTGGTACGAGGAGAGCACCCGCAGCCCGGGCACGCGCGACAGGACCGACAGCACCCCCGGGCCGGCCAACCTCCGCACCACCGCACGGTCCTCGGCCGGATCCCGCGGGCGCGTCATCCACTCCGGACGAGCGCGGACCGCCCGGGTCCGGCCGGGGTGCCGGTCAGTGCAGCAGCATCTTCAGCACGATGAGAACGACGCCGAACCCGGCCGCGGTCGCCGCCGAGGCGAGGCGTTCCCGGTGGCTGAGCTTCCCGTCCCGGCCGATCTCCCACCCGGCCACGAAGAGCAACACGGTGCTGGACACCAGGGCCGACAGGACCGCGACGGTCAGCTCCGCGCCGAGCAGCCGTACGACGACGAGGACGGCGAGGGGCAGGGTGCTGGCGGACACCATCTCCCAGCCCGTCGTCAACTGCTGCCGCAGCCCGACCCGGTCGGGGCGGTGGCCGTCGTGGATCCGCTGCGCCACCAGCCGGGCGTAGCGTTCGGCGCCCCAGTAGATGGCCAGCGTGACCAGCACGGCGAGGTCCACCTCGAGCGCAGTCTCGGCGTGCGAGGCGGCCATCACGGACGAGGCCACGATAACGCCGTAGATGCCGGCCGCCGTGCTCTCCTCGGTGGCCCGGGTCATCCGCAGGCGGATCACGTCCCGCACCGACCGGGCCACTGGGCGGTCAGATGATGTGCAGGTCGCGGGCCCGGCGGATGGCCTCGTTGCGGCGGCTCGCGGCGAGCTTGCGCAGGATCGCCCGGACGTGCGTGCGGACGGTGTTGACGGAGACGTACATCCGGTGGGCGATCTCGTCGGTCGAGAGCAGCTCGGCGAGGTGCACCAGCACCTCCTGCTCCTTCTCGGTGAGCGGCTCGATCAGGACCGAGCGGGCGGCCTCGGGCTCGACCGGTGCGCCCTGCGCCGGCAGCGAGCGGGGCGGCTCAGCCTGATCGAGCCAGGCGTGTCTGGCCGCGAGGTCGTCGTGGTGGCGGAGGAACCCGCGCAACCGGGGCGGTGCTTCCAGGATCGGCCGCCGGAGCCGCTCAGGCGCCGCCGTACGCAGCGCCCGCTCCGCGGCCGCCTTCGCCGCCGCGGTGTCCCCGCGTTCGAGCGCTTCGGCGGCGCGCAGCAGCAGAGAGTCGACGCGTACGTCGAGAGGCAGGTCCACGTGCCGGAGCGGGTCGATCACGGAACCGCCGCCGAGGTCGGCCTCGCCGCCGGCGAGCCGGGCTCGGGCGAGCTCCAGCGCCACCTCCGGGCCGGCAGCGGGCCCGAACCCGGCCAGCGAACGGGCCGCCAGGTCCGGCCGCCCGGTGCCCGTCCAGGTCGCCGCGGCCTCCGCCGCGAGCCGCCCGTCCAGCCAGGACGGCGCGTGGTCGCCGCCGGTCGCCTCGCGCGCGGCGTCGAGCACGGCCAGCGCGGAGGCGGGATCTCCCTCCGCGCGATGCACCCGGGCGCGAACGAGCGCCAGCAGCGGCGCGAACATGGGATCCTCCAGGTCCGCGCCGGTGATCGCGGAGATGCGGTGCCGTGCCTGCGCCGCGTCCCCGGTCTGGGTCGCGACCCAGGCGAGGGCGATCTCGGCGGCGGTGGACCGCCGGTCGCCGGCCGGCTCCGGCCCGGTGGCGGGGCGAGGATCCCGGCCGGCCAGCTCGACCGCCCGAGCCAGTCGGCCGCGCAGTGCCTCGGCCAGCGACAGCAGGCCGTTCCAGGTGAGGCGCAGCGGATCGCGCCCGGGCACGGCGATCCGGCCCGCGTCGGCCAGCACCGCGAGCGCCGCATCGATGCGGCCGGCCTGCAGCAGCGCACGGGCCGTGTTGCACAGCACGAGCTTGTGCGTCGCCGCGAGCGCGCCCGCTTCCGGCATCTCGCGCCGGAGCTTCTCGACCGCATTGCAGGCCGTGAGCGCCGCCTCGACCTCGCCGGTCACCGCGGCGAGCCCGCTGGCGACCCCGCACGCGCCCAGCGCGACCGCCAACGCCAGCTCCGGGGCCTGACCGGCCAGCTCCCGGGCCTGCGCGAGCTGAGCGGCGCAGGTCGCGGCGTCCCGCCGGCCGAGCGCGACCGCCGCCCGCACCACGGCCGCCTCGGCTCCCGGCGTGTCCGCCGGGAGGTCGGCCAAGAGCCAGGTCAGCCGGCTGGACTCGGACCCGGCGAGGAGCTGGGTGACCGCGAGACCATCGACCAGGAGCCGGGCGGCCGTCCGCCACTCTCCCGCGGCGGCCGCGTGTACCGCGGCTTCGGCCGGTTCGCCGGCGGCCAGGAACCAGGCCGACGCCCTGCGGTGGAGCTGCGGGACGGCCCCCGGCGAGTCCTCCTCCAGCCGTGCCCGCAGCACGTCCTGGAGCAAGGGGTGGTACCGGTAGCAGTCCGCATGCTGGTCGCAGCAGGTCACGAAGGCGTCGTGGCGGGCGAGCTGGCCGAGCAGGGTGGCCGCTCCCTGCTGACCGGTCAGCTCCTCCGCGAGGCCGGCCGGCACGTGGTCGGCGACGCTCATCCGGACCAGGAACCGCCGCACGGACGGCGGGTACTCGCAGAGGACCTCCTCGTCGAGATACTGGCCCAGGTCCTCGCTTCCGCCGGCCCCGCCACCCGGTCGCCCGGTCAGCTGTGGCCGGTCCCGCAGGGCGATGCCGGTGAGCACCAGGCCGGCCATCCACCCGCGGGTCCGGCTCATCAGCAGGTCGAGAGTCTCGCCCGAGGCCGGGACGCCCCGCTGGGCGAACAGCGCCTCGGCCTCGTCCGGCGTGGCGGCCAGATCGGCGGCACGGATCTCGACGACCGTGCCCGCCATCCGGTAGCGCGAGAGCGGCACGGCGGAGTCGCCACGGGTCAGAACCACCAGTCGCAGTCCGCGTCCCGAGTTCCGCAACAGGAAGTCGAGCTGGCGGCACACCGGGGAGTCGCCCAGGACGTCGGCATCGTCGAGTACCACCACCACCGGTTCGGGCCGCTGGTAGAGGGTCGCCGACAGGTTCCACAGGAAGGACGGCTCGAGCCGGTACGGATGGGCCGGCGCTGCCACCCTCGACGTGGGCACCCCCGCCCGGGCCAGTCCGGCCAGGAAGTAGGACCAGAAGATGCCGGGTTGCCGGTCCAGCGCGTCCAGGTTCAACCAGGCGACCGGTCCGGGCGCCACTTCGGCGGACACCCAGGACAGCATCAGCGTCGTCTTGCCTGCCCCTGGTGGCGCACAGACGAAGGTGAGCGGGCCGAGGACTCCGGTCGTGATCCGTTCCTGCAGCCGTGGCCGTAGCAGTGCCGCCGGAGGCAGCTGGGGCATGTCGAGCTTCGCCAGCATGAGCGGATCGCCGGTCGGCCCCGTCGGCGCCCTCGGTCGAGAATGCCCGTGAGCGGTGTCCTGTATGCCCATGTGTCCCCCGACCCGGGCTGCTTTCTGCGCCAGTCCTGCCACGGACTGTGGGGTGCGACAGTCCTACCGCGAAGTGTGGGCCGATATGCCGGCCCGGTCATCGCCCACCTTGGGTGATTGACCCGGCCCGAATGCTAGGGAGCAAATCGCAGCTTGGTCCGATATCGAAGTGCGGGCATGGGTCCGGTACGGCGCCGCGGTCTCGTCCCTGCTTCATCCGGGCTGGATGAGGCCCTCTCCGAAGTGACGGCTCCGGGCCGAGGTCGGGTGAGGGTCGGTCCGGATCAGACGTGCAGGAGGCCGATATAGATGCCCTTCCGCACCGCTTCCGTTCGATTCGTCGCCTCCAGCTTCCGGTAGATCGCCGCCACCTGGGTCTTCACGGTGTTCCTCGAGATGGCCAGTTGGTGGGCTATCTCCCCGAGCGAGAGGTGGGTCTGCAGCAGCGGCAGGATCCTGCTCTCCGCCGCGGTCAGCCGGTGCCCGTTCATCGCGTCGGTCCGCATCCGCGTCCGCTGGAGGTCGGCCAGCAGGCGCTGAAGCTGGTCGCGGAGCACGCCTTCGACCAGCAGCAGGGCGAGGTGGCGGTCGGCCTCGGTCGCCTTGACCCGAGCGGCCGGCTCGTCGCCGAGGTCGAGGAGGATCCGGCCGAGCACGATCGCCGTCTGCGCCGCCCACCAGGGAAACGCCACCGGCGAAGGCTGCCGGTAGAGCCGCTGCGCGCTGACGGTGTTCGTCAGGGCCGCCTGTGAGTCTCCGCGGTGCAGCGCCACCCTCGCGCCGGCGAGGTAGGTCGTCAGGCTGGTCAGCGACGTCTGCAGGCCGGCTGAGTCGACCAACCTGCGGGAGTCCTCGGCGCAGGCGGCCGCCGTCGCCCAGTCACCCTCGTCAGCGGCGAGCAGAGCGCGCTGGGCGAGCGCCATGGAGGCGCCGGGCGACGCGATCTCCCGCCCGAGCCGGCCGGCCCGCTCGAGTTCCTTCACCGCCTCGTCGCGTTCGCCGGCCAGGGCGCAAGCGCAGCCGTACAGCATCGCCGCGGTGGTGTGGTAGGGGCTTCCGGGCGGCTCCAACGCGACCGCACGCCGGCCGTCGGCACGCATGGCGTCGATCCCGTAGGGGGCGAGAGCGGCGCGGGCGCGCAGGACGGCCGACTCCAGCGACGCGCTCCCGTCCGGGAGCGGGCCGTCGAAGGACCCGGACTCCGCGACCCGGAGCGACCACTGCGCCCGAGGAGCGTCGCCGGTCATTGCCCAGATCCACGTCGCCATCGCGGCGAGCGGTGGGTAGGACCGGATCATGTCCTCGTCGACGGCCTCGAGCCAGCTCCGGACCTGGGCCATCTTGCCAGCGCGGTTGAGCTCCCGGGTGTGAGCGGTGATGAGACGCGCGGCCCGGGCGTCGTCGCGGGCCCCGATCGCGTACCTGATCGCTTCCTCCGGGCTGCCCTGCGTCTCGTACCACGCCGACGCTCGGCGCCGTATCCTGAACTCCTCCCCGGGTTCACGCCGGCGGAGCTCCGACCGCAGCATCTCCGCGAACAGCCGGTGGTACCGGTACCACTCGCCCTGGTTGTCCTGCGGCACGATGAACAGGTTCAGCGCCTCGATCTCACGCAGCCACGCGGCCGAGCCGGTGGTGTCGAGAACGGCGTCGCACAGCGATCCGCAGAACCGGTCCAGCATGGAGGTGCGGAGCAGGAACCGGACGGTATCCGCGGACGCCCGGGTGAGGATCTCCTCCCGGAAGTAGTCGACGATGTACCGGCTGTCGCCGGCGATCTCGCCGGCGGCCGCCGCCGGGTCGGGTCGAGCCGCCATCGACAGGGCCGCCAGGTAGACGCCGGCGGGCCAGCCCTCGGTGTGCGCCAGGATCGCCTGCACCGCCTGGTCCGGGAGATCGCCGAGCCCGCCCAGCAGCTCCCGCGCCTCGTCGGCGCTGAACGCCAGGTCCTTCGGCCCGAACTCGACGAGTCGTCCCTGGCTCCGTAGCCGGCCGATCCGCAGCCGGGAGCGGCGCTGGCTGGCCGCGGCGACCTGCCAGCCGGCCGGCAGGTTCGCCGCCACCGAGACGACCACGTCCAGCGCGGCGCTCCGCCGGATGCGGTCGAGGTCATCCAGCACGAGCAGCGCCGGCTCGTCCATGGCCCGCAGGAACTCCATCAGTTCCGGGACGGCCCGGCCCGCATCGGCGTCCTCGATCGCGGCGAGGGCAGGCGGCAGCTGGTGACCCGATCCGTGTGCGTCGGCGGCCGCCGACGCGATGTCCCGGACGAGAGTCATCGGGTCGTTGTCCGCCTCGTCCAGCTGGATCCAGCCGGCCGGCCGATGGTCCGCCTTCGCCCACTGGCTCAGGGCGGTGGTCTTCCCGTACCCGGGAGGTGCGGCGACGAGTACGAGCCGCGCGTCGTTGCCGCCGGCGGTGAAGCGATCCAGCAGCTGGTGCCGAACGATGGCAGCCCGCCGGATCTGCGGCGGCCTGATCCTGGCCGCCCGTCCGCCCGCGGGCACTGCCGAGGCCTCCCCGGCGAGAGCGAGCGATCGCCCCCCGGACGTGCCGGGGGGCGTACCGGAGGATCGTGCGACGCTGCGCGAGGCCGCGATCCTGTCCATCTCCCACCCCTCTGCTTGACGTGGGAACCATGATGCGGCGACGATCTCAGCCGGGCTCAGTCCGCAGCGGTGGAGAAGGTCTCACGCCCCGCTCGTCGGTCCCGCCGGCCATCGTCGCCGGTGTGTCGCTCCCATCTCCCAGGCGTGTCAAGGGTTGGCGCCGCAGCCGTCTGGGACGGCCGAGGGCAGGCCGGCGCGACGACCTGCCGACGTCCACGAGGGACGGAGCTGCAACCCATCGGCGTCGTATGGGATGTCGAGGCCCGGGGCGTCACTCTGCGGACGTCCATCACGTGCGGATTTTCCAGGTTACCGCTTACGCATCGTAGCCTATGCCCTGCGCGCGTGTGCCGCACCACCCCGAGCCGGCAGCAGGTCGGGGCCCCGGTGCACAGCTGGGCAGCTGGGCAGCTGACAGATGGGGCCAGCCTGGAGGAACCGACCGGCGCGGCCGGAACTACAGCAGAAGCCGCGCTGGTGACCAGTCATAGACGACCGAACTGCGCAGCACGACGTCGTGTACGGCACGGTTGGTGCCGTTCAGCGGGATCCAGAAGATGCCGATCGGGAACGCCACGCACAAGAGCGCGCGGGCCAGCGCTCGGACCGCCGGGAGCCGCCGGCCGGAGCTGGCGGCCACCCGGAGGCCGAGCAGGTGGCAGCCATAGGTGCGGCCCGCCACGGCCCAGCAGACGGTCAGGTAGAGCACCATCAGGGAGCCGCCGACGAGCAGGAGGGCCGCGAAGGACGGCCGTGGCGCGGTGAACGTCCTGCTGTTCCAGAGGAAGCGCAACGCCGCCAGCCCCAGGTAGCCCGTGGCCAGTGCCGCGGCGACCACGCAGAAGTCGACCGTGTTGGCCAGCAGGCGGCTGACCAGGCCCGCAGGCGTGCCTTGGAACGGCCGCGCCAGCACGGGTACCGCAGTCGGGGGGCGCGTCGGGCCCACGTTCTGCTGGGTCGGCGAGGTCACGGCACAGCACCGTCCACAACAGACATTTCGGTCGGGAGCACCTCGGGCCGTGGTCTCGGTGCCACTCCGTCCGGGGCGGTCGGCGGCGGGACCGGGTGGACCCGGCGGCGCAGGACCCGGTCGACGAAGTGCGCGACCGCCTGGTCCGCGTCGGCACTCTGCACCCGTACTCCGGCAATTC
The DNA here is from genome assembly GCA_045806925.1 of Mycobacteriales bacterium. Lineage (GTDB taxonomy): Bacteria > Actinomycetota > Actinomycetes > Mycobacteriales > CADCTP01 > CADCTP01. Next base: position 9,243 of record JBJMII010000112.1, read on the forward strand.
CCTCCGATGCGACCGAACCGGTCGAGTCGCGGATGATGCGGGGCAGGTCGATGCCGTCGACCACCTGCCCGGCGAGCCCGATCAGATCGAGTCGCGCGACGACGGCGTCCAGGTCGAGGCGGGTCGCGACCGCGTCGACGTCGAGGCGGGTCGCCACCGCGTCGACGTCGAGGCGACGGGCCAGTCGGTCGAGGTCCACCCGGCGCTCCACCAGTGCGGTCAGATCCAGCTGGTCCAGCACGCCGTCGAGCAGCCGTGGCAGCGTGCCGGACAGTCGCTTGTGGACGGCCGTGCCGACGGCCAGCCGCCTCGCCCGGCCCTGCACCCGCAGTCGCCGGGCCCGGTCGGTCGGCACCCGTCCCGCTGCCCGGCGCAGGGCCTGCTGTGCCGGCGCCGCCGCGGCACCGGCTCTCGCCGAGATCTCGTCCCGGCAGCGGTCGAGTCCGGTGAGCCCGACCGCCGCCGCCCCGACCGCGACGTCCAGCAGGAGCAGCGGGACGCCCGCGCCGTGCTTCGCCACTGTCCGCTCCTCACCCGCGATCGGCTGGCCCTGCTCGCCGGCCGACCGCAGGTTAGGGCCCGCGGGATCGACCCGTATCGTCCCGGCCGGACGACCGGGCCTCCGGCCGCGCTGCCGCCTCATCCGTACCGGAGGAAGGGCGCCTGGTCAGGCCGGCACAGACTGCCTCATCGACTCCCGATGCCCGCCGACCAGGTCGAGGAGGGCTCCATGGTCATGACGGGACCAGTTCACTCGACGCCTGAGCAGAGCGCCGCGGTCGGGCGGCAGGCCCGGGCATCGGTTCCCCGCTCCGCCCACGCCGACCTGCCTCCCGACGGGCAGCGGCCGGACCCGGTCGCCCTGCTGGACAGCCAGGCCGAGTCCCGCGAGCCCGGGCTGGTACCCATCCGGCACGGACGGATGGCCTCCTCGCCGTTCGCCTTCTTCCGGGGAGCGGCGCTCGGGATGGCGGCAGACCTGGCCCGGACGCCGGTCTCCGGGATCACCGTCCAGGCCTGCGGCGATGCCCACCTGCTGAACTTCGGTCTGTACTCGAGCCCGGAGCGCCGGCTGGTCTTCGACGTCAACGACTTCGACGAGACGCTGCCCGGTCCCTGGGAGTGGGACGTCAAGCGGCTGGCCGCCAGCATCGCGGTGGCGGGCCGGGAGCGCGGGTTCTCCACCCAGGAGCGGGAGGGGGCGGTGCTCGGCACGGTCGGGCGGTACCGGCTGGCGATGCGGGAGTTCGCCGGGATGCGGACGCTGGACGTCTGGTACGCGAAGCTCGAAGCGGACGAGATCGTGCGGCAGCTGCAGACCATCGCTCGCAGCGCGGACCAGAAGAGAAGGGTCCGGCGCGGGGAGCGGGAGATCGCGAAGGCCGCCGCGCGCACCAACCTGCAGGCGGCCGAGAAGCTGACGCAGCTGGTCGACGGGCGGCCGCAGTTCGTCCGGCAGCCGCCGGTGCTCGAGCGGCTCGTCGACCTGCTGCCGGACGACCAGCGGCACCGGCTGGAGCACGGCCTCGCCGACCTGGTCGCCAGCTACGCGGAGAGCCTGCTTCCCGAGCGGCGCGCCCTGCTCGGGCGCTTCCAGGTGGTGGACATGGCCCGGAAGGTGGTCGGGGTGGGCAGCGTCGGGACTCGCTGCTGGATCCTCCTCCTCGTCGGCCGGGATGCGCAGGACCCGCTCATCCTGCAGGCGAAGGAGGCGCAGCCCTCGGTGCTGGAACGCTTCCTCGGACCGAGCGGGCACCCGAACTCGGGGGAGCGGGTGGTCGCCGGCCAGCGTCTGATGCAGGCCTCCAGCGACATCTTCCTGGGCTGGGACCGGACGACCGGCATCGACGGGAACCAGCGCGACTTCTACGTCCGCCAGCTGCGGGACGGGAAGGGCTCGTTCGACATCACCAGGATGGTGCCGGACGGACTCACCGCGTACGGCCGGTTCTGCGGCTGGACGCTGGCCCGGGCGCACGCGCGCTCCGGGGACCGCATCGCGCTGGCCGCGTACCTGGGGTCGTCGGACGCCTTCGACCGCGCGATCGTCCGGTTCGCGGAGACGTACGCCGACCTGACCGAGCGGGACCACGCGGCGCTGCTGCGCGCCATCAAGGAGGGGAGGGTGCCCGCCCAGGCCGGGGTCTGAGAGCCGTTCCGAGAGCCGTTCCGGCGCGGAGTCATCCACCGCGGACGACGTGGTCCCGGGTGTCGCCGGCGGAGGATCGGCCCTCCACGAGGGGAAGGGGTCCGCGATGGCGATCGGACCGGTCCAGTTGTTGGTGCTGGGGTTCTCCCACCCCCACTTCCACGGGGAGGTCATCCGCGAGCTGGAGCGGCTGCGGGAGACGGACACGGTGCGGGTCATCGACGCCCTGGCCGTGTACAAGGACGCCGAGGGCGGGATCGAGGTCGAGCACCTGAGCAACCTCAGCACCGAGGAGGCGGTCGAGCTCGGCAGCAAGGTCGGCGCGCTCGTCGGCCTGGGCATCGACGGCGAGGAGGGCTTCGAGGCCGGCGCCGTACGGGGAGCGGAGGAGGCCGCGGACGGCATCTCCGTCTTCTCCGATGCGGACGCCTGGGACGTGCTGGCCGAGATCCCGGACGACTCCGCCGCCGCGCTGATCCTGCTGGAGCACCACTGGGCGGTGCCGCTGCGGGACGCGATCGCGCGCGCCGGCGGGTTCCGCATCAGCGACGGCTTCATCAGCCCCCTCGACCTGGTCGAGATCGGGTTGCTCACGGCCGCGGAGGCGCAGGAGTTCCACGCCCTCGAGCGGTCGTCGGTGTCCGCGCCCTGACCGATCCGGCCCTGACCGATCCTGCTGCCGAGGAGGTAACCATGTTCGGATCCCGCCGAGTCGCCCGCCGCACCGGTCGGCGTACCGCCCGCCGCGTGTCCCGCCGCTGATCCGGCGGCGGTGCTCGCCGCAGCCCGGGTCGCTCCGTCCGCCCCGCGGCCGGACGGGGCGACCCGGGGACTCCACACATCTGCTCAGCTGGCTGCCGGGAGGAATCCATGACCGAGACACCGGGGACGGAGTCGTTCGCCTGGCAGAGGTCGCAGGCGACCCGCGCCGAGGAGCGGGCGTACGAGGCGCGGGCGGGCATGCTGCCGGAGGCCCGGCGCGCGCAGGCCGGATGGGCGGACTTCGCCGTGACGGTCCTGTTCATGGCGGCGGCGTTCCAGATCATCGACGGTCTCATCGCGCTCCTGAACAGCGACACCTACCCGGTCGGTACGGACCGGCTGGCGGTGAACGTCGACTACAGCGTCTGGGGCTGGTTCCACCTCGGCCTGGGTCTGCTCGGGGCCGTCGCCGCCTTCGGTCTGCTGGCGGGCCGGATGTGGGCGCGTGTCGTGGGCATCGTGATGGCGTGGGTCAGCATGATCGCGAACGTCGTGTTCATTCCGGCGTACCCGTTCGCCTCCGTCGCGCTGATCGTTCTCGATGTCCTGGTCATCTACGCGATCGCCGTGCACGGTGGCGCTCTCCGGGACGACTGATCCCGATGGCCGACGTGAGGGCGGAGCGCATCGCGGAGCTCATCGAGCCGCTGCGGGTCAGGCCCGGATCCCGGGTGCACCTGGCCAAGCACTTCGACCCGGCCTGGAAGGCCGGCCTGGTCAAGAAGAAGGACGGCGCCGAGCTGCTTCAGACCGGGATCGCGATGCTCGCCGACCACCAGTCCCGGCTGGCCGCCCAGGACCGCTACGGCGTGCTGGTCTGCCTGCAGGCACTGGACGCCGGAGGCAAGGACGGGACCATCCGGCACGTCATGAGCGGGGTGAACCCGCAGGGTGTGCGGGTCAGCGGCTTCAAGGTGCCCTCGGCCGAGGAGCTGGACCACGACTTCCTCTGGCGCTACGCCTGCCGACTGCCCGCCCGGGGGGAGATCGGGATCTTCAACCGGTCCCACTACGAGGAGGTCCTGGTGGTGCGCGTGCATCCCGAGGTCCTCGACCGGCAGCGGCTCCCGGTGGGGGTCAAGGGCGACGACTTCTGGGCCCGCCGGTACCGGGACATCAACAACTGGGAGCGGTACCTGTCCGACAACGGGTTCCGGCTGGTGAAGCTCTTCCTCAACCTGTCGAAGGAGGAGCAGCGGACCCGCTTCCTCAAGCGGATCGACCTCCCGGAGAAGAACTGGAAGTTCTCCTCCGCCGACGCCCGGGAGCGGCTGCGGTGGGACGACTACCAGGTGGCGTTCTCGGAGATGCTGAGCGCGACCAGCACCGAGTGGGCACCCTGGTACGTCATACCGGCGGACCGCAAGTGGTTCGCGCGGATCTGCGCGGCGGCCGTGCTCGCCCACACGCTCATCGACATCGGCCCGGAGTACCCCAGGGTCAGCGAGGCCCAGCGGCAGCAGTTGCTCGCCGCCAAGGCCGAGCTCGAGGCCCAGGCACCGAAGGGCGCGCAGGCCGATCCGTACCAGGCCGACGGTCACCGGCAGCGGCGAGGCCGGTCGGGCCGGAAAGCGGCCAAGTCCCCCGAGGCCGCGGCCGCGGCCTCGGCCTCGGCCTCGGCAACCGAAGCACCGGCCGAGGGCGATCGGAGACCGTGACAATGGGCGTGCAAGTCGACGTCCCCGGGCACCGCGAGACCGCCGGCGCGAACTGGTACTCACGGACCCCCGAGGAGACTGCCGCGGCGCTGGGTGTCGACCCGGCGGTCGGGCTCTCGACCGGAGAGGCCGGGACGAGGCTGGCCCGGAACGGCCCCAACGCGCTGCCCGAGGAGAAGCCGAGGCCGGGCTGGCTGCGGTTCCTGGAGCAGTACCGCAACTACATGCAGATCATCCTCGTCGCCACCGCGGTGGTCTCACTGGTGATCCAGGAGTGGGGTACGGCGGCCCTCCTGGTCGCGCTGACCGTCCTCAACGCGGTGGTGGGGCTGCGGCAGGAGGGCAAGGCGGAGAGCGCGATGAACGCGCTCAAGTCGATGGTCAAGGCGACCGCGCGGGTGCGGCGGGACGGGACCGAGGCGCAGCTCCCCGCGGAGCAGCTGGTCGCCGGGGACGTCGTGCTCCTGTCCGCCGGCGAGCAGGTGCCCGCGGACGGCCGCATCGTCGCCGCCAGCGCCCTGCAGATCGACGAGTCCGCGCTGACCGGGGAGAGCACGCCGGCGGCGAAGGACGCGACCACGCTGCCGGACGGGGAGCTCGGCCCGGGCGACCAGACCGACATGGCCTTCATGAACACCCCGGTCACGCACGGCAGCGGCATGCTGCTCGTCACCGGCACGGGCGCCGGCACCGAGCTGGGCAAGATCTCCGGGATGCTGTCCAGCACGGCCCGGGAGGAGTCCCCCCTCACCAGGGAGCTGAACCGGCTCACGCTGTGGATCGCGGCCGCGGCCGGCCTGACCATGGTCGTGATGTTCGTCCTCGGCCGCAGCCGGGGCGAGGCCTGGGACGTCCTGTTCATCGCCGCGGTCTCGCTCGCCATCGCGGCCATCCCCGAGGCGCTGCCCACGGTCACCCAGACGATCCTGTCACTGGGCGGGATCGACCTGGCCAAGCGCAACGCGATCGTGAAGGACCTGCCCTCGGTCGAGACGCTCGGCTTCACCTCCGCCATCAACTCCGACAAGACCGGCACGCTGACGCTCAACCAGATGACCGCCGTCGACGTGGTGACCCCCACCGACCGCTACACCGTCTCCGGCATGGGCTACGGCCTCGATGGCAAGGTCCACCACGCCGCGGGGCGCGCTGCCGGCATCGAGGCGGCGATCCTGCCGTACGTCGTCGCGAGCGACGCCCGGCTCGTCGACGGCCACGTCGTCGGCGATCCGACCGAGGGCGCCCTGCTGGTGCTGGGGCACAAGGCCGGCCTGGACATCGACGCCACCCGGGAGCAGCTGCCCCGACTGGCCACCCTGCCGTTCGACCCGACATACAAGCTGATGGCGACCTTCAACTCGACCGTGGACTCGGCGGGACGGCCGGTCGTGCGGTGCTTCGTCAAGGGCGCGGCGCCCGCGGTGATGGGGCGGGCGGCCACCGCGCTGTCCGCCGGCGGCACCATCCCCTGGGACGCGGAGCTGAGCCGGCGGGCCCGCGAGCAGATGGAGCGCATGGAGGGCCTCGGCCACCGGGTGATGGCGGCCGCGACCAGGGACATCGACCCGGCCGCGTTCGACCCGCACGGCGACCTGCTGGGGTGCGTCACCGAGCTGCGGATGACCAGCCTGGTCGGGATGGTGGACCCGCCCCGGGACGAGTCCAAGGCCGCCGTGGCCAGCGCTCAGGCGGCCCACATCCGGGTCCGGATGGTGACCGGCGACGACGTGATCACCGGCTCGGCGATCGCCGAGCAGGTCGGCATCGGCGGCGAGGCGATCCTCGGGGCCGACTTCGCCGCCCTGCCGGAGTCGGAGCGGCTGGCCCGCATCGACCGGATCGGCGTGCTGGGCCGGGTCGCCCCGGAGCACAAGGTGCTGCTCGCCGACACGCTGAAGAAGAAGGGCGACGTCGTGGCGATGACCGGGGACGGCGTCAACGACGCCCCGGCCATCAAGGCGGCCGACATCGGGATCGCCATGGGCTCCGGTACGGACGTGGCGAAGAACGCGGGCCGGATGGTGCTGTCCGACGACAACTTCTCCACCATCGTCTTCGCGGTGGAGCAGGGCCGGAAGATCTACGACAACCTGACGAAGTACATCCGTTTCGTCCTGGTGCTGCTCGTCGTCTTCGTCTTGACCTTCCTCGGTGCGAGCCTGTTCAACATCGCCGCCGGCGAGCCGTTCACGCCGGCGCAGGTGCTGTGGATCCACTTCGTCGTCAACGCCGCGTTCGGGTTCGCGCTCGGCTTCGACCGGGAGAGCCCGGGGCTCATGTCGCTGCGCCCGCGGCCACGCGGGCAGTCGGTGCTGACCAGGAGCGTGATCGTCACCGTCGGGCTGGCCGGGCTGGCCATCGCCGTCGGGCTCCTGCTGCTGATCGGGCTGGGGACGTCCCGGTTCGGGAGCCTCGAGGTCGCGAGGTCCGTCGCGTTCACCTCCTTCGCGCTCTGCCTGATCGTGGCCGCGCTGGAGTGCCGAAGCGAGACCGGCACCGTGTTCACGACGGAGACGTTCGACAGCAAGGTGATGAACAGGGCCGTGCTGGTCGAGTTCGTGCTCGCCGTGCTCGTCACGCAGACGGACGTGTTCAACCGGCTGCTGGGCACGACCCCGATCAGCTTCGGGCAGTTCGGCTGGGCGCTCGTTCCGGCCGTCGCGCTGCTGATCCTGTGGGAGGCGGGCAAGCTGATCGCCCGGCGCTCGACCGCCGGCCGGTCGGTGGCACCCGCCTGACGGTGGACCGGAAGTACCGACCGGTCAGGAGCGGGCCGACGGCTCGGTCGGGATCGTGTGCGCCGTCAGCGCCGCGGCCGCGGCCCGGTCGAGCGCGGCCTGCCTCGTCATCCGGTGACGCCGGACCAGCAGCGCGAGCACGACGCCGGCGGCCGACATGACCGCCAGCAGCAGCGCCGAGCGGGAGAGGCCGGCGGCGAGGGCATCCGCCGTCGACGCGCCGGCCGCGCGGTGGGAGTCGGTGACCACGGCGGAGACGGTCGCGACGGCCGCCACCGCGAGCGAGCCGCCGATGTAGCGGGCCATGTTGGAGATGCCGGAGGCCTGCCCGACCTCGTCCGGCGAGACCGACGCGGTCGAGGCCGACGACGCCGGGCCGTTCGCCAGCCCGAGTCCCACCGCCACCACCGCCAGCGGGAGCACGAAGGCCCCGTAGGTCCAGGACGAGCCGACGAACGCCAGTACGGCGAACGCCGCCGTCGCGAGACCGAATCCCAGCGCCACCGCCGCGCCCGATCCGAGCTTCACGGCGACCGGGGTGATCAGCGGCGTGACCGCGATCATCGCCGCCCCCGCCGGGAGCGTCGCCAGCCCCGCCTGCAGGGCGGTCATCCCGAAGCCGGCGGGATTCTGGAAGTAGAGGCTGAGGACGTACATGAGCGCGTTGATCGCGCCGGCGACGAGCAGGATCGCCAGCGTCGCGCCGACGAGCACGACGTTGCGGAGCAGCCGCAGGTCCACCAGCGGCGCGGTGACCCTCTTCTCGACCGCGACGAAGCCGACCGCGCCGAGCACGGCGACGACCAGGCAGCCGATCGTCGCCACCGAGATCCAGCCCCAGTCGGAGCCCTCGCTGAGCGCGAGCACCAGCGGGACGAGGATGACGGCGATCAGCACGGTGCCGAGGAGGTCGATGGAACGCGGGCGGTTCGGGTCGCGCGACTCCTGGACGGTGGCCAGCGTGAGCGGGACGCACGCGGCCGCGATGGCGGCGTCGATCCAGAACAGTCCCTGCCAGCCGGTCGACTCGACGAGCACGCCGCCGATGAGCGGGCCGATCGCGGCGCCCGCGGCCGAGGCCGCGCCCCACAGCGTGATGGCCTTCATCTGGGCGGCGCCCGAGGAGGCCATCGAGAGGAGGCTCATGCCGCAGGCCAGGATGGTGGCGCCGGCCGCTCCCTGGATCATGCGGCCGGCGATGACCGTGCCGCCGTTCGGAGCCACCGCG
>JBJMII010000113.1:0-14548 GCA_045806925.1 Mycobacteriales bacterium
CCGCCGGCGCTCCCGGCCCCGTCCGGGCCGTCCGGACGGCCCGGCGCCCGGGGACCCCCGGGACCGGCGGGGCGGTCCCGGCCGGGCGGGCCGCCGGCGCCCGGACCGCCCGGGGCCGGGTGGCCGGGGCGGCGGGGACGGACCGGCTCGACGGCGGGCGCTTCCCAGGCGGAGACGATGTCGCGCCAGGCCCGTTCCTCGCCGAGGTCGCTCAGCCCGCGGGAGGGCTCGTCGTCCCGGGCGGCCGGCTCGGGGCGGGTGCCGTGCGGGGTCTCCGCGTCGACGATCTCCCGGGCTTCCCGGCGCTGCTCGCGGTCCACCCACAGCCGGTCGGTCGGCGGGCTGGGCAGCGACAGGGCCCGCGTGTACGGCTCGACGTCCGCGGACGGCTCCAGGAACGCCGGCACCCCGGCGGAGGCGAGCACGTCGAGCAGGTGCTCACCGACCCGCGGGTCGACGTCCAGCAGCGGGACGAACGCCGCCGCGTCCAGCCCGTTGTCCCGGCGTCCCCGCCGACCGCCCTCGCCCGGCACCCGGACCGCCCTCAGTCGCCGGCGGGCCGGGCCGGCCCGGCAGCCTGGTCGGTCGCCGAGGCGTGCCGCCGGATCCACTCCACGGTGCCGTCGAAGATCCTCGGCGCGTCGTGGTCCAGCGTGGCCACGTGGTAGGACTGATCCAGGATCCGCTCGACCACTTCGCAGGACGACGCGCCCTCCCGCAGCAGCCGCCCGGACAGCGGCTCCACCACGTGGTCCACCCGGCTGCGGTAGAGCAGGGTCGGCGCGGTGACGCGGGCCAGGTCGGCGACCACGAGCTTCCACAGGCCGGTCAGCGAGTGCAGCGCGCGCAGCGGCACCCGGTCGTACGCCAGCTCCCGCTCGCCGGGCTTGCGGATGTCCGAGGCGATGCCGGGCATCGACGGGACCACCCGGTGCAACACCGGCACCAGCAGTTTGAGGTCCTTTCGCTCGGTGCCGAGCGACGGGTTGACCAGCACCAGCCCGGCCACCTCGGCGGCCCGCTGCTCGGCCAGCCGCAGCGCCAGCGTGCCGCCCATCGACAGCCCGCAGGCGAAGACCTGCTCGCACCGGCCGAGCAGGCCGTCGAAGGCGCGTTCCAGCTCGCCGTACCAGTCCGGCCAGCGTGTCGCGTTCAGGTCCTGCCAGCGGGTGCCGTGCCCCGGCAGCCGCGGCAACCGGACCGTGTAGCCGGCCGCGGCCAGGTGCTCGGCCCACGGCCGCAGGCTCTGCGGCGAGCCGGTGAAGCCGTGGCTGAGCAGCACGCCGACCGGTCCGCCGTCCGCCGCGTACGGCTCCGCCCCGGGCAGTACGCCCACGCCGCACCTCCCTGTCCGCCGGTCCTAGCATCGTCGCACGTCCCGGGGACCGCCGCTCCGGCCGTCCGGGTACGACCTCGTTGTCGTGCGGTGCCGGGCGCCCGTAGGCTCCGGGCTGAGCGAAGGAGGACGCGGTGCTGTACTGGATGCTGAAGTACGCGCTCCTCGGGCCCTGGTTGAAGCTGCTGTTCCGGCCGCGGGTGGAGGGGCTGGAGCACGTCCCGGCCGAGGGTGCCGCCATCATCGCCAGCAACCACCTGTCGTTCTCCGACTCGATCTTCATGCCGCTGGCGGTGCCGCGCCGGGTGACGTTCCTGGCCAAGCAGGAGTACTTCACCGGCACCGGGCTGAAGGGCCGGCTGACCCGGATGTTCTTCGCCGGCGCCGGGCAGATCCCGATCGACCGGGCCAGCGGCACCGCGGCGAAGGCGGCGCTGGAGACCGGCAAGCGGATCCTCGGCGAGGGACACCTGCTCGGCATCTACCCGGAGGGCACCCGGTCCCCGGACGGCCGGCTCTACCGGGGCAAGACCGGCATCGCCAGGATGGCGCTGGAGGCCCGGGTCCCGGTGATCCCGGTGGCCATGATCGGCACCCGGGAGGTGCAGCCGATCGGCAAGAAGCTGCCGCGGATCCGCCGGATCGGGATCCGGTTCGGGCCGCCGCTGGACTTCTCCCGGTACGACGGGCTGGCCGGCGACCGGTTCGTGGAGCGGTCGATGACCGACGAGATCATGTACGAGCTGATGCAGCTGTCCGGCCAGGAGTACGTCGACCTCTACGCGGCCAAGGTCAAGGCGCAGGCCGCGGCCGGCGGCAAGATCGGGCTGCCGGACGCGGCCGAGCTGACCGACGTCAACCGGCCGGTCCGCGCGCCGACCGAGAAGGCGAGCTGAGGCCGGCCCGGGCGGCCTCGATCGCCCGCCAGCGGGCCAGGTTGTGCCGGGCGTCGGCGAGCGCGTCGTGCCGGTCGGCGGCCGGGAACGGACCCGGCAGGGCCGGCCGGCCGGCGTCCTCCCAGCGCTGGGCGAGCTCGTGCGTGAAGCGCGGGATCTCCCGCGGCAGCGCCGGCATCGCGCCCCACAGCTGGGCGAGCGCGACGTGGTCGTACGCGGCGTACCAGGCCCAGAGCTCGACCGCGGTACCCGGCCCGGTGAGGAACTCGTACAGCTCGTCCCGGATGCGGGCCCGGGACCGCCAGGCCGGGTCGGCCGGCGAGGGCAGCTTGTCCAGCACGTGCCGGCGCACCCAGGGGATCGCCCGCGACCCGTCGAACTCGGTGGAGACCGCGTAGTACTCCCGCCCCGCCTCGTCCGCCACCCCGATCGAGACGAGGTCCACCCGCACCCCGTCCTCGACGAACTCGCAGTCGTAGAAGAACCTCGTCGTCCCCACCGCCTGAGACACCGTCACCGAGAGCCGGCCGCCCCGACACGGTACCCGCGGGTCAGGCCGTCCGGGCGCCGTCGCGGGTCAGCTCCTCCAGCGCGGCCGCGGCCGCCGGCGCGCCGCCGGCGGCGGCGAGCATCCGGCCGGCCCGCTGGGCTCCGGCCCGGCGGGCCACCGTCCGCTCCACCGCCGCGCGCAGCCGCCGCCGGCTGAGCAGCACGGCCGGCAGCCGGGTGCCGGCCCCCGCCACGTCGACCCGGCGGGCGACCTCGAGCTGGTCGCGGCCGAACGGGACGACGCACACCGGCACCCCGGCCAGCAGCGCCTTCTGGGTGATGCCCATGCCACCGTGGCAGACCACCGCCGCGGCGTACGGGAGGACGACGCTGTGCGGCAGGAACTGCTGCAGGTGCGCGTTCGGCGGCGGGCGGAACCGCTCGGGACCGATCGACGCGGTGGTGACGACGACGTCGTACGGCGCGTCCGCCAGGGCGTCGAGGGCGACCTCGACCAGCTTGGCGTCGTCCTGGAACTGGCTGGAGCAGGTGACCAGGACGACGGGTCGGCCCAGGCCGGCGAGCCAGTCCGGCGCGGGCTGCCCGGCCGCCGGGTCCCAGTCGCCCGGTCCCACCATCCGGACCGCCGGCGGCAGCTCGCGGCCCGGGTACTCCAGCGGCGGGGCGGTGTAGCTGAGCACCAGCGGCGCCTGCACGTACAGGTCGGGTACGTGTGCCACCGGCGGCGCGCCCAGGTCCCGGCGCAGGGCGTTGATGGGCGGCAGGAGCCGGTCGAAGACCGGCAGCGCGCAGCGGCGGAGCACCGCGTCCCGGACCCGGGCCAGCCGGCCGCCGGACGGCTTGAGGCCGAGCCCGAACGGCGGCGCGTCCGGCGTGACCAGCGGCAGCAGGAAGGTGGCCGCCTGCGCCCAGCGCACGCCCGAGCCGTGCAGGGCGGCCGCGGCGCCCCAGCAGTTGTTGTCCACGAGCACGCCGTCCGGGGTGTGCCGGGCCAACGCGGCGCGGATGTCCCGGACCTCGTGCGGCGCGCGGTCGAGGTACATCCGGACCGACCGGCGCAGCGCGGTGACCGGGGTGCGGGCGCGCCAGGTGTCGTCCTCGCGGGCCTCGATCGCCGGGTCGATCGCCTCGGCGGGGACGCCCGCGGCACGCAGCAGCGGCAGGCTGCGCTCCTCGGCGTACACCACCACCTGGTGGCCCCGCTCGCGCAGCTCCTCGACGGTGCGGACCAGGGGGTAGAGGTGACCACCGCCGGGCGCGGTGTAGACCAGGTAGCGGCTCACCGGGTCAGGTCCACCGGCCGATGCCGACCGGCGCCCGGTCGCGCAGCAGCCGCCGCCGCAGCTCGACCCGGCGGATCTTCCAGGTGCCGGTACGGGGGAAGTCGTCCCAGCCGATGTGCACCGGCTCGGCGAGGGCGGGCAGACCGGCGGTCGCGCGCCGCCACCGCCGCGGGTCGACGGGCTGGTCGGACGCGGTGCTGTAGACCGGGACCGGCCGGCCGCCGGCGACCGCCAGCACGACCACCTCGGTGGTCTCCGGCAGCCGGTCGAGCAGGACGTCCTCGATCTCCAGGCCGCTGGCGCCGTCGATCCGGTCGATCTCCCGGTCCAGCAGCCGGACGGCGCCGAGCCGGCTCAGCACACCCATGTCACCAGTGTTCCACCAGTCGCCGTCCCGCTTGAGGTCGTGCCGGGGCTGCTCGCCGACATAGCCGAGGCTGCGGCCGGGCTGGCTGACCTGCACCAGCCCCGGCTCGCCCAGCCGGGTGCGGCGGCCGCTGTCCGGGTCGACGGTCCGCACCCTGCACAGTCCCGGGATCGGCCAGCCGAGCACCTGCGTCGGCGGCGGCCGGTGGCCGCGGCGGCGGACCGTGCGGCGGGTGTACGGCCGGATGACCATGGCGCCGGCCTCGCTCTGGCTCCATGACTGCACCCAGACCGGCAGCCGGCGGCGGCTGGCGCCGAGGAACGCCCGGATGGTGCGGGTGTGGATCGCGTCGAAGGAGTTGATGTAGAGCCGCACCCCCGCGAACGCGCCGGTGTCCCGGGCCAGTGCCTCCCAGCGCAGGTAGACGTTCGGCAGGGTCTCCACCACGGTCGGACGGTAGCGGGCCAGTCGCTCGCCCAGGGCGGCGGCCCGCGGCTCGGACAGCGCGAGCAGGGTGGGCGTGACGGTGGCCATCGCCAGCAGGCCGGTGGTCATCCGCTGGTGGCTGAAGGGGTCGCAGAAGGCCACCCGGTCCTCCTTGCGCAACCCGAACAGCGGCCAGCGCTCCGCCTCCACCAGCGCCAGCGCGTACGCGGAGTCGGCGCAGTGGACCACGAGCTTGGGTATGCCGGTGGTGCCGGAGGTGTGGGTGACGACCATCGGCTCGTCGCCGGCACGCAACCGGGTCGGCGCCGGCGGCGCACCGCGCAGGCTGTCCAGCGGGACCAGGTCGGTGCGGTCGCCGGGGTCGTCGACGCTGACGGTGCCGGCGGTCAGCCGGGCGACCAGGTCGGGGTCGATGCCGCAGCGGGCCCGGTGCTCGGCGTCGGTGACCAGGAACGGCCGGTCCAGCCGGGCCAGCAGCGTGGCGGCGACGTCCGGCCCGTAGCTGCCGGACAGCTGTGCCGGCACCGCGCCCAGCCGAGCGGCGGCACAGGCGAGCAGGGCGACGTCGAGGTGGTTGCGCTTGAGGATGGCGACCCGGTCCCAGGGCCGGACGCCGGCCGCGTACAGCGCGGCGGCGGCCTCGTCGACCAGCGCGGCCCAGCCGGCGTACGGCCGGCAGGTCGGCCCGGTCGGGTCGATGTCCGCCGGCCGGTCGACCGCGACCAGCTGGCCGGGCCCGCGGTGGCCCGCGGTGTGCCAGACGTCGCCGATGTTCGCCACCGCCGGCTTGCGCGACAGCGGCGAGATGCGCTCGCGGCGCCGGGTCGGCACCAGGTCGGCCAGGCAGGACGCGCGCGCCTCGGGGCTGCTCTCGTCGGACAGGGGGTGGACGGTCCCGGTCATCGGTATCCCTTCTCACGGCGGTGCGTCGACGGTGCGTCGGCGGAGCGGAGGGCGCCGGCGGAGCGGAGGGCGTCGGCGGAGCGGAGGGCGTCGGCGGACCGGACGGCGCCGGCGGACCGGACGGCGCCGGCCAGCGGCGCGGCGTCCGGCGGCAGCGCGGTCGGCGGCTGCTGGTGCAGGTCCCGCCCGCGGATGAGCAGCACCCCGAGCAGCGCGCCGGCCAGGGCCAGCACGCCGCCGCACCGCAACACCGCGTCGAGCCCGTCGAGGAACGCCTGGTGGGACGCGAGCAGCAGGTCCGGTCGCTGCCCCGGCGGCACCGCCTGCGCGGCCTCGGCGAACCGGGCCGCGGAGACCAGCCCGGTCAGCCGGTCGACCTCGCCCGGGGTGAAGCGGCCGCCCGCGGCCAGCTGGCCGGCCACGCTGTCCTGGATGCGGGCGTGCGCCAGCGAGCCGAGCGCGGCCACCCCGACGGCGGCCCCGCCCTGCTGGAACGTCTCGCTGATGCCCGAGGACATCCCGGCCCGCTCCAGCGGCACCAGCGCGACCGCGGTGGCGGCCCGGGCCGGGTTGAACACGCCGATGCCGAACCCGGCGAGCACCATGCCGGGCAGCAGGCCGGTCCAGCCCGACCGCACCGTGAGGCCGCTGCTGACCAGCAGGCCGAGCCCGAGCGCCGCGCTGCCGGTCCCGACCAGCAGCCGGGCCGGCACCCGGGCGCTGGCCGCGCCGGCGGCCGCCGCGGCCAGGAAGACCACCACGGTCAGCGGCAGGTAGCGCAGGCCGGTGTCGAACGCGGAGAAGCCGAGGATCAGCTGCACGTACAGGACCTGGAACAGGATGGCCACGGTGATCGCCGCGTTGTCCAGCAGGGTCGCGGCGGCCAGGCCGCCGAAGGAACGGTTCCGGAACAGCGCCAGGTCGAACATCGGGTCCCGGGCCCGCCGCTCGGTCAGCACGAAGGCCGCGAGCAGCACCGGCGAGGCGACCAGGAGCCCGACGATGAGCGGGCTGGTCCAGCCCTCGGCCTCCCCGCGGATGAGGCCGAGCACGAGCAGGGTCAGCGCGAGCGAGAAGAGCACCTGGCCGGCCCGGTCCACCCGCCGCCGGCGCGGGTCGCGGGACTCGCCCACCCGCAGCAGCGTGACGGCGGCCACCGCGGCGCCGACCGGCACGTTGAGCAGGAAGACCCAGCGCCAGCTCAGCGCGGTCAGCGCCCCGCCGACCAGCGGGCCGACGGCGACCGCCAGGCCGGTGACGCCGCCGGAGACGCCGAACGCCAGGCCGCGCTGCCGGCCGTGGAAGTCGCGGGCGATCATCGCCGGCGTCACCGCGTACATCACCGCCCCGCCGACGCCCTCGACCGCCCGGGCGGCGTTGAGGACCAGCGGGGAGCCGGCCAGGCCGCAGGCGAGCGAGGCGAGCGTGAAGACCGCGAGCCCGACCAGGAAGACCCGGCGCCGGCCCAGCTGGTCGGCCAGGGTGCCGGCGGTGAGCAGGAACGCGGCCAGGGTGAGCGCGTACGCGTCGATCACCCACTGCAGGTCGGCGAACGAGGCGTGCAGGCTGCGCTGGATGTCCGGCAGCGCGACGTTGATCACCGTCACGTCGAGCAGCAGCATGAACGTCGCGGTGGAGACCGCGGCGAGCATCCACCACCTGCCGGGCACCGCCATCGCCTCAGGCCGGCCCGCCGGCGACCAGCGCCCCGCCGTCGGTGATCTGGACGTCGGCACCGAGCAGGCCGCGCAGGATCAGCCGCATGTTGTCGGTGAGGGCCTCCTCGGCGATCGGGTCGATCATCGCCGCCAGGCTCGGCATCCCGAGATCGAAGTCCGCGCGGAAGACCACCTCGACGCGGGAGCCGTCGCCGGTGACCCGCCAGCTGCCGGCGAAGTGGGTGAAGTCGCCCGCGGTCTGGACGAAGTCGATCGTCCGCCGGCCCGGGTCGATGCGGTCGACCTCGCTCCACCGCAGCACGCCGTTGCGGAAGTTGACGCTCCAGGTCGAGGACACCGTGTCCCCGTCGGTACGGTCCACCCGGACGTCCCGGACCGCCTCGGTGTAGCGGGCGTAGGCGGGGAAGTCGGCGATGCGGGCGAAGACCCGGCCGGCATCGGCGTCCGGGACCCGGCTGGTGATCGTGACGGTGGGCATGGGCGCGACGTCCTCTCCGGTCAGCCGGCCCGGCGGCGGGCGCAGGCCGCGACCGCGTCGGCGAAGGCGGTCAGGGCCCAGTCGAGCTCGCCGTCGGTGAGCACCGCCGGGGGCGTGAAGCGGATCACCCGCTGGGCGTTGAGGGAGTGGTTGACCAGCACCTGCCGGTCCATCAGCTCGAGCACCAGCCGACCGGCCCGGCCCTCGTCCGGCAGCTCGACCCCGACCAGCAGACCCGCCCCTCGGACCTGGCACGGCAGCCGGTCCGCGTGCCGCTCGGCCGCCGCCCGCAGGCCGTCGCGAAGCCGGCGGCCGAGCTCGGCCGCCCGGTCGACCAGACCCTCGTCCCGGATCGTCGCCACGGTGGCGTGGGCCGCCGCCATCGCCACCGGCGAGGCCGCGAAGGTGGAGCTGTGCAGGAACGGGTCGCGGTCGAACGGCTCGTAGACCGCGTCGGTGCTGAGCACCGCCGCCACCGGGATCACCCCGCCGGACAGGGTCTTGCCGACCAGCAGCAGGTCCGGCCGGACCTGCTCGCGGTCGGCGCCCCACCAGTGGCCCAGCCGGCCCAGCCCGCTCTGCACCTCGTCCAGGACCAGCAGCGCGCCGTACCGTCGGCACAGCGCCGCGGCGGCGCGCAGGTAGCCGGGCGGCGGGATCCGGACGCCCCCCTCGCCCTGGACCGGTTCGAGCACCACGCAGCCCCGCCCGGCGGCGGCCCGCACCGCGACCTCCAGGGCGCCGGCGTCGCCGAACGGCACGTGCCGGACGTCCGGCAGCAGCGGCCGGAAGGGGTCCTGGTAGAGCGACCGCGCGGTCAGGCTGAGCGCCCCCATGGTCTTGCCGTGGAAGCCGCCGACCGCCGAGATCAGCTGGGTCCGGCCGTGCAGGCGGGCGAGCTTGATGGCGGCCTCGGTGGCCTCCGCGCCCGAGTTGGTGAAGTGCACCCGGTGCAGGCCGGGCGGGGCGACGGCGGCCAGGGCCGCGGCGGCCTGCGCCGCCACCGGCTCCAGCAGCAGCCGGGTGGCCATCGGGTGCCGGTTGACCTGGTCGACCACCGCCGCGACGACCCGGGGATGCCGGTGCCCGAGCAGGAACACGCCGTACCCGCCGCAGTCCAGGTACGCCGTGCCGTCCGCGTCGTGCACCAGGCTGCCGGCCGACCGGACCTCCATGGCCGAGCCGGTCAGCTCCGCCAGGGTGGCCCGGCCGCCGCTGAGGTGCCGGCGGTACGCCGCCAGCACGGCCTCCGGCAGCACCGCCGGCCGGCTGGCCACCGGGACGGTCACGCCGCCCTGCCCGTGCCGGCCTCGACCAGGCCTTTGGCCCGGGCCAGGAACTCGACCGACCGGGCGTACGCGGTGGCCAGCTCCGCGGCCGGCATCGGCTGCAGGCCGGGCACCCGGGCCAGGTCGGACGGGAACCCGTCCGCCGCCGCGAACAGCGCGGTGAGCACGAGCATGTCGTCGAACCGGCGGCGCACCGGCAGCGGCAGCGGCTCGATGAACACCGGCCGGACCAGCCGCTCGACCATGTCCGGCTCCACCAGCCGGGGCGCGTCGACGGCGAGACCGAGGGCCCGGCCGGTCCGCACGGTGAGCTCCACCATGCGTTCGGCGGTCAGCGCGTGCTCGCCGGCGGTGATCCAGAACTCCCCGGTGGCGTCGGCCTCGACGAGGGCTGCCACCGAGCGGGCCAGCACGTCCTGGGTGACCATGTCGATGCGGCTGCCGGCCGGGAGCGGGACCAGGGGCAGTGCGTTGCGCAGCGTCGCCAGCGCGAGGCCGTGCAGGCCCTGGAACGCGGCCATCTCCCCGGTGCGGCTGTCCCCGATGACGACCGACGGCCGTACCAGCGTGCCGGCGAGGCCCGCCTGCCGCACGGTGTCCTCCGCGGCCAGCTTGGACTCCAGGTAAGCCCGCGGGTCCAGCCGGGCGTCGCCGCCGTCGGCGCGCGGGCGGTCCAGGCGGGCCACGAAGGCGGTGCTCAGGTAGTGCAGCCGGGCGCCCGCGTCGACGGCGAACTCCGCGACGTGCCGGGTGCCGGCGACGTTCATCAGCGCGGTCTGCGCCGGCCCGGCGGAGAAGTCGGTGGCCGCGGCGCAGTGGACCACCACGTCCACCTCCCGGCGCAACGTCGAGCGGGTCTCCCGGTCCCAGCCGAGCCCCGGCCGGGTGACGTCGCCGGGCACGCCGCGGCCGGACCGCGGTGGGCTGCGGTGGACCAGGCAGACGACGTCGTGCTGCCGCAGGGCCGGCAGCAACGCGGTGCCGACGACGCCGGTCGCGCCGGTGAGCAGGATCGTGCGGGGCCTGGGCATCGCGGGCGGTCTCCTCGGGCGTCGGTGGGCCGGCGGGGTTCCGGATGGCTGGGCCGGCGGGGTTCCGGGTGGCCTGGGGTCACGCCACCCGGAGCGGCCGGCCGGCGTAGAAGTCGCACAGCGGGGCCGCGCTGCGGGCGCGGGACGGCGGGTGGAAGCCGAGCGCCGCCGCCGCGCCGGCCAGGTACGCGACCTCGTCGGAGCCGACGTAGGCCAGGCCGCCGAGCGACTCGACGCAGCGGGGGACGACCCGGGCGATGGTGTCCTGCGCCGCGAAGCGCACCAGCAGGGCCGAGGCGAGCAGCTCCTCGTCCGCGGGCGCGCCGCCGTCCAGGGTGCGGGCGACCCCCTCCACGGCGAGCATCGCGGCGTCCACCTGGCCGGCCACGTCGGCGCGCAGCGCGGCGTCGGCCCGGCCCGCGGCCAGGACCCGCTCCACCAGGGCGCTGGCGACGCCCAGGTACGAGGCGGAGATCAGCAGCTCGAACCAGCCGAACCCGGTGGCCTGCAGGTCGTCCAGCGGGCGCTCGGCGGTGCTCCGGGTGGCCACCACCAGGTCCGGCAGCAGCTCGACCTCGTCGAGGATCACCTCGTCGCTCTCGGCGCCGGCGAGCACGGGGCTGCCCCAGAACGGCTCGACCCGCAGCCCGGGCGTGCCCCGGGGGATGAGCGCGACCGCGAGCTGCGCCGGCCCGCCGCCGGTCGCCGGCACCGCGACGGAGGCGGTCAGCAGGTCCATCGACCGGGACAGGCTGCAGGGCTTCTTCGACCCGCTGACCACGATCCGCTCGCCCCGCCGCTCGGCGCGCATGGTGGGGCTGAGCACCGACTGCCCGCAGCGGCCCTCGGCGAAGCCCGAGGCCACCAGCAGCTGCCGCTCGGCGATCGCCTCCAGCATCATCCACTCGAAGCCGGTGCTGTGCCGGCTGGCCTCGACCAGGCCGGCGACCGAGAAGTGGTGCATGGTCGACGCCACCGCCAGCGACGGCGACCGCGCGCCGACCGCCCGCTGCACCCGGACCGCGGCCAGCGCACCGGCACCGAGCCCGCCGTGGTCGCCCGGGACCAGCAGGCCGGGTCCGCCGGCCGCCCGGAACACCTCCGGTCCCGGGCTTCCGGGGCGCTCGAGCACCGCCAGCTCGATCCCGCCGAGCTTCTGGTCCAGCCCGGGGAGCAGCCGCTCCAGCGTCTCGCGCTCGCTCCGGAGGAATCGTCCCACTCAGCGCTCCCGGTGCCGGTCCTGCGGGCCGCGACCCGTGGTCGTTCCGATCCGTCGCGATCGTGGCACGGCCGGCGCGGCCGCGGACCGGCAACAAGTTGTCAGGAAAAGTCCACCTATCCGGCCGGCGCGAGCGACCCGGCGCCGACCGACGCCCGGGATGCCGGATGTGGCGGCCGGTCTACGCTTCGTCCCAGGCGAGGCGGCGGACCATTCCGGGAGCTCACTGGAGGCGGACCATGCGGATCGGCGTGCTCACCGGAGGCGGGGACTGCCCGGGGCTCAACGCGGTCATCCGGGCGGTGGTCCGCAAGGGCGTGTCCGAGTACGGGCACGAGTTCCTCGGTTTCCGGGACGGCTGGCGCGGCCCGCTGCAGGGCGAGACCGTGCCGCTGGGCATCCAGCAGGTCCGCGGCATCCTGCCCCGGGGCGGGACCATCCTCGGCACCTCGCGCACCAACCCGTACAAGATGGCGGGCGGCGTCGAGAAGATCGAGGCGACGCTGGGCGAGCTGGGCCTGGACGCGCTGATCGCCATCGGCGGCGAGGACACCCTCGGGGTGGCCAGGCGGCTGCACGACGACGGTGTGCACGTGGTCGGCGTGCCGAAGACGATCGACAACGACCTGGCCGCCACCGACTACACCTTCGGCTTCGACACCGCGGTCAACATCGCGATGGAGGCGATCGACCGGCTGCACACCACGGCCGAGTCGCACCACCGCGCGCTGGTGGTCGAGGTGATGGGCCGGCACGCCGGCTGGATAGCACTGCACGCCGGGATGGCCGGCGGCGCGAACGTGATCCTGCTGCCGGAGCAGCCGTTCGACCTCGACGCGGTCTGCGACTGGGTGGAGCGCCGCTTCGAGACGCACTACTCGCCGATCCTGGTGGTGGCCGAGGGCGCGACGCCGAAGGAGGGCAGCATGGCGCTGGCCACCGGCGAGGTGGACGCCTTCGGCCACGTCCGGCTCGGCGGCATCGGCCAGCAGCTGGCCGAGGAGGTGGAGAGGCGCACCGGCAAGGAGTCCCGTGCGGTGGTGCTCGGGCACGTGCAGCGCGGCGGCACGCCGACCGCCTTCGACCGGGTGCTGGCCACCCGCTTCGGGCTGGCCGCGATCGACGCCGTGCAGGCCGGGGCGTTCGGGCAGATGGTCGCGCTGCGCGGCACGGCCATCGTCCGGGTGCCGCTGTCCGAGGCGACCGCGGAGCTGAAGACGGTGCCGCTGGAGCGGTACGCCGAGGCCGAAGTGTTCTTCGGGTGAGGTGTCCGTCGGGTGAGGTGTCCGTCGGGTGCGGTGTTCTTCGGGTGACGCACGGCGGGCGGGGTAGGGGATCTGCACGAACGACCCAGGACCCGACCGCGACGACGACCCGGAGGTGGCCCCCGGTGACCGGACAGCTCGCAGGCAGACGGATCGCGTTCCTGGTGGCGAACGAAGGGGTCGAGCAGATCGAGCTCGTCGACCCGTGGCAGGCCGTCGAGCAGGACGGTGGAACGCCGGTGCTGGTCGCCCCCGATCCGGGCAAGGTGCAGGCCTTCAACCACCTGGACAAGGCGGCCGTCTTCCCGATCCACCAGACGGTCGACGAGGTGGCGGTGGACGACTTCGCCGGGCTGGTGCTGCCCGGCGGGGTGGCCAACCCGGACCAGCTGCGGACCAGGCCGGCCGCGGTGGCGCTGGTGCGGGAGTTCGTCGACGCCGGCAAGCCGGTCGCGGCGATCTGCCACGCGCCGTGGACGCTGATCGAGGCCGGCGCGGTGGAGGGCAAGACGCTGACCTCGTGGCCGAGCCTGCGCACCGACCTGACCAACGCCGGCGCGAGCTGGGTGGACGAGCCGGTGCACGTGGACGCCACCGCGGGCTGGACGCTCATCACCAGCCGCAAGCCGGCCGACCTGCCCGCCTTCTGCCGGGAGGCGGTGCGCGCCTTCGCGTCCTGAGCCGGCCCTACGATCGGTGGATGACCACAGCGGTGCCGCTCCGGCCGCCGGCGCACCGGATCGACCCGGCCGCGCAGTGGCTCTGGGTCGCGCAGGGGGCGCTCTTCTCGGTGGTCGTGGCGGCGACGGTGATCGGGCTGTCCGCGTTCCTGCCGGACGACGTGCCGCGCGCCGTCGAGGTCGGGCTCGCGGCCGCCCGGTGGCTGCTGGTCCCGCTGGCGCTCGGGGCGGTCGTGGTGGAGCCGGTGTGGCGCTACCGGGTGCACCGGTGGGAGGTGACCCCGGACGCGGTCTACACGCTGGAGGGCTGGCTGAGCCGGACCTGGCGGGTGGTGCCGGTCAGCAAGATCCAGACCGTGGACACCACCCGCGGGCCGCTGCAGCAGCTGCTCGGGCTGGCCTCGATCAGCGTCCGGACCGCGTCGCACGCCGGCTCCACCAGCATCGAGCACCTGGACGCGGCCACCGCGCAGGCGGTGGCGCACGACCTCGGGCTGCGCGCGAACGCGGTCCGGGACGAGGCGACGTGAGCGCACCGGGCCTCGGGCCGGCGCCGCCCGCCGCCCCGCCGGCCGCACCGCGGCACCGGCTCGACCCACGGACCATGCTCGCCCGGGTGCTCACCCTGTCCGCGCTGCGCAAGCAGTGGGGGCTGGTGGTGCCGCTGGTCGCCGTGCTCGGGCTGCAGGGCGGCTTCCGGGTCTTCGGGCTGGCCGGCGTGCTGCTGGCGCTGGTCGCGGCCAGCGGCGCGGTCGGCGCGGTCGAATGGCTGCGCACCTCGTACGCGGTGGACAGCGGCCGGCTGGTGGTCGAGCGCGGGCTGGTCAGCCGGTCGCTGACAGTGGTGCCGATCGACCGGATCCGCGGGGTCGACGTGCAGGCGTCCGCGCTGCAGCGGGTGCTCGGGATCGCGTCCGTACGGGTGGACGCGGCCGCCACCGGGGGGCGCAAAGACGAGGCCGTGCTGGACGCGGTCAGCGCCGAGCAGGCGCGGGAGCTGCGGGACGTGCTGCTGCGCCAGGCGCGCCAGACACGTCAGGCCGGTGGTGCGGGGGCCGGTGGTCCGGGCGGGCCGGCGGTCCCGGCCTGGCCGGGCGCCCCGGCGGGCGGCGCCGGCCGGCCCGGGTCCGCCGAGCCCGGCGCCGCCGGTGGTGCGGCGCCGGGC